>SXXH01000286.1 GCA_005789645.1 Planctomycetia bacterium
CATGGGCGCGGGGATCGCCGGGGTCGCCGCCCGGCGGGGCGTCGCCGTGCGCCTCGCCGACACCCGGCGCGCGGCGCTGGACGCGGCGCTCGTGGCGCACCGACTCGAATCGGAGAAACGCCTGCGCGCACGTCGCATCGAGCGCCACGAAGCGCGCGCGACGCTCGACCGCCTCGACGCGACGGTCGATATCGCCACGCTGCGCCACTGCGATGCCGTCGTCGAAGCGATCGTCGAGGACTTGGCGAAGAAGCGCGAGTTGCTCGCGCTCCTCGAGCAGCATGTCTCCGGCGACTGCCTGCTGGCGACGAACACCAGTTCGCTGCCAGTGGGCGAGCTGCAGCGCGGACTGTCGCGGCCCGAACGCATCGTGGGCCTGCACTTCTTCAACCCTGTCGAGCGCATGCCGCTCGTGGAAGTCGTGCGCGGCGAACGGACCGACGCTTCGTCGGTCGCGCGCGCGGCGGCGTTGGCACTGGCCCTCGAGAAGACCCCCGTGGTCGTGGCCGACGTGCCGGGCTTCCTCGTCAACCGCGTGCTGGGGCCGTACCTCGACGAGGCCTTGGCGTTGTTGTCGGGCGGCGTGCCAGCGGAGCTCGTCGACGCGGCGCTGCGCGCCTTCGGCATGCCGATGGGACCGCTGGAGCTGCTCGACGAGG
Organism: Planctomycetia bacterium; assembly: GCA_005789645.1. Lineage (GTDB taxonomy): Bacteria > Planctomycetota > UBA1135 > UBA1135 > SXXH01. The sequence continues at coordinate 660 of SXXH01000286.1, forward strand.
TCGGCTTCGACGTGGCCGCGCACGCCGCGCGCACGCTCGCGTCGGCCTATGGTGCGCGCATGGGACCCGGCGACCGGCTCGACGCGGCGATCGCGGCCGGCACGCTGGGTCGCAAGTCGGGTCGCGGGTTCCACCTCCATGTGGCGGGCAGGGCGCGTCTGCGCCCCGACGCGGCCACGCTCGTCGAACGCTCGGGGACGCGCGCGAGCCTCGCCACGCCCGACGCAGTCGCGCGGCGGCTGGTGCTGGCCACAGTGGCGGAGGCCTTCCGCTCGCTCGAGGCGCGCGTCGTCGCCACGGAGGACGAGCTCGACCTCGCGTTCGTGCTGGGCACGGGCTTCGCGCCCTTCCGCGGCGGTCCGCTGCGCCACGCGCGCACAGTCGGCTTGGCGCGCGTCGTGGACGAGTTGCGTCGCGCGCAGGACGAACCGGATGTGCGCGCGCGCGCGGGCGGCCGCGAGCGCTTCGAGCCCTGTCCGCTGCTCCTGTCGCTCGCCAAGCGCTAGAGTGCGCGCGTGGCCGACGACGGACGGATGACGCGCGACGTGTTGTGGAACTTCGGCGCGCTGGCGGTGTTGGCGGCCACGGGGCTCCTGCTCAACATCCTGGTGGGCACGCGCTGGAGCCCGGATGCGTTGGGCGTGTTCAACCAAGGCCTCGCCGCCTATGTCTTCGCCTCGATGCTCGCAACGGTGGGCATCAACCACTCGCTGCTGCGGGCGTTGGGCGAGGCGGGCGAGGATCGCCGGCGCTCGGGCACGCTGGTCGTCGCGGCCCTCGTCCCCACGATCGTGTTGGCCGCGCTGGTGGGCGCGCTCTTCTGGGCTGCGCGCCACGCCGTGGCGGATTGGCTGGATTCGCCCGGCGTGGCCGTGGCGATGGAGGCTTGCACGCCGGGCTTGTTCTTCTTCGCCCTCAACAAGCAGTTGATGGCCGCCATCAATGGCTGGCGGCGCATGCGCACCTTCGCGCTGCTGACGGCGCTGCGCTACCTCGGGTTGCTGGCGGCGCTGTGGCTGGCCGCGGCGCGAGAATGGCCGGCGCACTCCTTGATGGGCATCTTCAGCTTGGCGGAAGGCGCGCTGCTCGTCGTCGCCGGCGTCGAGGTGGCGCGCCACTGCGGACTTCCAGTGGTCCGCGAACTCGGGGCATGGACGCGCGAGCATCTGCACTTCGGCCTCAAGAGCGCCGCCGCCGCGGTGCTGCTCGAGCTCAACGCCAAGGTCGACATCTGGATGCTGGGCCTGTGGCTCTCCGACGCCAAGGTGGGCTTCTACACCTGGGCGGCGATGTTCGCCGAGGGCTTCTGGCAGATCCTCGTCGTGCTGCAGAACAACGTGAACCCTCTGCTCGCCAGGCACCTCGCGGCGGGCGAGCTGCGCGAAGTCGAGGCGCTCTCGCGGAGATTCAAGCGGCGCTCGTTCCTGCTGGTGCTGGCGCTGGGCGCGATCTCGTTGCCGGCCTACGCGTGGATCGTGGCTTGGCTCGACCCGGGTGCCGGCTTCGAAGAGTCGATCGCGCCGTACTGGATCCTCGTCGCCGGCGTGGTCGGAGCCTCCGCGTGGACCCCCATGGCGCAGATCCTCTTGATGGCGAACCAACCGCTGCGACATTCGCTGCTCATGCTGGCGACGGTGGTCGTCAACATCGCCGCCAACGCGCTCCTCATCCCCGTGCTGGGCCTCGAGGGCGCCGCCTTGGGCACGGCCATCGCGGTGTGCGCCTCGGCCGCGTTCCTCGTGTGGTCCGCGCGGCGCTGGATCGGCGTGCGCCTCTGAAGCGCCGACCCTAGTCGCCCAGTCGCCACAGCTCGACCACCGGCCCGGCCCGCCCTCCGCTGGCGAGCCGCCAGGTCCAGGGCAGCGAACGGCCGAACTCGTCGTCCTGGTAGGCGAGCGGCAGAGACTCGGCTGGATCCGCGTGCGGACTGAAGCGCGCCACCAGCCGTGCGCTGCGCTTCAGTTCCTCGCGCAGCGCGACGAGCACGGGACGGCGCCCCGTCTGGTCCTCGATCACGAACCAGCGCGCGTCGAGCCGCGCGAGGAAGGCGGCGGGATCGGCGCGCGCCGCCTCGCGTTCGGAGGGCAACGACAGTGGAAGGACGACCATCTCGCGTCCTTCGGGCGGACCACCGCGCGAGCGCAAGCGCCACTGGAACCAAGGGAAGGCCGGATCGTCCATGGCCTTGGCGTTGCGCTCGGCCGAGGCTTGGTCCATCCACAACGGCAGTTCGACCGTGGGCATGAACGCAAGGCGCTCTCCGCGCGGCACATGTTGTTCCACCGCGCGCGCCGCGAGCTCGAGCGTGTCCTCGCCGGCGCGCGCGCGCGCCGCGCCGATGGCGAGCCCCGCTTGGCAGGCGAGCGCCACCGCGGCCAAGCCGAAGCCGACCAGCTTGCGGCGCGCCGCCAGCGCGGCGGCACCACCGGCCGCCAACACGCACGCCGCCGGGACGAGCGGCAGCGCGAAGCGTTGGTACGTGCGCTGGTACAAGCCGATCGCCAAGAGGTACGCCGCGCACCACGCGAAGAGCGTCCACGCCTCGCGGCGCGCATCGGAAGGCGCGGAGGCGGCGCGCGCGCGCGACAGGGCGAAGACGAGCGCCGCGGCCGCCGCGAGCGTCGAGGCCAGCAGCACCGGATCGTAGTCGCGCACGGCGGCCCACACCTTGGCGAAGCCCGCGCCGTTGAAGATCGACAAGTCCATCTTGTGGCCCGAGAGTTGGAGCGTGCCCTGTCCGGCGGACACGGCTGACTCGGCCGCGCCGGTGGCGGGATAGCTCCACCACGCCAGCAACGCCACCACGCCAAGGGCGCAGGCGACGCGCCCGGCCGCGGCGAGGCTGCGCACCGACCACGAGGTCGCCAAGAAGAGCGGCACGAAGAGCGACGCGCCCGATTGCAGCGTGGAGAGCGCGCCGCCCGCGCACAGCGCCGCGACGAGGCATTCGCGCCACCCGGCGTTGCGCGCCAGCGCCAACGCGGCCCACAGGGTCGCGGCGGTCCAAGCCGTGAAGGCTGCATGCGGACGGGCTTGCTGGGCGAACCACAGCACGAACGGATCGAACGCGAAGAGCGCCGCGGCGCACAGGGCCCACGGCTCGGCCATGAAGCGCCGCGCGATCAAGAAGACGAAGGGTGTCCCGAGCGCCGACAACCACGCCACCACGAGCCGGATGCGCGCGCGATGCGCCGCGGCGCGCTCCAGCTCGTCGGCGAGCGTGCGCTCGACGTCGTCCGGCCGCGGCGCGTCGGTGAGCAGCGCGACGATGCGCGCCGTCAGCAGCGGGTAGAACCCGTAGAGGTGCTGGGTGCGATCGCCCTCGGCGCCACGTTCGAGGACCTCGACCTGGGTGTGCAACACGAGCCCGTCGGGCTCGGGTGCGCACGGCAGCAGGTGGTCGTGTCCGATGGTGCGAACGAGGCCGCACAAGAGGGTCAGCAGCACGACGACTACGGCAGGACGCGCGAGCGCTGTGGCCATGGCGGCAGGATGGGGTGCGTGGCGCGAGGCGGCAAGGGCGCGCCGCGGCGGAACCGCAGCTGGCCGATCGCCGGCCGGCCGATCCCTGGCCGCTCCCCTGCCGCTCCAGGGCTCGCCGCGGACGTTGCCGGGGAGCGCCGGCGTGCACGGGCTATACTCGCGGAACGGGGCCTGCCGACAAGGGCGGACCGCCGCTCGCATGCGCGGACGCGCCCGCGGGCACGACCATGATCCAGACGCGCCAAGCACCCCTATCCGTGCTGTTCCTCGAGTTGAACGAGGCCGAACAGCACTTCCTCAAGCGCTACGTGGGCGAAGGCAAGCTGCCGCGCTTCGCGCGCATGCTGGAGGAAGGCGCGCTGGTGCGCACGCGCGTGCCCAGCTTCGATCCTTCGCTCGACAAGGCATGGCGCCTGATCTCGCCGTGGATCATCTGGCCTTCGGTGTACACGGGTCTCGCGCCGAGCGAGCACGGGCTGGTGGGCTTCGGCCAGGACACCAGCGGCATCCGCGGCAAGTGCGTGTGGGATGTGCTCGACGCGCACGGCATCACCGTGGGCGTGCTCGGCAGCTTGATGAGCTTTCCGCCGCGCACCAGCGGCGCCGCGCGCTACTACGTGCCCGAGTCGCTGGCGGACGATCCCTCGTGCTTCCCCGAGGAAGCGCGCGCCCTGCAGGAATTCTGCCTGTTCGGCGCGCGGAACTACTCGGGCGACTTCGCGCGCCACGCCGCCAAGGCGGTGTCGCTCTTGTGGCGCACGCGCCAGAGCGGCGCACGGCTCTCCACCATCGCGCGCACGCTGGCGCAAGTGCCGCTCGAGAAGCTCGGCGGCGCGTCGAAGGTGCCGGAGCGCGCCATGCTGCACAGCTACTTGGCGTGGGACGCGTTCCGCGCGTTGTATCCGCGCCATCGTCCGCGCTACGCCTCGCTGCACCTGAACCACGTGGCGTACATGCAGCACCGCTACTGGCGCGCCGCCGAACCGAGGCTCTTCAAGGACGAGCTCTCGGCCACCGACCAGCGCTTCTTCCGCGCGGTCGAGGATCGCAAGCGCTACGAAGAGGGCTTCGAGGGCTGGATCGAGAAGAGCTTCCGCTGGACGGACGAGCGCCTCGCGGACGTGTTCGAGCTGGTCGACAACGACACGGTGGTCGTCGTCGGCACGGCGCTGGGCCAACGCCCATTCGATCCGGCTGGCGACATCCACAACCCCGTGGTGCGACTGGTGCGCGAGGACGAGTTGTTCGGGGCGATCGGCCTGCCGCCGCACGTCGTGCTGCACCAGATGAACCCCGACGTGACGATCAACTTCGGCGACGAGGACGAAGCGCGGCGCGGCGTCGAGGCCTTGTCCGGTCTGCATGTCCTCGAGCACGAGGCGCTGTTCGAGGTCCAGCGGCGCGGTCGCCAGGTCTTCTGCGAGCTGAACATGCCCCGCCGCGAGGCGCGCGACCAGCGATTCCGGATCAGGCATCGGCGACTCGAAGGGTGGACGGCGCCCTTCGAACGACATGTGGAGGAACACGGCACGGCCGACCAATCGACCGCCCACCACAAGGATTCGGGCTGGATCCTTGCCTGGAGCAAGGGCCGCAAGGTCGAGGCGAAGAGGGAAGTCGCATCCGTCACCGCGGTCGCGCCGAGCCTGCTCGACTTGTACGGGATCGCGCCGCAGCCTTGGATGCGCGAGGATCCCGAGCCATTCCTCCTCGTGCGTTGAAGTCGAGGGAGGCCCCTCGGGGTCGGCTCGACCGGGAAGTATCTTCCTGCCACGGATCAAGCGCCCCGCGCGACTTTTCCGATAACCAACGCCCCTCCCCATGGGCATCGTCGAATCCGATCCTCAACGCCCGTTCACCGTGGCGCAGATGAACCGCCTCGCGGAGACGGTGATCGTGCCCGTCGACTTGTGCGGCGCGAAGGTGGCGGTGGTGATCCCCGCCTACCGCGTCGCGGCGCAGATCCAAAAGGTGATCGCGGGCATCCCGCCGTGGGTGCACACGATCATCGTGGTCGAGGACCGCTCGCCCGACGACACCGCCGACAAGGTCGCCGCCAGCGGGGATCCGCGCGTGGTGCTGCTGCGCCACGCTGAGAACCAAGGCGTGGGTGGCGCGATGGCGACCGGCTTCAAGGCGGCCATCGAGCGCGGCATGGACATCGTCGTGAAGATGGATGGCGACGACCAGATGGACCCCGTCTGGTTGCCGCGGCTCGTGCAGCCGCTGGTCGAGGGCGACGCGGACATGATCAAGTGCAACCGCTACCAGCACCTCGGCGCGCTGCGCCAGATGCCGCTGGTGCGAGTCGCCGGCAACGCGGGCCTGACCTTCCTCGTCAAGGCCGCCTCCGGCTACTGGAACATCTTCGATCCGGCCAACGGCTACATCGCGGTGCGCGCGCGCGCCCTCGAGCGGCTCGACCTCGATCGGCTGCCCAAGCGCTACTACTTCGAGTCCGGGTTGCTGGTGGAGCTCGGCATCGCCCGCGCCGTGGTCAAGGACATCGCGGTGCCGGCGCGCTACGGCGACGAGCGCAGCTCGCTCTCGCCCCTGCGCGTGCTCGTCGAGTTCCCTCCTCGGCTCTTGGCGGGCTTCGCGCGGCGCCTCTTCTGGCGCTACTTCGTGCACGACTTCACGGCCGTGACGTTGTTCATGCTGCTGGGCGCGCCACTCTTCGCCTTCGGCGCCCTATACGGCGCGTCGGCCTGGTGGAGCCACATCCGCGACAACGCCTACGCGTCGGCCGGCGTGGTCATGATCGCCGCCATGCCCATCATCCTCGGCGCGCAGCTCCTGCTGCAGGCCGTGGTGCTCGACATCCAGCACGTCCCACGCGAGCCGCTCTGCTCGCCGTTGCGCCGCGAACGGCGCCGGCCGAATTGAACACACCATGTGCGGCATCTTCGGAGTCGTCTACTCGCGCGCGGCGGACCTCGATCCGACGCTGTCCGCCGACATCCTGCGCAGCCTGTACCGCTTCTCGCAGACGCGCGGCAGCGAAGCCGCGGGACTGACGGTCGCCAACGGCCGGACCATCGACGTGTTCCGCCAGGCGGGCTCGGTCGACCAGTTCCTGGCCGCCCCCAAGTTCGAGGAGCTGATCGCGCGCGGCCTCGCGCTGTGGAGCGCGAACAAGTCCGGCTCCGACCAGATCGGCCTGGCGATGACGGGCCACACGCGCCTCGTCACCAACGGCCTGCAGTCCAACGAGGACAACAACCAGCCCGTGGTGGCCAACGGCACCGTGGGCGTGCACAACGGGATCATCACCAACGAGGCGGAGATGTGGGGCGCGCATCCGGAGCTGGAGCGCCGCACGGAGGTCGACACCGAGGCGCTGCTCAAGGTGCTGCGCCGCCACTTCGACGCGAAGGACGACCTGGGCTGGGCCGTGCAGCAGGCCTACCGCGAGATGAAGGGCGCGGCGTCGATCGCGTTCCTGTTCGACAAGCTCGACGACCTGCTGCTGGCGACCAACACCGGTTCGCTGCACATCCTGGCCGACGAGCAGGGGCGCTTCCTCGCCTTCGCGTCGGAACGCTTCATCCTGCAGCGCCTCGTCGAGGAGCTCGACTTGCGCGGGCGCTTCGGGCCCATGCAAACGCGCCAATTGCCGGCCTTCCGCGCCGCGCTCGTGTCGCTGCGCGACCTGTCCGTGCGCGAGTTCGCCTGCGTGGCCAAGGAAGGCGAGGAAGCTCCGCGCGTGGCCGAGACGCGGCGCGCACGCGCGATGGACGTCGTGTTGCACACGCGCTCGCCGGCCAACTTGAAGCGTTGCGTGAAGTGCCTGCTGCCCGAGACCTACCCCTTCGTCGAGTACGACGATGCCGGGATCTGCCGCTACTGCCGCCACTGGCGCAAGATCGCGCCCAAGGGCCGGCGCGCGCTCGAGGAGGCGGTCGAGCCGTACCGGCGCAAGGACGGCAAGCCCGACGTGATCGTCGCCTTCAGCGGAGGGCGCGATTCATCGTACGGCCTGCACTACTTCAAGTCCGAGCTGAAGATGAACCCGGTCGCGTTCACCTACGACTGGGGCATGGTGACGGATCTCGCGCGCCGCAACCAGGCGCGCATCTGCGGCAAGCTGGGCGTCGAGCACATCGTGCGCAGCGCCGACATCCAGAAGAAGCGCCGCTACATCAGGAAGAACATCGAGGCTTGGCTGAAGAAGCCCGAGCTCGGGATGGTCACGCTCTTCACCGCTGGCGACAAGGAGTTCTACGCCCACGCGCGCCAGCTGCGCAAGGAGACCGGCATCAAGCTGGTCGTGTTCTCGACCGGCAACATGATCGAGGACACGCCCTACAAGACCGGGCTGTGCGGCATCAAGGAAGGCGACCACGGCATGACCCTCACCGGGCTGCCGATCGAGAACGAGATGGCGCTCCTGTGGTACTTCGCGCGCAACTACTTGGCGAACCCGCGCTACATCAACGAGAGCCTGCTCGACACCCTCAACGCGTACTGGCAGACCTTCGTGGTCAAGGACGACTTCCTCTACCTGTTCCACTACCTGCCGTGGACCGAGGAGGAGATCGTGGGCACCATCCGGCGCGAGTACGACTGGGAGGTCGCCACGGACACGAAGAGCACATGGCGCATCGGCGACGGCTCGGCGGCGTTCTACAACTACGTCTACACGACCGTGCTCGGCTGGTCGGAGGACGAGGTGATGCTGTCGAACATGATCCGCGAAGGGCATCTCGACCGGACGCGCGCGCTCGAACTCGCCAAGGAGTACTCCAAGCCCCGCATGCCCTCGATCCGCGAGTATGCGCAGCTCGTGGGCTTCAACGTCGAGGAGGCGCTGACCATCGTCAACGGCCTCCCCAAGGCCTACTGACCGCGCTCAGCGCAGCGCCTGCTCGAGCGCGGTGGCGCGATCCGTGCGCTCGTCGCGGTACTTGACGATCAACGCGCAGGCGACCTGCAGCCCGCGCGCCTCGGCCCAGGCGCGCGCGACGGGATCATCGGGCCGCAAGGGGCGCGTGCCCGGCACGACCACGGCGCCCTCGGGGATCTCCAGCGGCGCCTCGCGCGTGCCGCGCAGCTCCACGCCGCGCACGCAGTCGTGGACCACGGTGCCGGAGGCGAGCACCACGCCCGAGGCCAGCACGGCGCCCTGCCTGAGCAGCACGCCCTCGTAGACGCCGCAGTTGCCGCCGACGAAGCAATCGTCCTCGACCACCACCGGGCGCGCGTTGGCGGGCTCGAGCACTCCACCGATCTGCGCCGCGGCGGAGATGTGGCAGCGCGCGCCGATCTGCGCGCAAGAACCCACCAGCGCATGGCTGTCGACCATCGTGCCTTCGCCGATCCACGCTCCGATGTTGACGTAGGCGGGCGGCATCACGACCACTCCGCGCGCGAGGAACGCGCCGCGCCGCACCGCGCTGCCGCCAGGCACGATGCGCACGCCTTGCGCGGGCTCGAAGCGGCGCGGGGCCAACGGCTCCTTGTCCAAGTACGCGCCGCTGGGCGGCGACTCCAGGCCCATGGGCACGACCTGCGACGAACGGAACACGGCCAGGATCTCCTCCTTGACCCACGCGTTCACGCGCCAAGCGCCATCGACTCCGCGCTCGGCGCAGCGCACTTCGCCGCGCTCGAGCGCATCGAGCAGCGCGATCCCCGAGATGCGCGCGCCGGCGTTCATGCCCGCGCCTCGAGCCGCGCGAGGAGGGCCGACAGTGCGCGCTTGTACTGTTCCTTGGCGCGCCCGAGGTCTGCGATGGCGACCTTCTCGTGCTCGGTGTGCGCGTCCAGGATCGAACCAGGTCCCATCAAGAGCGGCACGCCCCAGCGCGAGAGGTGCGGCACGTCCGTGCCGAAGGCCACGCCGATCCCCTCTTCGCCCGGCGGCACCTCGAACTCGACCGGCCCGTAGGACTTGTAGGTGCCTTCGATGCGCACGTGCGAGCCGAGATGCCGTTCGATGCGTTCGCGGATCGAGCCGGGATCGGTCGACGTGCGCACCATGACCTCGCACTCGGCGTGCGGGGCCACGACATTGGTGGCGACGCCACCCTTGATCGTGCCGATGTTCAGGGTGCTCGGGCCCAGCACGGGATGGGCGCCGTAGTCCTCGCGCAGCAACTTGGCGCAGCACGAAACCAGCTCGTGGATGGCGCTCGGCCCCACTGGCTGCGAACTGTGTCCGGCGACGCCGCTGGCGACCAGCTTGGCCTTCCACACGCCCTTGCCCGCGGCGACGAAGCGGTTGCCGGTGGGCTCGCCCACGAGGATCCAACGCGGACGCCACGGCTCCGCCAGATGGGCGTTGGCCAGCGTCGCGCCGGCGCTGCCCGCCTCCTCGTCCACGGTGAAGAGGCAGCCCACGCGGTCCTCGCCCTGTTCGAGGAGTTCCTCGACCGCCTTCAAGAGCGCCACCGCCGGGCCCTTGGCGTCGCAGGCGCCGCGTCCATGCACGTGCACTCCGTCGCAGGAGATCGGCAAGTCGCCGGGCACGGTGTCGATGTGGGTGCAGACCACGACCTCGGGGCGGGCGCCGCGCGCCAGCACGTTGAAGCGCCCCGGCGCCAGTTCCTGCGTCTCGACTGCCAGCCCCAGGCGCCGGCAATGCGCCGCCAGCGCCTCGCCGTACTGCGCCTCGCGGCCTGTCGTGCTCGGGATCTCCACCCACTCCATCGTCCGCCGTGCCAGCTCGTCCATCGCGTCGCCACGATAGGGCCCGCGCTCGTCCGGTTCCACGCGCCAGCCGCTACGATGCGCGCACTCGAGGAACCACCCATGCACCCGACCCTGCTGCTCGCCATCCTCCCCGCCTTCGCATCCCCCACGGCCGCCGCCCAGGAGCCCGATGTGCGCGCGCGCTTCGTCGAGCTCGCCGACAAGGGCGATCGCGACGGCATCGTGGCGCTGTGGAAGGCCCACCCCGGCGACGTGCTCGGCGTCATCGACGCCGACCTCGAAGGCAGCCTCGCGGCCAAGGAGCAGGGTGCCAAGCGCGACGCGCCCGAGGTGCTGGCCCAACGGCGGCGCGCCCTGTTCGGGGCCGACTGCGCGCTGGCCGCGGGCGTCGACCCGCTGCTCGCCGACTATGTCTCGGCCTTCGCGGGCTTCGACGAGGCCGCCGAACGCCAGTTCCGCGGCGGCCAGAAGGCCTTCGGCGAGGCGCGCGCCGCGCTGAAGAAGAAGGACGGTCAAGCCGCCTTGACGGCCGCGCGCGAATGCCTCGCCAAGGCCCAGCCGCTGGGTGATTGGTGGGGCGCGCAGATGGGCCACTCCGGCAGCGCCCGCGCGCACGAGGTGCTCAAGGACCAGCGCGCGGCCTTGGAGTCGTGGAGCATGGCGCGCGACCTGGCGCACGACCTGCAACTCTTCGACGACGAACTGCAGGCGCTCTCCGGCATGGCGCGCTGCGCCAAGGAGCTGCAGCTCGTCGAGCGCGAGCGCGTGGCGCTGAATTTGGCGCTCGAACTGGGTGGACGGCTGGGCGTCGCCGAGGTCGAGGGCTGGCGCAAGCGCCTCGCCCAGCTGCCTGCGCGCTGATCGCGTCGCGCACCCTGCACGCCCCGCGCGGCCCGCGACGCGCGACTGCGCACCCGCCGAGCCCGCGCCTGCGCACTTCGGCGAGGATCCTTCGCGGCCGATCCAAGCTCCAATCATCCAGCAGGCTCGCGGACGCGGCGACGATGGGGCCGTCGCCCCACGAGCGGCGCGGAGCTGGATCATGGTCGGAGTCGATCCCGTGCGCACGAGCCGCGAGGCGGCTTGGCGCGAGTTGTGCCGTTCCGAAGGCGGCGTCTACACCTTGGCGGCGTCGGGGGCTCCGCGCGTGGAGCTTCACGACGGCCCGTGGACCATCACGCTCGACGACCACGCCTACAGCGAGGCCGGCGTGCACCGCCACCACACGCGCATGCGCGCGCCGTTCGTCGTGGTCGACGGACTGTCTTTCCGCCTGCGACATCGCACGCTGTGGGACAGTTTTCGGCGCATCGTGGCGACCGATCCCGTGGCGACCAGCGACCCGTCCTTCGATGCGCGCTACTCGGGCGTGGCCAACGACTCGGCGCGGCTGGCGGCCTTCCTGGCCGACCCCAAGCTGCGCAACGCGCTGCTGCTCGCGGATGTGCGCGAGTACTCGATCAAGCACCGCGAAGAGGGCTTCGGCGCCCTGCTGCCCGACGGCGTGGACGAGCTGTACCTGGAAGTCGACGGCATCGTGCGCGACCACGCGCGACTCGTGTCGATGCGCGCGGCGCTGAAGCGCGGGCTGTCGCGCCTCGTCGAACTGGGTTCGGCCGAGGCGCGCGACCCGCTCGTGCGCCTCTAGCTCGAAGCCGCGTCAGGGCGCGACCACCAGCGCGTCGACGTTGGACACGCCGCCAGCCGGGCCGGTGCGCACGCAAGCGAAGCTCAGGGTGCGGCCAACCAACGGCCGGAAGCGCCCGGGCGCGGCGACCAGCTCGGCCCGCGCGCGACCGTGGGCGTCGAGCGCGCCTTGCGTGCCGACGAAGGTGGCGCCGTTGGGTTGCGCCAGCATCGACCGGAAGAAGGCGTCCTGCGCCAACGGCACTTGTTGGCCGAAGACGGTCGTCGCGGGAGTCGTGCCCGAGGCCGAACCCAGCACGATGTAGGCGGACTGCGCCGCGCCGGCGCCGAAGTCGCACCACAACGGCGTGATGGCGCCCGCGGCGGCCGAGAACGAGTCGCGTCCGCACACCAGTTGCTGGCCGGCCTCGGCCGAGAGCTCGACGGGCGGCCAGAGCTGCACGCGCTTCCATGGGTGCACCACGGTCAGGCGATAGCGCGTGCGACCCGCGAGACCGGAGCTGCGCAGCACGACGCGATGGCGACCATTGCCGTCGTCGACCACTTGCGCCACCGCAGCCACGGCGCCGGGCTCCGGCAGCACCTCGATGGTGGCGGGCGAGTACAGCAGGTCGGCTCCGTCGAGGTTCGCGAGTTGGATCTCGAGCGTCGTTTCGCTGGCGCCGTCGGCGGGAATGGTGGTCGCGCCTTGGCGCACGCGCGTCAACAGGTGGTCGGCGGTGGCTGCCTTGGACGCGCGCCAAGTGTTGTAGCTGTTTTGCAGCGCCAGGACCGGATCGAGCCCGTTGGGCGGACCGCTGATGGCGCGGATGTCGAGGTGGTAGGCGCCGTTCGCGCAACCCGAGCCGCTGTTGCAAGCGCCATCGACATCGCCTGGCCGCGCCAGCACGATGAAGGCCGTCGCGGCCGACCACTGGAAGCTCGCCGGAGGAGCGCCGCACGAAGTCGGCTGCATCTGGCTGCACGAGCAGCGTCCATCTCCGCCCATCGCGCGCGCCGCCTCCATCGCGGCCATGACCTTGCGCGACAAGTCCCCCTGGGTCGACAGCAACGCGTCGCGCGCCGCCGTGACCACCACGCCGCCGGTGAGCACGTTGCCTTGGATGGCCCAGCGCAAGTCGCCGTCCACGCCGGACAAGTCGAGGCGCGCCTGCCCCGCCTGGCTGCCGGTGAAGCTCGTCGGTGCGTGCCTCAGCATGGCGATGCCGTATTGGCGACGCTGATGCTGCGCGTCGAGCGGCGCGAGGTCGGCGACGATCTGGGCCGGCGAACGCCCTTCGGCCATCCACTGCCAGATGCGTTGGCGGTTGACGGCGCCCGTGTCGACCCAGGATTGCGCGGCCGCGCCACCCACGCCGACCTTGACCAGCGCGAGGTTGGGCTTGAGGTCGAAGCCGGAGATGCAAGTGGCCGAGGCCACGCAGACTTCGCCCGTGCGCGTGTCGACCACCACGATCGACCAGGTCGCCAAGGCAGTCGAAGCGACGATCAGGGGCGCGAGGCAGGCGGCGAGGAGCTTCTTCAACATGGCGGTGTGCTGGCGCCGGAGCAGGCGCGCGCTTCCAATCCTAGCCGCCGCCGCCGAATCCGGCCCGGAGACGGACGGTCCAAGCGGATGGAACGAGGCCGATCGCGGAGGTCCGCAAGCGCGGAGGGCGCGGACCTCGCGGACCCGCGCCCTCCCCGATCGGACCTGCTCGAAGTCTTCAGGCCACTTCGTCCGGCTTGAGCGTGGCGAGCTTGGCGCCGCCCGCCACCGCCTGCCCCGCGGCGACGTGCAGATCGACGACCACGCCGTCGACGGGCGAGCCGATCTCGTTCTGCATCTTCATCGCCGACAGGACGAGCAGCGGCTCGCCCTTCTGCACGCGTTGGCCCTTCTGGACCAGCACCTCGACGACCACGCCGGGCATGACCGCCACGACGGCGCCGCCACCCGTGTTGCGGGCGCGCTCGGCCGCGCGGGCGGCCTTCTCGCGCTCGTCCTCGATGCGCACGTCGCGCACATGCCCGGCCAAGGTGACGTACTTCTGGTTGGCGTCGCCCTCGATGGATAGTCCGTAGCTCTTGCCCTCGTGCAGGATGACCACCTGCCCCAAGTCGTCGACCTCGAGGTAGCGAGCGTCGAAGACCTCGCCGTCCAGCGACACGACGAGCTCGCCCAGGCGTTCGACCACCTCGACCTCGTGCGGACGCCCGTCGACCGTGATGTGGTACTTCACGCGCCACCTCCCGGCGTCGACACGCGCACGAGCGGAGCCTGCACTCCGGCGCGCGAGCGCGCCACCCACGCGTCGCGATCGGCGGCGCTGGTCTTCAACGCCGTGCGACGCTGCTGGTGGTGGCGCGCGATCGCCGCGGCCACCGCCACCACTCCATCGTGCTCGGGAGGCGTCGTCGAGAGGTCCATGGACTCGAGGAAGTGCGTGTCGAAGTCGCCCTGTTGGAAGCGCTGGTCCTGCAGCACCGAAAGCGCCGCCGGGCACGAAGTGCGCACGCCGCCCACGTTCAGCTCCTGCAGCGCGCGCGAGCAGCGCGCGATGGCCTCCTCGCGCGTCGCGCCCCACACGATCAGCTTGCCGAGCATCGGGTCGTAGTTCGGTCCGACCTCCATGCCGCGGTACATGCCGAGGTCGAGGCGCACGAACGGCCCGCCCGGCATGCGCAGGTTCTTGATCGTGCCGATCGAGGGCAGGAACTTGTTGCGCGGATCCTCGGCGTTGATGCGGATCTCGATCGCCCAGCCGTTCCAGCGCACCTTGTCCTGGCCGTAGCCCAGCGGTTCGCCGGCCGCGACGCGGATCTGCTCGCGGA
>SXXH01000287.1 GCA_005789645.1 Planctomycetia bacterium
AGGGCTTTGTTCAAACATTTAAAGAAACGCAGCATGCTGCACATTTTGATACTGCCTTAAAAATTTTTAAAAAAAATATCTTATTCGGAATTGGCAACAAACAATTTAGAATTGAGTGCGGTAAAGAAGAATATTTTAATAAAGAACTTTTAAGATCTAACGCAAGATGCTCAACTCATCCACATCAAATATACTTAGAGTTTTTGTCTGAGCATGGATTAATTGGCACAACAATTCCACGGCCGCCGCCTTCCTGCTGGGAGGCTTGTGGTATTCGCCGCTCTTGTTCTTGAAGCCGTGGCTCGCCGCCAGCGGCAAGGACAAGCCCGAGGGCGCCCATCCCGCCAAGGTCTTCGGCGGCGCCATCGTGTGCGCCTTCCTCGGGTCGGCTGCCTTCAGCCTGCTGTTCGCCGAGCGCTGTCCCACGCCGTTCGAGGGCGCCCACATGGGACTGCTCGCCGGCGCTGGACTCGTGGTCGCGAGCTTCGGCATCAACTACCTCTACTCGGGGCGCAAGCTGGGCCTGTTCCTCGTCGATGGCGGCTACAATCTCGCACTGTGGACCATCGTCGGCGCGCTGCACGGCTGGCTGCGCTGAGGACGGCTCTCGCGCTCGGATCCCTCGACAAGGCGCGTGCGCGTCCCACAATGGTGGAGCGATGAGCGCGACCCTCGCATGGACGGACTCCGTCGATCTCTCGCAGGTCGCGGAGCTACCCGGCGTGTACCTCTTCCGCGACGCGGAAGGGACCGTGCTCTACGTGGGCAAGAGCACGAACCTGCGCTCGCGCTTGAGGAGCTACAAGGGTGGAGGCGATGGCCGCGTCCTGATCCGCTTCCTCGTCGATCAAGCCCGCAGCGTCGAGACGATCGTCGTGCGCACCGAGAAGGAGTCGTTGCTCCTCGAGGACACGCTGATCAAGACGCACAAGCCGCCGCACAACGTGCGGTTGAAGGACGACAAGTCCTTCCGCATGCTGCGCCTCGACCTGGACGAGCGCTTTCCGCGCCTCAAGCGCGTGCGTGCAAGGAACCCCGAGATCGGCAAGGAGGGGGGACGCGCGCGCTACTTCGGGCCGTACGAGAACTCGGTCGCGCTGCGCCGCACGCTGGCCGACCTGCACCGGGTCGTGCCGCTGCGCGATTGCCCCGACCACGTGCTCGACAACCGCACGCGTCCCTGCCTCAAGCACCAGATCGGCCTGTGCAGCGCGCCCTGCACGGGCTTGATCGACGCCGCCAGCTACAAGGCGCTGGTCGACAAGGCCGCGCGCGTCCTCGAGGGGGATGTGCGCGAGCTGGAGGCCGACATCGAAGGCCGCATGCGCCTCGCCAGCGAGGCGTTGGAGTACGAGCGTGCCGCCTTTTGGCGCGACCGCCTCGAGGCCTTGCGCACGACCATGGAGCGGCAGGCGGTCTGGACCGTCGACGGTTGCGCGCGCGACGCGCTGGGCCTCGCGCGCCGCGGCGAGCGCGCCGTCGTGCACCGCTTGTCCTTCCGCGAGGGCAAGCTGCTGGGATCGCGCTCGCACGTCTTCCGCTCGCAATTGCCCGACGAAGAGCTCCTGCACGGCGTCTTGACCGCGCTGTACTCCGGCGGCCGCGAACGTCCCGACGAACTGCTGCTGCCGTGCCTGCCGGCCGATCCGGAGCTGGTCGGCGCGATCCTCGGCGAGCACGTGCGCTTGTTGGCGCCGAAGGAGGGCCAGCGCGCGCGGATGCTGCAGCTGGCGCTGGAGAACGCGCTGGCGAGCCTAGCCGGTTCGGAGTCGGAGGAAGCCGAGGAGACGGCGGCCTTGCAGGGGCTGGCGGACCTGGTCGGGCTCGACGCCGCGCCTGAGATCGTCGACTGCTTCGACATCTCCAACACGCAGGGCGCGCACGTGGTCGCCTCGCGCGTGCGATTTCGCCGCGGGCACCCGGACAAGTCCGGCTACCGGCGCTTCAAGGTCCGCGGCGTCGAGGGCCAGGACGACTTCGCCTCCATGCGCGAGGTGGTGCTGCGCGCCCTGTCGCGCGGCGTGCAGGAGGACGACCTGCCCGATCTGGTGGTGGTCGATGGTGGAGCGCAGCAGCTCGCCAAGGCGCTCGAAGCGCGCGACGAGGCCGCCGCCTACGAAGTGCCGATGGTCGGTCTCGCCAAGGCGCGCGCCGAACGCAGCGTCGGCGGGCGACGCAAGGAGAAGAGCGAGGAGCGCCTGTACCTTCCCGGGCGCGAGGAACCTCTCGTGCTCGCGCCGCACACGGCGGCGCGACACCTGTTGGAGCGCATCCGCGACGAGGCGCACCGCTGCGCCCTCACCTACCCCAGGAAGGAGCGCGGCCGCGTCGCCTCCAAGCTCGATTCGATTCCGGGCGTGGGCCCCGCGCGGCGCAAGGCGCTGCTCAAGGCCTTTGGTTCCGTGCGCGGGGTGGCGGCGGCGCAAATCGGCGCCCTCTCGGGCGTCGCCGGCATCTCGCCCGATCTAGCGCGTGACATCCTCGACCGGCTGAACGCCCGCCGTTCCGATGCGGATCAAGCCGCTGCAGATCAGGCCGATGCAGGCCCGGCGACGGACGCCGGGGCGTGAACGGGGCATCTGTCAAGCACACTTGACGCAAGGCCGCCGGTTGGCTCAGGCCTTGGCTTCGAGCTCCTCGAGGCGCGCCCAGGCCTTGGCCAGCGCTTCGGCCGCCGCCTTTTGGCGCGACTGCAGGGCCAGCGCCCGTTGTTGCGCCACTTCGCGCGGACCGCTCCACATCCCCGGCGCGGCCAGCTCGGCTTCCAGCGCCTCCTTCTCGGCCTCGAGCGCGCCCACCTTGTTCCACAGCTCGTCCTTCTCGCGCTGCTCCCACGGCGCGAGACCCTTCTTGCGCGCCGCCGCCTTGTCGAGCGCCTCCGTCTGGCGCGCGGCGTTCTTCTCGGCCTTGCGCGCGGCGCGGCGCGCTTCGTGCTCGGCCACCAGGCGCGACACTTCGAGGCTCGGGTCCTGCACGCCCATGCGCAACCTGCCGTCCGGCTCCACGACGACGACGCGGGTGCACACGCGGTCGAGGAACCAGCGATCGTGGCTGGCGACGACGACGGCGCCTTCGTGCTCGCACAAGGCCGCCTCGAGCGCGCGCAACGTCGTCAAGTCGAGGTCGTTGGTCGGCTCGTCCAGC
>SXXH01000288.1 GCA_005789645.1 Planctomycetia bacterium
ACCGGCGTGACAGGCCGGTACTCTAACCGATTGAGCTACGTCCCCGCGTTGGGGCCGAGAAGCATAGCGGCAGGAAGGGGTTGGGACAAGCCCTTTGGGGGGCAGGCTTGGGAAAGTGGCGCTTGGCGACTGGAACGCAGCTGGGTGCTGTGTGCTGTGGGTCTGGGCACCAGGCGGGGACGGGTGGGCTGACGGGCGGGCGGGACGCAATCGGGGATGCAATCGGGGATGCAATGCGGGATCGGAGGCGGGATTCAATGAACTCCAGTTGGAGCCCGAAGGGCGCGCGGCTGGTCCAAAGGGCCAAAAAGGGAAGCGCCGAGGAGCCGCCACCCCCAGTGGGTAGCTCCCCGGCGCTTCGGAAGGTGGCCGGTTGGTGCGTTCAGACGAACGACGATGCTTGGACGCAGGAGAAAGGAGCGAGGACTAGGCGCAGGCGTATTGAGTCGGATGCGGGCTTGGGGCGCATGTGGCGCCTCAGGGCGCGCGCACCGCGCGGGTCGGGTCGACGCGGGTGGCGTGGAGCATCGGGTACAGGCTGGCGAGGCCGGCGAGAGCCATCGAGCCCAACGGAACGATCCACAGCCACGGGCCGGGGCCGATGTTGGGCAGGTCGAGGCCGGAGAGCGATTCGAGGGCCGAGACGACGACGGGGATCAGGGCGGCGCCCAAGGCCGTGCCGACTAGGCCGCCAAGCGCGCCCGTGACCAAGGCCTCGATCAGGACCGTGCCCGCCAATTGGCGGCGCGTGGCGCCGAGGGCGCGCAGGATGCCGACCTCCTTGGCGCGTTCGAGGGCGGCGAGCAGTTGCCCGTTCAATACACCCAAGGCAGCAAGGATCGCCGTAAGCCCGAGGATGAGATCGAACAGCGCGAAGTCGCGCGCCAAGTCGGCCACATGGTGGTCGCGGATGTCGGGCCCCCACTCGACCGACAAGCGGCGGTCGGGGTGCGCGGCGCGCAAGGCGGCTTCGATCGGGCGCGGGTCGGTGCCGGGGCGCAAGACGATGGCGGCGTCGCCGACGACAGTGGTGTCGAGGCAGTGGTGCTCGGCGAAGTGCCGATCGGCGACGACGCCGTACAGCCGCTCGTCGGGGTGCGGGAAATAGCCGTAGCTGTCGTCGATCAGCAACACGGACAGCTCCTGCACGCCCTGGCTGGTCGGGACGCGCACGGTGTCGCCCGGCTTGGCGCCCATCTGGCGCGCGAGGCGTTCGGACAGGATCACGGAACGGCCCGTGGCAAAACGAGCGGCGAGCGGCGCGTCGTGGGCAAGCGGTCCGTGGCGACGCGCTTCGTCGGCGGCGATGCCGACCAACAAGAACGGCGCGAAACTGCGCGCGGACCAACCTTCGAACGCCACGAAGCCGTCGTGCGGCTCGAGACGCGCGCGCAAGTCGGCGACGGGCGTGGCCGGCAGGTTGCGCACGTACAACTTGGTGGCGATGGCGCGCCGGGACCAGTTGTCAATTTCACTTGACAGACTGCGCGTCATGCCTTTCAGGCCCACGACAGCGGCCGAGACCAAGGCCAAGGCGGCCGCCGCCGCGGCGATGCGCGTGGGCGAGGTGCGCAAGGCCTTGGCGGCCATGCGTCCGGAGAAGGGGAAGATGCGCGCCAAGGGCCGCGCGATGGCCGCGCACGCGCCGCCCAGCAAGCCGGGCATGACCAGCGGCAAGGCCACCAGCAACGCCAGCAAGGCGACGCCGGCGAGGATCGCCCCGACCAAGGCGCGCTCGGCTTCGCCCACGACGGGCACGACCACGAAGTACAAGCCCGGCAGCAACGCGGCCAGCAAGAAGGCCGCCAACCATTGGAACGAGCGCAAGCCGGCCGAGCCGCGCAAGGCGGCCTCGCCGCGCAAGCCGGCCACGGCGTCGGCGCCGCCGAGGCGCACGAGCGGCCAGACCGAGCCGATCAAGGCCACGCACGCGCCAAGCCCAACGAGCGCGGAGACTTCGGGCCACGGCACTTCGAAGGCCTCGATGACGCGGCCCGTGCCCAAGGTCGTGACGCCGTTCTGCAGCAACCAGCGCGCCAAGGCCAGGCCGCCCGCGAGGCCCAAGGCGGTGGCGACGAGCGTCGAGCCCAAGGCTTCGAGGAAGAAAGCGCGGCCGACTTGCGACTTGACGCCGCCCAGGGCGCGCAGCACGGCGACTTCGCGCACGCGCTCGACGAGGCCCAAGGACAAGGTGTGGAAGATGACATACAAGCCCAGCACCAAGGCGAACAAGCCCGCCATGCGCACGCCGTTGCGGAACGCGCGTTCGTCGGCGGCGGCGCCGGCGAGCACGTTCTTGTTCAACTCGTAGCTGAAGGAACGCGCGAGCGAGCTGCGCAGCTGCTCCAAGTCCACCGCGGGATCGTGGCGCACCCACCAACGAGCGTCCAAGGGCGCGCCTTCGTACAACTCCTGCAGCCACGACAAGTCGGCCACGACGAGCTCGTTCTGCGCGCGGCGACCGAGGCGCTCGTCGTCGATCAAGCCCACGACCTTGAACGCGCGACGCGGACGGTCCATGCGTCGCGCGGGATCGTCGTCGACGGGACGCAGGTTGCCCCCGATGCACTCGATGCGGCGTTCGAAGGGCGGACGCTGCAACTGCACCTCGTCGCCAAGGGCGATCCCCAGCGCCGCGGCGGCGCGGACGCCGACCAACACCTCGCGCTCGGCGCGTCCGGGCGACAACAAGCGCCCCTCGGCCAGGACCACCGCTTCGAGGTGCTTCAACTGCGGCGCATCGACGCCGACCAAGGCCACGCGCGCCACGTTCGACTCGCTCGAGCCATCGATGGCGGCGCGCGGCGGCGAAGACAACACGACTTCGTTCTGGAAGACGCGACTCCAACCAGCGACGCCGCGTGTCACGGCCAACTCGCTGGCCACATCGCCGGCGCCGGGTGCGGGACGCAACTCGAGGCCGGGCGTCCACTCGTGGCCGCCGCGCGCGGAAAAGCCCAGGATCGTGTTGTGGTCGAGCACGAACACGACGACCGTGGTGGCGATCCCCAACGCCACGCCGAGGATCGACGAGATCGTGCGCGCCGGACGGCGCAGCAAGGCGCGCCAAGCCATGGATCGTGCGAAGCCCATGACGCCCTCAGATCCCCAGCGTCTGCAAGGTGGCGTGCAGTTCGTCGAGGCGCGACATCGGCCCCTTCAACTCGACGCCCGGAGCCAGCAGTCCATCGACGAGGAACAACACGCGATCGGCCCACGCCGCGTCGCGCGGGTTGTGCGTGACGAGCAAGACGCTGCGGCCATGCTTGTCGACGCACTCGCGCAGCAACGCCATGACTTCGGCGCCGGCCTTTTGGCTCAAGTTGCCGGTAGGCTCGTCGCACAAGAGCAGCGGTTGCCCGCCGACCAAGGCGCGCGCCAGCGACGTGCGCTGCATCTCGCCGCCGGACAACTGGTGCGGAAAGTTGTCGCCCTTGGCGCCCAGGCCAAGGCGTTCCAACAAGCCGTCGATCTCGCCGCGCGAGCGCGCCGGATCCTCGCCGCGGATGGCGAGCGGCAGGCCGACGTTCTCGCGCACCGTCAAGTTCGGCAACAAGTTGAAGAACTGGAAGACGTAGCCCACCGTCGTCCGGCGCGCGAGCGTGCGCTCCTCGTCGCCCAGTACTTTCAGCTTCTGCTTGCCAAGCTCGACCGTGCCGGCGCTGGGCGTGTCGAGACCGGACAAGAGGTGCAGCAAGGTCGACTTGCCGGAACCGGATGGCCCCATGACGCACACGAACTCGCGCGGGCGGATGGCGAGCGTAACGCCGCGCAACACAGGCGTCTGCGAGCCGACGGGGCCATGGACCTTGAGCAGTTGGTCGGCGCTGACGAGCGCATCGGAGGGCGTGATCCAGCTGAAGTCGAGCGACATGGCGAGGGGACGCGACACGCGCCGACGCAGGGACGGGCGTCCGCGGGGGCGGGGCGCGAGCCTGCGCAGGCGAGCTGTAGGCGTGGAGGGCCGAGGGAGACGCACGCGCCGGGAGCGGAGCGTGCCGGTGTGACCACCAGAGGTTGCGCCGCTGTAGCAAAACGCGTGCCCAATCCCAGCAAAGCGCGTGCCCAAACCCGGCGCAGTTGGCCCATGAAGCCCGCGCCAGCCTCTTGCGCTGCGCGGAAAGGCGCTGGTTGCGTCCTTATCGACTTCCAGCGCGATCGATCACGACCAAGCGCCGGGGCGCAGGCTGTGTCCACCAGGGTGGACAAGTCTCGCCGGCGCTGGACGCTGCGCAGCGCGGGAGCAGGAACCTAGCGCTCTTTCGCCCGCCGCCAATGCGCCATCATCTCGTCGAGGCTGCACTCGGCCATCGGCCGCGGCAGGCTTGCCTCCATGGCGCGAAAGCGCGCCTCGAAGCGGCGCAGCGCGGAACGGCACAAGGCCTCGGGGTCCATGTCGAGGTACTTGGCGAGGAACGCCGCGGCGATCAGAACGTCGCCAAGTTCGTGCTCGACGGCGGCGCGTTGCGCGGCAGTGGCGGGCGCCTTGGCGTCCTTGCCTAGGCCGCTGGCGGCCAGCGCTTCGTCGAGCTCGCGCACCTCTTCATGGACCTTGGCATGCGCGCCGGACACATCGTGCCACTTGAACCCGGCGGTGATGGCCTTGCCGCTGATGCGCGCGGACCGTTGCAGCGCGGGCAAGCCTTGGGGCACGCCCGCGAGGGCGCTCGAGTCTTCCTGGCGGCCTTGGCGCTCCGCCTTCTTGATCGCCTCCCAAGTCCGCAGCACCGCCTCGGAGTCGTCAGCCTCGGCGTCGGCGAACACATGCGGGTGGCGGCGCACCAACTTGTCGGCGATGCCCTTCGACACGCTGGCGAGGTCGAAACGACGCTCGTCCTCGGCGATGCGCGCCAACAACAACACATTCATCAACACATCGCCCGACTCTTCGGCCACATGCGCGTCGCCGGAACACTCGAGCGCCTCCTGCAACTCGTGCGCCTCTTCGATCAAGTGCGGCGCGGTCGAGGCGAAGGTCTGCTTCTTGTCCCACGGACAACCATCGTCGGCGCGCAGGCGATCGACGACCGCGAGGAGGCGCGCGAACTCGGCCACGCGCGGATCGGCGTGGTCGGGGCGGGTCGGAGCAGGTCGCTTGGCGGTCGGCTGGGGCGCATCCATGGCACGCCACGATAGCGAGCCCCACGCTGGCGCGCGCCAGCACGCCAACGCGCGCCGACCTCAGGTTCGCGGCCGAGGATCGCCGGACAACACCTCGGCGGGATCGCCGGGATACAGGCCGCGCTCGAGATACAGGCCGAAGGCCGGCGCGGTCCAATCGGCGACCGCCGCGGCGTGCGCGGATTCGCGGGCCGGATCGAGCAACGCGGCGTAGTCCTCCACCGACAACGCGCCCAAGCCCACCTGCACCAAGGCCCCCACCATGCGCCGCACCATGCGCCACAAGAAGTGGTCGGCCTCGACGCGGACGACGACGATCGCGCCCAGATCCTCGATCACGCAGGCGCGGATGGCGACGAGCGCCGATTCGGCCTTCGACGGCGCATGCATGAAGCGACGCCAATCGTGCTCGCCCACGCACGCGGCGGCGGCGCGCCGCATGCGTTCGAGGTCCAAGGCGCCTTCGACGCACCAGGCGCGGCGGCGTTCGAACGCGCTGCGACGGCGCACGATGCGGTAGGCGTAGCTGCGCGAGGTGGCGTGGTGGCGCGCGTGGAAGCGCGGCGGCGCGGGCCGCAGGTCGACGATGGCGATGGACTCGGGCAAGGACGCGTGGACCTTGGCGAGCACCTGCGCCACATCGAAGGGACTCGGCGTGCGCAAGTGCGCGACTTGACCGAGCGCGTGCACGCCCGCGTCCGTGCGGCCGGCCCCGCCCAGTTCCTCGACGGCGACACCGGCGGCCTCGAACGCGCGGCGCAGTTCGCCGCCGATGGTCTTGGCGTTGTGCTGTTCCTGCCAGCCGCTCCACTTGGCGCCGTCGTACTCGACGACCAATCGGTACGTGCTGGTCATGCGCGCGCCGCCTTGGGTGCGGGCAGGAGGCTCACGACCATCGGCACCAGGAACAGCGTGATGACGGTGCTGACGAGCAAGCCGCCGACGATGATCGCGCCTAGTCCTTGGTACAGCTCGGCGCCGGCACCCCCGCCG
>SXXH01000289.1 GCA_005789645.1 Planctomycetia bacterium
ATCGTCGTCTCGACGGTGGGAAGCCTGCCGATGTTGATGGCTCGCGAAGCGAGCGACAACGGCCAGGGGGCACCGGCGGCCGCCACTCGCGTCGCTATCGCCGTCGTCCTGCTCGTCGCACTGGGGCCGCCATCCGCGCCAGACTACCGACGAGAACACGGCCAACTTCCGGCGGCAGCTGAAGAACATCGGCCTCTCGTACGACTGGTCGCGCTAGATCGACACCTCGCACGAGGGTTACTACAAGCACACGCAGAAGCTCTTCAAGACGCTCTTCGAGCGCGGCCTCGCCTACCGCGCCGAGGTGCCGGTGTGGTGGTGCGAGGAGTTGAAGACGGTCCTCGCCAACGAAGAGGTGATCAACGGACGCAGCGAGCGCGGCAACCATCCGTGCGTGCGGCGTCCCTTGAAGCAGTGGATGCTCAAGATCACGGCCTACGCCGATCGCCTGCTGGCGGACCTCGACGGACTCGATTGGCCCGAGTCGATCAAGATCCAGCAGCGCGAATGGATCGGCCGCAGCGAAGGCGCCTCGATCCGCTTTCCGCTCGAGGTTGGCGGCGAGGTCGAGGTCTACACGACGCGGCCGGACACGCTGTGGGGCGCGACCTTCATGGTGTTGGCGCCCGAGCATCCGCTGGTCGAGCGCATCGTGACGCAAGGCGAGCGCGCCGCGGTCGAAGCCTACGCCGCGGCGGCGCGTTCGAAGAGCGAGCTCGAGCGCACGGAACTTTCGAAGGAGAAGACCGGGGTCTTCACCGGCGCGTACGCGCTGAATCCGCTGCTCGACCGCGACGATCCGCGCGCGCGCATCCCGGTGTGGATCGCGGACTACGTGCTGTGGGGCTACGGCACCGGCGCCATCATGGCCGTGCCCGGACAAGACGAGCGCGACTTCGAGTTCGCGCGCAAGCACGGACTCGCCGTGCGCGAAGTCGTGCAGCCGCCGCAGGGCGAGAAGGGTCTGGCGGAGGGCGCGTGCTTCAGCGGCGAGGGCGTCGCCCTCGCCAGCGGTCCGCTCGACGGCCTCGCCACGCCCGCGGCGAAGGCGCGCGCCATCGAGTTGCTCGAGCAGCGCGGCGTGGGCGCGAAGAAGACCACCTACAAGCTGCGCGACTGGTTGTTCTCGCGCCAACGCTACTGGGGCGAGCCGTTCCCGCTCGTCCACCTCGAGGACGGGACGGTGGTGCCGCTCCCCGACGACGCCCTGCCGGTGCTCTTGCCGGCGATGGACGACTTCAAGCCTTCGCCCGACGGTTCGGCGCCGCTCGCCCGGGCCAAGGACTGGGTCGAGACGCGCGAGCCCAAGACCGGCGCCAAGGCGCGGCGCGACACCGACACGATGCCGGGTTGGGCGGGATCGTGCTGGTACTGGCTGCGCTTCATGGACACGGCCAACGACAAGCAGCCGTTCTCCAAGGAGGCCGAGGCGTACTGGGGCCCGGTCGACCTGTACGTGGGTGGCGCGTCGCACGCGGTGATGCACCTCTTGTATGCGCGCTTCTGGCACAAGGTCTTCTTCGACGCGGGACTCGTGCACACCAAGGAGCCGTTCCAGAAGCTCTTCAACCAAGGCATGGTGACGGCCTTCGCCTACGAGGACGCCAGCGGACGCTTGGTGGCGAGCGACGAGGTCGAGACGAAGGGCGACGGGTTCGCGCGCAAGGGGAGCGGCGAACAGCTCTTCCAGATCGTGACCAAGATGGCCAAGTCCTTGAAGAACGTCGTCAACCCCGACGACATCATCGAGGAGCACGGCTGCGACGCGTTCCGCCTGTACGAGGTGTTCATGGGGCCGCTGGCGGACTCCAAGCCGTGGAACCCGCGCGACATTCCCGGCTGCCGACGCTTCCTGGAACGGCTGTGGCGCGTGTGGGTCGACGAGAAGTCGGCCGATCCCGTGCGTGCGCAGCTCCGCGTCGACCTGACGGGCGAGCCGACGGGCGAATCGCTGGCGCTGGAGAAGGCCTTGGCTAGGACCCTCGTGCGCGTCGAGGAGTCGTTCACGCACTTCAACTTCAACGTCGCCGTGGCGGCCTTCATGACCTTCGTCAACGAAGCCACCAAGGCGCCGCAGGCCCTGACGCGCTCGCAGGCGCGGCGGCTCCTGGCCGCGCTGTCGCCGTTCGCGCCGCACGTCGCCGAGGAGCTGTGGCAGCGCATGCGCTGCGAAGGACTGTGCGCCGCCCAGCCTTGGCCCAAGGCCGATCCGCGCCATGCCATCGACGACGAGATCGACCTGCCCGTGCAGGTGAACGGCAAGCTGCGGGCCACGCCGAAGGCTCCGAAGGATGCCGGCAAGGACCAGCTGGAGGCAGTGGCGCGAGCCGCCGTGGCCGCGCACCTCGAGGGCAAGGAGGTCCTCAAGGTGGTGGTGGTGCCGGGGCGGCTGGTGAACTTCGTGGTCAAGGGCTGACGAGGGGCGCGACCGGCGCCGCTCGTTGGTGCTAGGCTCCTTGTGTGGGCGGCAAGGAGTTCAAGAGCTTCAAGGACCTGCTGGGCGGGGGCGCGCCCGCTCCGAAGCAGGAGGGCGAGATCCGCCTTTCGGGCGATCTTGCGAAGAAGGCGGAGGCTACGGCGCGCCACGAGGAGATCGTGGGCGAGGGTGCGCGCGAGCGCATCGGCCGTCGTCCGCCCTCCTTCGGTCCGATGGACCACGGTCCGGCGCGCTACAAGGACCTCGAGAGCGAGGAGATGGGCGTGCTCGGGTCCTTCCGCGTGCGCACCGTGTTCCCCGCGGATGTGCTCGGCGAGGTCTCGGCGCTGCCGGCCGATCCAAGCGACGAGGACAAGCAGGGTCGCCTCGACCTGCGGGGCGAGTTGATCTACACGATCGACGGCGCCGACGCGAAGGACTACGACGACGCCATCTCGATCAAGGCGCTCGAGGACGGCGCCTTCGAAGTGGGCGTGCACATCGCGGATGTCTCGCACTACGTGAGGAAGGGCACGGCGCTCGACGACGAGGCGCTGGCGCGCGCCACGAGCGTGTACCTCGCGGACCAGGTCGTGCCCATGCTGCCCGAGCAGTTGTCGAACGACCTCTGCTCGCTGGTCGGCGGCCGCGATCGACTGGCGTACTCGGTGCTGATGGTCTTCGACGCGAAGGGCCAGCGGACCTCCGCCAAGGTCGCCAAGTCGGTCATCCGCAGCGCGCGGCGCAACACGTACAAGGACGTGCAGGACCTGCTCGACGGCGTCGTCACCGAAGCGACGATCGAGATGGAGTTCCTCAAGGAATCGCTCGAGCGTTTTCGAGCGTGGACGCTCGTGCAGCAGAGGCTGCGCGACCAGAAGGGCTCGATGCGCCTGCAGTCGAGCGAGAAGAAGTTCCGCTTCGACGAACGGGGCGAACCGCGCGAGTGCTACGAGGCCGACCGCTACTTCTCGCAGGCGCTCATCGAGGAGACCGCGTTGGCCGCCAACCAGGCGGTGGGCGACTTGTTCCGCGCCAAGGGCCTGCCGACCATCTATCGCGTCCACCCGGAGAAGGATCCGGAGGAGATCGAGAAGCTGGCGGCGATGCTCGAGACGCACGGCATCCGCGTGCCCAAGAAGGAGCGCCTGACGGGGCGCGACATCGCGCGCTTGATCGTCATCGCGAGGAAGCGCCCCAACGCCGAGGCGCTGGTCGCGCGCATCATGGGCCTCGTCGAGCGCGCCGTGTACGAAGTCAGGGACCACGAGGACGTGGCCACGCACTTCGGCTTGGCGCGGCGCGCGTACCTGCACTTCACCTCTCCCATTCGCCGCTATCCGGACCTGATCGTCCATCGTTGGCTGTGGGCGGTGGAGACGCGCCTCGAGGAGGCCTCCAACGAGCTCAAGGTGCCCGAGATGGTCGACGACCTGGTCGACATCGCCTCCCACTGCTCCACGCAGGCCGAGATGGCCGAGATGGCCGAGCAGACGATCTTCGACCTCAAGGTCTGCCAGTACATGGAGCCTTCGATCGGCAAGACCCTCGAAGCCCAGGTCGTGCGCGTCAACCCGGCCGGCATGGAGGTCAAGCTCCTCGCCCACAACGTGCACGGCTTCCTGCCGGCGCGCTCGATCGGCGAGAAGGTCCATTGCGAGGGCCCGGTCTTGAAGATCACCGCCGGACGGCGCCACTTGTCCTTCACCGAAGGCCACCCGATCCAGGTCAAGATCAAGGATGTGGACTTCCTGCGCTTGCAGGTGCTGCTGGAACTCGGCTGAAATAGGCGCATGCAAGCTAGCCACGCCTACGAGTTCGCCCTCGTCGCCCATTCCATCCTGCGCGCGGCCTTCGTCGTGCTGCTCCTCGGCGCCATGTGGCGGAGCTTCGATGGCTGGCGCAAGGCGCGCGTCTTCGACGCCGGCGACAAGTCGTGGTGGCTGCCGCTGACCATCGTCACCGACGTGCAGCTGACGATCGGGTTGCTGCTGTACTACGCCTGGAGCCCCGTGGCGCAGCAGGCGCGCGCCTCGTTGGCGGATGGCGGCATGAAGGACCCCGTGCAGCGCTTCTGGGCCATGGAGCACTTCTCGTCGATGGTCCTCGTCGTGGTGCTGGTGCACGTGGCGAAGATCGTGGCGCGCCGCTCCACGAATCGCCCCAAGCGCGGCCAGCTGGCGGCGCTGGTCATGTTGCTCGTGGGCGCGGCGTTGGTGGCCAAGATGACGCCCTGGCCGTGGAGCAAGCACGAAGACGTGCAGCGCCAAGTCGTGCGCGGCCTGTTCGGTTGATGCTAGCGGCCTCCCGCGCGGTCGCGCGACCCTCGAGGCACGGCCGGCCGTCCTACCCGGGCGGCCGGCGCAGCACCAGGAGGCGCTGCTCGGTCATGTCCAGCAGCGCGTCGCGCACGCCCTCGCGACCTTGTCCAGAATCCTTGACGCCACCGTAGGGCATGTGGTCCACGCGCCAGTTGGGCGAGTCGCCCACGACCACGCCGCCCACCTCCAGCTTCTCCCAGGCGAGCAGCGCCTTGGTCCAGTCGCGGGTGAAGATGCCGGCCTGCAGCCCGAAGCGCGAGCGATCGACGGCCGCCAGCGCTTCTTCGTAGCGCGCGTAGGGGATCAGCACGACCACCGGACCAAAGGCCTCCTCGGCGTGCAGCGGCTCGTCCTCTGGCACGCCCTCCAGCACCGTGGGTTCCAGCAGCGCGCCGCGGCGACCGCCGCCGACGAGCACGCGCGCGCCGCGTTGGACGGCCGAGGCGATCCAGCGCTCGAGGCGCTCCGCCTCCCGTTCGGCGATCAGCGGGCCGACGGCGATGGCGGGATCCTTGGGATCGCCGCAACGCAGCGCGCGCGCAGCCGCCACGAAGCGCTCGCGGAATTCGCTCCAACACGACTCGTGCACGTACACGCGCTGCGCCTTGATGCACGACTGGCCAGACTGGCGGAAGGCGCCCGCCACGGTGCGCGCCACCGCGTCGTCGAGGTCCCAATCCGGTTCCACGACGGCCGCCGCGTTGCCCCCGAGCTCGAGCACGACCTTCTTCTTGCCCGCGCGGCGCTTGAGTTCCCAACCCACGTCCGGCGAGCCCGTGAACGACAGCAATTTGGCCCGTGCGTCCGTGGCGAAGCGATCGGCCGCCTCGCGCGGACACGGCAGGATGGAGAAGGCTCCGTCGGGCAGGTTCGTCTCGGCCAGCACTTCGCCCATGAGCAGCGCGCCAATGGGCGTCGTCGAGGCGGGCTTGAGCACGAAGGTGCAGCCGGCCGC
>SXXH01000290.1 GCA_005789645.1 Planctomycetia bacterium
AGTGCATGAACGCGCAGTCGGGCTTGGCCAGCGCCATCATCTCCTCGTCGACGCGGTACTGCTCGAAGATCGAGGCGCGTTCCTCGGTCTCGTCCTCCTGGCCCATGCTGGCCCACACGTCGGTGTATACCGCGTCGGCGCCGCGCACCGCCTCCTCGGGATCGTTCATGATCTCGACATCCGAGCCCGATTCGCGCGCCATGATCATCGCCTCGCTGACGACGCGCGCGTTGGGCTCGTAGCCCTCCGGCGAGCAGACCACGATGTGCGCACCCATCAGGGCGCAGACGTGCATCAGCGAGTGGCAGGTGTTGTTGCCGTCGCCCACGTAGACCACGCGACGGCCCTTCACCGAGCCGAAGCGCTCGTGCAGCGTGAAGAGGTCCGACAGCGCCTGGCAGGGGTGCAGGTAGTCGGTCAGGCCGTTGATGACCGGGATGCCGCAGTTGGCGGCCAGCTCCTCGACGGCGCGGTGCTTGTAGGTGCGCGCGACGATGCCGTGCACCCAGCGCTCCAAGTTCTTCGCCATGTCCTTGACGGCTTCGCGCTGGCCGAGGCGCGCGTCGCGGTGGTCCATGAACACGGCGCTGCCGCCGAGGTCCTGCATGCCCACGTCGAAGGTGAAGCGCGTGCGCAACGAGTCCTTCTCGAAGATCATGGCGAGGCGCTTGCCCTTCAGGAGCGCGTTGTGCTGCTCGCGGTGCTTCTTCAGCTCCGCCGCGGTGGCGAAGATCGTCTCGACATCGCCGGGGCCGAGCTGCTGGATCGTCAGCAGGTCCTTCTTGGCGAGGCGGCCGAAGGCTTGCGGGGGGCGGGCGGGGGTGAGGATCACGGTCATCGTTTCTGTCTCTCGATCTGCGGACGACGCGGCGGGAACGAACAGGCGCCCGCCCGGGGTTCCCGCCGCGCTCCGATCCTCCGCGAGGATCTCCGGACGCGTGCGACTCCCGAGGGGCGTGTTTCGATCAGGAGGCCAAGGCCTCCGCGAGGCTCCGCGCGAAGATGTCCAGCGCCTGCGACACGTCGCCTTCGCCGACGACGAACGGAGGCAGCAGGCGGATGGTGTCGCCTCCCGTGCGGTTCGCCAGCAAGCCGTTCTTGTAGAGCGCCCTCTGCAGTTCCTCGGCTCCGCGCGCGAGGCGCACGCCTTGGATCAAGCCGCGTCCGCGCAGCTCGACGATCTCGGGATGGCGCGCCTGCAGCGCTTCGAGTCCGCGCTTGAGCTGCGCGCCGCGCTCCTCGACGGCGCGCATGAGGCCGCGCTCCTCGAGCTCCTCGAGGAACACGAGCGCCGCGCGCAGCGCCAGCGGGCCCCCGCCGAAGGTGGTGCCGTGGTCGCCCGGCTGCAGCGTGTCGGCGAAGGGCTTGGCGACGGCGCAGACGCCCATCGGCAGGCCGCCGGCGATCGGCTTGGCCAGCGTGGCGATGTCGGGCACGACGCCGGCCTGCGCGCCGGCGAGGAAGCTGCCGGTGCGGCCGCAGCCGGCCTGCACTTCGTCGTGCACGAGCAGCGTGCCGGTTCGCGTGCACAGCTCGCGCGCGGCGCGCAGGTAGTCGTGCGACAGGTCGCGCACGCCGGCCTCGCCCTGGATGGGCTCCATGATGAAGGCGGCCGGGCGGATCGACTCGAGCGCCTGCTCGAGCGCGCCGACGTCGTTGGGCGCGACCCACGCGCAGCACGGCACGAGCGGTTCGAAGGCCTCGCGGTACTTCTTCGAGTGCGTCACCGACAACGCGCCCATGGTGCGGCCGTGGAAGCCGCCTTCCAGCGCGAGGAAGTTCGTGCGCTCGGGCCGCCCTTGCAGGCGCTGCCACTTGCGCGACAACTTGAGCGCGCACTCGTTGGCCTCGGCGCCGCTGTTGGCGAAGAACATCGCCTCGAGGCCGGTCAGGCGCGCGAGGCGCGTGGCGACCTCCTCCGTGTACGGGTGGCGATGGAGGTTGCTGGTGTGGATCAGCTTGCCGACCTGGTCGCGCAGCGCCTCGACCAGGCGTGGATGCGCGTGGCCCAGCGCCGACACGGCGATGCCGCCGAGGAAGTCGAGGTAGACGCGACCCTCCGCCGTGCGCACATGCGCGCCGCAGCCGTCGACGAAGACCTCCTGGCTGCGCGCGTAGGTCTTGACGACATGCTCGTCGACCGGACGGGTGGTCTCGGGCGCGAGGGCGGTGGCGGGGGAGAGGGTGCTCTGCATGGTCGGTGCGGGTGTCAAGTGTTCAGGACAAGACGAAGCGCGTGCCCGCGTCGTCGGCGAGGGCGCGCAGCACGCAATCATCGCCGTCGGCGGGGGCGATCTTCACGAGGCCGCGCGGCAGGGCTTCGAGCGCCGAGAGCGCCGCGTCGACCTTGGGGATCATGCCGCCGGAGACGACGCCCGCGGCCTTCAGCTCGGCGCAGCGCGCGCGGGAAAGCGACGCGCAGCGCGCCTTGGAAGCGTCGAGCACGCCAGGCACGTCGGTGAGGAACAGCAGCGCGTCGCACGACAGCGCCGCCGCCAGCGGACCGGCCGCCAAGTCGGCGTTGACGTTGTACGAGTGGTCGCTCGGCCCCGGTTCCCCGGCGGCGAGCGGCGCGGACGTGGCGATGGTCGGCGTGAAGCCTCGTTCGAGCAGCGCGAAGGTCAAGGTCGGATCGACCTTGGCGATCGCGCCCACGTAGCCGATGTCGACGCCCGCGGGCTGGTGCTTCCGCGCGTGGAAGCTTTCCGCGTCCGCGCCGGCGTAGCCGACGGCGCGCACGCCCGCGGCGCACAGATCGTGCACCAGGGCCTTGTTGACGAGTCCCGCCAGCACCATCAGCACCAGGTCGGCCGTCTCGGCGTCGGTCACGCGCAGGCCTTCGTGCTGGCGCTCGGCGATGCCGAGGCGCTTGCCGAGTTCGCGGATCTGGTTGCCGCCGCCGTGCACGACCACGACTTCGTGGCCCGCCTCGACGGCGCGACGCACCGCGCGCGCCATCAGCGCGCGCCGCGCGGGTTCCTCCAGTTGCGCTCCGCCGATCTTGGCGAGGATCCTCACGAGAGGCCCTCCGTCTCGGGCAGCCCCAGCATCAGGTTCATGTTCTGCAACGCCTGGCCGGAGGCGCCCTTGAGCAGGTTGTCGATGGCGCTGACGACCACCACGGTCGAGCCGTTCTGCTCGAGCGCGATGTGGCACTCGTTGGTGCGCTGCACGCGGTCGAGCTCGGGCATGCCGCGCGGGTACACCTTGACGAAGCTCTCGTGCGCGTACTCCTCGGCGAGGGCCGCGCGCAGGTCCTGCACGCTCGCGCCCGCCGCGGGCTTGAGGTAGATGGTCGACAAGATGCCGCGGAACAGTGGCAGGAGGTGCGGCACGAACACGAGGTCCGAGACCCCGAGCTGCGACTTGATCTCCGCGCCGTGGCGGTGGAAGCCGACGCCGTAGGCGAGGAAGTTCTCGTGGCTGGCGCCGAAGTGCGTGCGCGCCGCGGGCTTCTTGCCGGCGCCGGAGACGCCACTCTTGCTGTCGCACACGAGCGTGCCGCCAGCCACGAGTCCGCGCTCGAAGAGCGGCAGCAGCGGCAGCAGGATCGAGGTCGGATAGCAGCCGGGGTTGGCCACGAGGCGCGCGCCGCGCACGGCTTCGCGCGCGCGCTCGGTCAGGCCGTAGACGGCTTCGGACAGGAGTTCCGGCGTGGGATGCGCGTGCTCGTAGGCGGCGCGGTACAGCTCCGCGTCCTTGAAGCGGAAGTCGGCCGACAAGTCGACCACCTTCAAGCCGCGCCGCAGGCAGTCCTTGGCCAACTGCGCGCTGGCGAGGTGCGGCGTGCACAGGAACACAGCCTCCACGTCGTCGAGGCGCTCCCACTCGAAGCGTCCCACGGGCGCGTCGCACGGCAGCTCGGGCGCTTCGGGCTCTTCGCCGAGGCGCGACGACAGGAACGCCGCGAGTTCCAGCGACGGATGTCGCGACAACAACCGGTGCAGCTCGCGCCCGGTGTAGCCCGACGCGCCCAGCACGGCGACCTTCTTCTTCGCGGCGGCCTTCATCGGCGCTGCTTCTCCTTCAAGTCCTGCAGGCGCTTGGCGAGCGCCTTCGCTTCCGTCGCGCCGGCGGTGGCGATGAACACGGTGTCGTCTCCGGCGATGGTGCCCAGGACCTCGGCGAGACCCACGCGGTCGAGAGCCACGGCGAACGGCGTCGCCGCTCCGACCGGCGTCTTCAACACCACGAGGTTGCCCGCGACCACCGCCGACTCGAGGTAGTTCTGCACGGCGCCGTACAGCGCCATGCGGGAGTCGTCGGCGGCCAAGCCGGCCTCGCGCGGCAACTGGTAGCCGTCCGGCCCCTTCAAGAGCCCCATGTCGCGCAGGTCGCGCGAGAGCGTCGCGTGGTTGCACTGGATCCCGAGCTCGCCGAGGTGCGCCGCGAGCTCGCTCTGGCTCTTGATGCGGCGCTCGCGCACCAATTCGAGGATGCGCGCGCGCCGCTCGTCGCGCACGGCGTCGCGGGCGCGCTCCGAAGAGTGCGAAACCGGGTTCTCGAGCGGGGATTGGGACATGGGGCTGTGGGTCTTGCGCTCCGTGGGCGGGGGACGGAGACCAGAGTCTTTATGCGCAAGAGGCGCATGAATATGCCTCTGGATCGTGAATATTCAAGATAAATTCGCCTGCTAGGGCGATTGTATGCGCAAGCTCGTCCGCTGGGACCTGGCAGCGCGGGTGGGGTGCTTTTCCGGACCTAGTCGAAAGCGCAGAGTGTCGCGCCCTTCGCCTCGCCTGCGTCTCCGCGCGGGAACGCAGCGATCGCCCCCTCCTCGCATGGCCGAACTGCTCACGACCGACAACCTGATCGCCCTCCTGACGCTCTCGGCCCTCGAGATCGTG
>SXXH01000028.1 GCA_005789645.1 Planctomycetia bacterium
CGCGGATGTCGGCCATGGTGTCGGCGTGGCACGCGCCGCAGGCTTGCGCCATCTCGCCCGGGCCGTCGCCATGGCAGGCCTCGCAGTCGTCGTTGTCAAGTGCGCTTGACAAGGCGTGGACGCGCGAGATGGGCCCGGGCGAAACTCGTCCCGAATCCCACAGCACCAACACCACGACCAGGCCGGCCGACGCCGCTCCAAGCAGCCAACTGGCCTTCTTCATCGCGGACTGGCTCCTGTCGCGCAAGGCATGGTTGCGCGCAGTGTAGCGGGCGAGGGCGGCGGACGCAGCCCGTCGAGCTTGCGCTAGTCGACGAAGGCGCCGTAGCGCAGCGCCGCCCAGATGTGGACGCCCACCACCAACACCATGAACAGCGCCACCCAGCGGTGGAACCAACGCCAAGAGCCGAGGACGGCGCGCAAGTCCTCGTAGTGCGCCGCCATCATGGCCGTGCGCTGCGCGCGGCGTGCGAGCTCGAGCAAGGCATCGAGCTGGTCCGGCGCCACGCCCTCTTGCTCGCCCGTCCTGCGAAGTTCGGCCAATAGCGCGCGAAGCTTGGCTTGGCCCTTGCGCAACGCCAAGACGCGCGCGAAGAAGCCGCCTTCCCAGCGTCCCTCGGCCACGAGCGCCTGCACGCTCGCGTCCACCTTCCGGGCGAAGGCCGAACGATCGTCCCACTCGGCCGACAGCGCGGCTAGGCGCGCGTGCACTTCCTCCAACGCCAGTTCGCGACCGTTGGCCGCGCGCGGCACGAAGGAGTAGAACCAGCGGCCGATGGCGCCTGTCACCACGAGGAAGGCCAGCGCCCAGAACGCGTGGCCGCCGACGGTCTGGCGCGTGTCGAAGCCGCCATGCATGGCGGCCAGCAGGAACGCGCCGATGCCGGTGGCCACATGGGCGCTCATCCACGCCTGCAAGCTGGCCTTGGGCCAAGGGAGCTTCTCGGCGCGCCGCACGAGGTACAGCAAGTTCCAGGCGATGAGCGCCAGCGCCGCGACGCCCAAGCCGAGGCCGAGGCCGCTCGAGGGGCGCAGCCAGGCATGCAGTTCGTGCAGCGGGCGTTCCGGCCGCGGCGCGAAGTAGTAGTCGCGCCACCACCAAGCCGCCGCCAGCACGCACAGCGACGCGGCCAACGCGACGGCCAGCGCCTTGACCAGGCCGCCATCGTCGGCGGCCTGCGGTTGGCGCGCTTCGCCATGGTCGAACGACACGCCGGAACGCTGGAGCAGTTCGAAGGGTGGCGTGCCTCCGGCGAAGATGAACACCTCGTCGTTCGCGAGGCGCGTCTCGCCGCGCTGGGTGCGCAGCACGACATGGTCGGCGGCCACGGCGACGAGTTCGCTCTCCCATTCCATGCGCAGCTCACGCTTGGCGATGGCCTCGAGGATGCGCCCCTCGTTGCGCGCCCGCAGGCGCGAGAAGGCGGCTTGGCGGTAGGAGAGCACCACCTCGTTGCCCGTCTCGGCGAGACCGAGCGCCGCCTCGACGGCGCTGTCTCCGCCGCCGACGACGAGGATGCGCCGGCCCTCGTAGCCCTGCGCGTCGAGCAGCGAGTAGGCCACCTTGGCGAGGTCCTCGCCCGGCACGCCCAGGCGCCGCGGCGTGCCGCGCCTTCCCAGCGCGAGCAGCACGTTGCGCGCCGTCCAAGCGCCGTCCTTGGCCCGCACGCGCAAGAGCCCTTCGTCGACCTTCTCGACGGCCTGGACCACCACGCCGGTGGTGATGGGCAACTGGTGCTCGGCCGCGAGGCGCGTCCACAGCTCGACCAGCTCCTCCTTCTCGAAGCTCGTGCGATCGAGCCTACCTGCGAGCGGCAGGTCCATCGGCTGGGTCATCACGAGCTTGCGCCGCGGGTACTTCGACACCGTGCCGCCGAGTTCCTCCTGCTCGAGCACGCGGAAGGCGAGGCCCTTCTCCTTGGCGCGCAGCGCCGCCGCCAGGCCCGCGGGACCGGCGCCGACCACGACCAGATCGAGCACGCCCTCGACCTCGGGTTCGGCCGCCGCGCCAGCGAGTCGATGGTGTCCGGGCGGACGCCCGACTGATCGGCCCTCGGACACGAGGCGTTGCACGACGTTGTCGACCACGCCGACGCCTTGCACCACGGCCGTGCGCACCAAGGACCAACCCGTCACCTCGCCCGCGAGGTGCAGGCCGCGCACGCCCGCGACCTCGAAGCGCTCGTCGACCACGGGGATGTCGTCGCGGCGCGACAAGTCGCCGAGCGTCACCACGATGGCGCCGGTGGGGCAGGCTTCGGCGCACTTGCCATGGCCCACGCACCGCGCGCCATGCAGCACTACCGCTTGGCCGTGCATCATGCCGAGCACTCCGTCCTCGGGGCAGCTGTCGACGCAAGCACCACAGCCGATGCAGCGCGCGAGGTCGATGCTCGGGTATTGGAGTCGGGCGCGGTCCGTGCCGCGCGCCTTGGCCTTGTGGCGCTCGTCCCGCATGGCCGCCAGGCGCTTCTTCTCCTCGTGGCGCCTCCACAGCACGGCCAGCGCCAGGGCCAGCACGCACGGCACGAGCACCAGCACGAAGCCGCCCATCTTCAGTCGTGGACCACGAGGGTCCAGGCTTCCATGTGCCGCAAGTCGAGCACGCGCACGACGTGGTTGCCCGTGTCGGCCACGTACAGGCGCCGGTCGCGCACCGCCAGGCCCTCGGGGCCGTGGAAGCGCGCGTGCACGAAGCGGCCATCGGCGTGGCCGCGCTCCCCGTTGCCGGCGAGACGCGTGGTGCGGCGCGTGGCGGGGTCCATCTGCTTGACCTTATGGTTCAGCGTGTCGGCGATGTAGAGCAGGCCGTCGAAGCACAAGCCAGCCGGCCGCTGCAAGCGCACCTCGGCGCCTTGGCCGTCGCGATCGCCCCACTCGTGCAGGCCTTGGCCCACCAATGTGTCGACGCGCGGACGGCCGACGAGTTCGAGTCGGCGCAAGGCCGAGGCCTCCGCGTCGGCGATGTAGAGCGCGCGTCCGTCCCCGGCCAGATCGCTCGGTTGGTTGAAGCTCGCCTCCAGCGCCGGTCCGTCGACCAGCGCCTCGCGTCCGTTGCCCGCCAAGGGCAGCAGCAGGTCTTCGCCCTCGATGGCGGCGAGTTGGTGGCTGCCCGCCAAGGCGACGTACAAGCGCGGCCGATCCCACCACAAGGCCCACGGCGAGCGCAGCGCCGTGCGCAGCGGATGACCCGGTCGCGGCAGGCGCAGGCCGACTTCGCCAGTGCCGGCGATGGTGGCGACGCGCCCCGTGTCGAGGTCGATGGCGCGCACGCAGTGGTTGCCGGTGTCGGCCACGCACAACTTG
This sequence comes from Planctomycetia bacterium, assembly GCA_005789645.1. Lineage (GTDB taxonomy): Bacteria > Planctomycetota > UBA1135 > UBA1135 > SXXH01. The sequence goes on from SXXH01000028.1 coordinate 3,307, forward strand.
CGCCCCATGAGCGCGAGGCCGCGTGGCGCGTCGAAGTGCGCCTCGTCGCCTTGGCCGTCCTTCAGGCCGCGCACGCCCGAGCCGAACGAGCGACGCACGAAGGCCTCGCGACCGTGCGCGTCGAGCTCCAGCTCCAGGATCCGGTTGTGCCCGGTGTCGGCGACGTAGAGGTGCGCCTCCGAGGCGCAGGACAACTTCGATGGAAAGCGCAGCAGGTGGCGATGCTCGCGCTGCGCCTCGCTGCGCGTCTCCAGCGCGGTTCCGTCCACCAGCCCCCCGTCGCGCCAGCGTCGCAGGTGGCGCGAGACCAGCTCGACCAGCTTGTCCGCGTCGAGTTCGCCCGCAAAGCCGCCCACGATGCGACCGACGGGATCGAGCAGCACGAGCGTGGGCCAGCTCTTGACCTCGTAGGCGTTCCACAGCTCGCGCTCGCGATCGACCACGACTGGATGCTCGATCGCGAGCCGCAGCAGCGCCTCTTGCGCGGCGCGGGCGTCCTGTTCGCCGGCGAACTTGCCCGCGTGGACGCCGACGATGGCGAGTTCCGGTCCCACGCGCGCGCCGACGATGCGCAGCTGCGCGGCGTTGTGGTGGCAGGCGATCTCGCCACCCGTCCAGAAGTCCAGCAGGACGGCGCGGCCGCGCAGGTCGGAGAGCGACAAGGGTCGCGCCACGTTGAACCAGCGCAAGCCGGCGGGGAAGTCGGGCGCGAGGTTCTTCGAGTCGTCCATCGTCGTCGTGCGGATCGTCCTGCGCGCGTCGTGCGGCGCGGACGGCGCGTCGCCTCAGCCCGCGCCGCCCTGGGCGTCGCGCGGCAGCAGTTCGTGCGCTTGCAACGCGCCGTCGGCGCGGCGCTCTACGGAGACCTCGGAGTACAGCACGCGCATCTGCGGCGCGGACAAGGGCAGGCGTTGCAGCAGCAAGTCCGCGAGGTGGCCGAGCGGCACCTGGTCGGGGAGGTTCAGCAGCTCGTGCGCACGCGATAGGAGTGCTGTCTTGACCCGCGGTCGCAGGCGCGCCTCCGCCTCGGGCGTGGCGGGGAAATCCTCGAGGTTCTCGCAGCGCACCGTGCGGTACAGGCGGTTGCTCGGCACTTCCTCGATGCGCACGCGCGCCATGCCCACCAGCCACACGAGGAACCGGCCGTCCGGCAAGCGCTCGTGGCGCCCGATCTCGCCCAGCCCGGCGATCGGATGGATGGCGGGTCGTCCTTCTCCATCGCGCTGGCCCTCGAGCAAGGCGCCCATCACGATGCGACCGGTCTTGTCGAGCTGGTCCTCGATCATCTGCCGGTAGCGCGGCTCGAAGATGTGCAGCGGCATGACGCAGCCCGGGAACAAGTACACGTTGGGCAGCGGGAAGATCGGCACGACGCCCTGCGCCAACGCCTCGCCGGATGCTCCTTGCAGTTCGGCCACGGCGCGCCTCAGGAAGCCTTCGCCGGCCGGGCCGCGCGCCGATCAACGAGCGACAGGAGCAGTTGCAGTTCGCGCGTCTGCCCGGCGAGCCCGCGCTTCTCGGCGCTCTTTTGCAGGTTGGCGATCTGGCGTCGCACGAAGACCGCCTCCGGCGCGTCGCGCAGGTAGGCCGGGTCGAAGGGCACGCCGTTCTCGCGCAAGTACCGGCGCAGGTCGCGCTCGCTGCGCACTTCGCCCTTTTGGTAGGGGTCGATCACCACCGCGCCGTCGCCGCCATGCACGCGCAGCATCACATGCCCGGGCAGCGGGATCAGGCCCGTGCGGATGCCGGCGCGCCGCGCGACGGACGACCAGATGGCGCACAAGGTCAAGGGCATGCCTTGGCGCATGCGCCACGCCGAGTGGATGTGGATGTTGGCCGGGTGGTGGTACTCGCCGCGGCTGCCGCCATAGCCCACTTCGCCACCGAGGTGCTCGGCGAGGGCCAGGGCGCGTTCCAGCGCGCTGTCCGAGCCGCGCGCGCGCGCCGCGACGGCCTTGGCGTGGTCGTCGAACTCGCGCAGCATCGGCCGCGGGTCGAAGCGCGGCTCGTCCAAGTGCGCCAGGACGCACAGCGCCGGTTCGAGTCGCGGATTGGGCTTCGCCAGCATGCCGGCAAGGCGCTTCAGGACCGCGAGTCGCTCGCGCGCCGCCAAGATTTGCCGCGCGCGTCCGCGCAGGGCGGCGTCGCCCTCTCCCGCGGCGTGCCGCAGGGCGGGCAGGGCGTTCTTGCCCATGGCACTCAGTTCGCGTCGCACCGCCTCGCGCACATGCTCCGACTCGTCGGCGAGGAGGCTCGTCAGCAGCGTCGCTCGCGCCGTCAACTTGGCGCGCTGCGAGCGGCTGGACGGCGCGCTGTCCGGTTGGAGGGCGTGGTCGGTCATTGGGTTGCGCCAGTCGCGGCCCGGATTGCAAAGATCCGCCGCGGGAAGCGAGCGTGCCTGGCTGCGAGCCGCTTCAAGCCTAGGCCTGTTAGCATCCGCCCGGAAGGGGGCAGATGGGGGCCGGTCGCGCTTGCACCGTCTCGGTCGTGCTCCCTATCCTATTCGGCTCGCATACCCGCCGCGTAATCACGGCGCAGGCCCTCGACCCCCGCCGGTCGCCTGCGGATGACACCCGGCGCGCCAACCCCCAACATGCTGCGACCGCCCCAAGGCGACGAGGCCATCGTCGTCACGCACGCCCTGCGCACGCCCATCGGCAAGTACCTGGGCGCCTTCGCCGATCTGTCGGCGGCGGACCTCGGGGCCGGGCTCGTCGCCGAGTTGCTGGCGCGTTCGCGCGTGGGTGGCGCCGAGATCGGCGAGGTGATCATGGGCAACGGGCGTCAAGCCGGCGGCGGCCCCAATGTCGCGCGCCAGATCGCCTACCGCGCCGGCATCGCGCAAGAGACCTGCGCGTGGACCGTGAACATGGCCTGCGGCTCGGGCCTCAAGAGCATCTTGCTCGGCGCCGAGGCGATCGCGCTGGGCCGCGCCGACATCGTCGTCGCCGGTGGCGTCGAGAGCATGAGCGGCCTGCCCTTCTTCCTGCCCAAATACCGTACCGGATATCGCCTCGGACATGCCGACGTCGTGGATGCGATGTACAAAGACGGATTCGGTTGCCCGCTCGCGGGCATGTTGATGGGGGAGACCGCCGAGAAGCTGGCGCAGGACTTGTCCATCGCGCGCGCCGAGCAGGACGAGTTCGCCTACCACAGCCAGCAGAAGGCCGGTGCCGCGATCGCCGC
>SXXH01000291.1 GCA_005789645.1 Planctomycetia bacterium
CATCAAGCTGGGCGGCAACTTCGAGCATCGCCTCTCCAAGGCGCTCGAGGCGCGCGGCCTGCACCAGGGCGACCTGGAGCATCTGGCGGAGATCGACGCGGTGCGCGCCGAGGTGCGCGCGCAGTGCGACAAGGACGAGAAGGAAGTGCTGGCGTTGGGCGGCTTGTACGTGCTCGGCACCGAGCGCCACGAAGCGCGCCGCATCGACAACCAACTGCGCGGTCGTTCGGGACGCCAAGGGAACGCGGGTGTCTCCCGCTTCTACCTGTCGCTCGAGGACGACCTGATGCGGATCTTCTACCGCGACTGGGTCAAGAACGCGATGGCGCGCCTCGGCATGACCGAGGACACGCCGATCGAGTCCGGCATGGTCGGGCGCGCGATCGCCAAGGCGCAGAAGAAGGTCGAGGAGCGCAACTTCGAGATCCGCAAGTCGCTGCTCGAGTACGACGAGGTGATGAACGAGCAGCGCAAGGAGATCTACGGCACCCGCCAGGACGTGCTGGAGGGTGTCGAGGTGCGCGAGAAGGTGCGCACGATGCTGCAGCGCGTGGTCGAGCGCGCCGCGACCCGCACGCACCACCTCGACGCCGCGGGCTTCCGCACGTGGTTCCAGCGCGGCTTCGGCCGCGAGGTCGAGCTCGACCTCGCCACGCGAGCCACGCAGAAGAATGGCGATCCCGCGCCGGTCGGCAAGTTCCTGCTCGCCTTGCACGAGGAGCGCGAGCAGCAGCTCACGCCCGAGTTCCTGCGGCGCGTCGAGACCTACCTCCTGATGAAGGCCATCGACGACAAGTGGCGCGACCACCTGTCGGCCATCGATGCGCTCAAGGCCGGCATCGGCCTGCGCGGCTACGGCCAGGTCGATCCCAAGAACGAGTACAAGCGCGAGGGTTTCCAGCTCTTCGGCAAGTTGTTCGAGGCGATCGAGGACGAGGTCACCAGCCTCGTCATGCGCATCGAAGTGCAGCGTCCGCCCGAAGGCGCGCAGCCTGCGGCCAGCGCGCCGCGCTACATCTCTCCTGCGCCGCGCGTCGCGGCCCAGCCGCAGCCGGCGAAGCCCGCATCCGCGCAGCAGGTACCGGTGCAACAGCCGTCGCCGCGGCAAGCGTCCTCGCAGACGGCGCAAGCGCAGCCTGCGCAGTCAACACCCGCGCAGTCAGCACCTGCGCAGTCAACACCCGCGCAGTCAGCACCTGCGCAGTCAGCACCTGCGCAGTCAGCACCTGCGCAGCGGCCGTCGGCCCAGCCGCCGCGTCCCGCGCCGCGCTCGGCGCCTTTCCCGCTGGGCGGCCCGAGCCTGCCGGCTTCGCGGGCCTTCGACGCTGCGCGTCGCGCGGGTGCGGTTCCTCCGCCCAAACAGGGTGCGGTTCCTCCGCCGCGGCCGGGTGCCGCGGGCGACGGCAAAGGCCAGGGCAAGGACAAGCCCAAGGACGGCTGAGCCGCCGTGCGGACCGAGGGCGTCTCGTGGCGCCGCACCTGGATGGGCGGCGAGAGGCGCGAGGCATAGTGAACGCCAAGCATTCCGGCTTCGACGCGCGGACGGACACGCCGCCGGCCGCACCCATCCGGGGCGACCCGCACGGTGGCGCGCGCGACGCGCTGCTCCACGCCGCCTACGACCTGTTGCTGCTCGCAGCCATGGTCGTGGCCTCGCCTTGGCTCTTGTGGCGCTGGTGTTCGAGCCCGGGCTTCCGACGACTCGTGCCGGCGCGGCTCGCCCGCGGCCTCCCTGCGCGCGGCGCGCGGCGACGCGTGCTCGTGCATGGCGTGTCGGTGGGCGAAGTGAAGGCGGCCCAGTCGATCATCCGCGAGCTCGAGCGCACGCGCCCCGACTTGGAAGTCGTCGTTTGCACCACGACCGACACTGGCGAAGCCATGGCGCGCCGCACCTATCCGCACCTCGTCGTCGTGCGCTTCCCGATCGACCTGCGGCCGGTCGTGCGACGCTTCCTGCGCGACATCGATCCCGCCTGCGTGGTGCTGGTGGAGCTCGAAGTGTGGCCCAACTTCCTGCGCGAAGTGAACCGCTGCGACGTGCCCTTGGTGGTCGTCAACGGGCGCATCACCGAGCGCAGCCACCGTCGCTACGGCCGCGCGCGCGCGCTGCTGCCGGCCTTCGATCGCTTGAGCTTGTTGCTGGCGCAGGACGAAGACTACGCGCGGCGCTTCGCCAGCTTGTGCCGCGACGGCGCGCGCATCCGCGTCACCGGCAACGTCAAGGTCGACGGGCTCAAGACCGGGCGCGTCCTGCCGAGCGAGGAACTCGCGCGCCTGCTCGGCCCCGCGCCCGGAGAGCTGTGCCTCGTCGCGGGCAGCACGCACGAGCCGGAGGAGTTGCTGGTGGCGCGCGCCGCGCGCTCGAGCGCCGCTGCTTGGCGCATCGTGCTCGTGCCGCGCCATCCCGACCGCGCGCCGCAGGTGGCGCGCCAATTGGCCGAGATCGGCTGCGCGGCGCAGATGTTGTCCGAGCTGCGGCGCGGGATCGCTCCCGATCCGCGCGCGGTGCGCGTCGTCGACACCATCGGAGAGCTCGAGGGCGTCTACGCGTTGGCCGATGTGGTCGTGGTGGGAGGTTCGTTCGTGCCGCATGGGGGCCAGAACCTGCTCGAGCCGGCCGCGCAGGAGCGCTGCGTGGTCCACGGTCCGCACATGTGGAACTTCGCCGCCGAGACGCGGCTCTTGCAACGCGGCGAGGCCGCGTTGGAGGCGCGCGACGAGTCCATGCTCGCCGCCACGCTGGGCGTCTTGGCGACGGACCCTGGTCGGCGCGCGGCGATGGGGGAGCGTGCTCGACGCGCAGTCGAGCTGCAGCGCGGGGCCACGGGCCGCACCATGGCGCTGCTTGCTCCTTGCTTGCCGCCGCGGTCCTGAAGTCGCGGTGCGCAGGCGGCTCCGGCCGCAGCTGGGCCGACGAGGAGCGTCGCGGGCTGGCGTCGCGGGGTCGTGCAGCAGGCCGCGACTGGGCGCTTCGAGGCTCGGGGAGCGGTCGCGCGGCCCGGCGCTTGCGAGTCCTTCACGGGTTGTTGGCGTGGGATGCGCCACTTTCCGCTCCCGTCGGCCGGGGCTTTTGCCGACAATCCCGGACCCTTGCGCCCCCCTGGCGCGGGGCCAACCTCATCGAAGCCGCGACAGCGCGCTGACACACCCGGAACACACGAGCCCATGGCCCGTCACCTCTTCACTTCGGAAAGCGTTTCCATGGGCCACCCCGACAAGGTGGCCGACCAGATCTCCGACGCGGTCCTCGACGCGATCCTCGCGCAGGACCCGGCGAGCCGCGTGGCGTGCGAGACGCTCGTCACGACCGGCCTTTGCGTCGTCGCGGGCGAGATCACGACCAAGGCGCAGGTCAACTACGCCGAAGTCGCGCGCAACACGCTCAAGCGCATCGGCTACACGAACGACGCCTTCGGCATCAATGGCGACACGTGCGCGGTGATGGTGGCCATCGACCGCCAGTCGCCCGACATCAGCCAGGGCGTCTCGGAAGGCGAGGGCCTGCACAAGGAGCAGGGCGCCGGCGACCAGGGCTTGA
>SXXH01000292.1 GCA_005789645.1 Planctomycetia bacterium
CGGATCGCAACAGAGCGGATCGCAACAGCGCGGATCGCACCAGAGCGGGTCGCAGCAGAGCGGGTCGCAGCAGGAGCAGCCGAACGCGGAACAGGCAGCGCAGGACGCGGAGGCGGCCCGCGCGCAGGCGGAGGTGGCTCGGGCGCAGTTGCAGTCGCTGCTTGACGAAGCAGCGAGCTTGGGCGCGGCGTTGGAGGAATCGCAGCGCGGCGCCGCCAACGAAACGCAGGACCTCCGCGAGCAGTTGCAAGCCACTCCGCAGGCCTCGACCGATGCCGCGCAAGCGGCGCAGGCCGCCTTGGAGGAGGCGCGAGCGGCGCAAGAACGCGCAGCTCAGGCCGCGGCTGCGGAACAACCCGCCGCAGCCGCGCAGGCCGCCGAGGCGGCGGAAGCCGCCTTGCAGCGGGCGCAACAAGCCTTGGCGCGCGCCCGTGCGCAGGGCGGCGACCAAGCTGCGCGCAACGAGCTGCGCGCCGCGCAGGCGACCTTGCAGCAAGAAGCCGAGCGCCTCGCGCGCCAGTCGGAGCAATCGCAAGCGACTCCGCAACAAGCCCGCGAAGGCGCCAGCGAAGCCTTGCAGGAAGCCCGCCAAGCGATGGACTCCGCGCAGCAATCCCTGCAACAAGGCGACATGGGCTCGGCGGCCCGTTCGCAGGAGCAGGCTTCGCAAGCCTTGGAGCGCGCCCAACAAGCGGCCGGCTCCGGCGCCAAGCCGCGCGACGGGGCGCAACAGGCCGAAGCCGAACGCCAGCGTCAGGAGCAGGAGCGCATTCGCAAGCAACTGCTCGAGTTGGCGCGACTGGCCGACGAACGCGACGCGCAAGGAGCGCGCGAGGCCTTGCAACGCGCCCAGCAGGCGGCTCGAGAAGCCGAGGAAGCCTTGCAGGAGGGCGACCTCGACCGCGCCCAACAAGCCGAGCAGGAGGCGCGCGAAGCCATCCAGGAGGCTGCGCAGGAGATCGCCGAACGCGAAGAGCAGTACCAGAAGCTGCGGCAGGAGGAGCTGCTCTTCCAGATCTCCGAGGAGGTGCAGAAGCTGCTCGAAGGGCACATCGCGGAGATGGCTGCGCTGTCGGAGCTCGACCAGGCGCGCGGCGAGGCGCAGCGCGCCACCCACGCGCAGAAGCTGCGCTTGCGCAAGATCGCGCGGGCCGAGGAAGCACTAGCCAAGAAGAGCGCTGAATTGGCCAAGTCGATCGGCGACGAGGGCTCGGTGGTCTTCCAAAGCGTGTTCGCGCGCGTCGAGGAAGACCTCAAGCGCATCGCGGCGCTCATGACCGAGGAGGGCGACTGGCAATCCGGCGAGCGCGTGCAAGCGCTGCAGCAGGATGTGAAGCAGGACCTCGACTGGATGAACGCGGCCTTGCAAGCCGAGAAGGACCGCCGGCGCGAAGAAGAACAACAGGAGCAACAGGGCCAGCAGCAGCAGCAGCAGCAGCAGGGCGAGAACCGCCTGGTGCCGGACGAAGCCGAGCTGAAGCTGCTGAGGAAGATGGAGGTCGACGTGATGGAGTCGATCGAACGCCTGCTGGCGCTGCATCCGGAGCTGAAGGAGGTCGACGGGATCGATCCCCTGCTGCTCGAGGATGTAGGCCGCTTGGCCCGGCGCCACGAGCGCACCAGCGATCTGTTCGTCGCCTTCCGCAGGCGCTTGGGGGTGCCGGATCCCGGCGCCGAAGGAGCGCCGCCTGTGCGCATCGAACCGGCCGGCGGCGACGAGGATGGCGAAGGAGGAGGGCGATGAAGGCTTGGATCTGGTTGTGCTTGTGCTTGCCCGCCACCGTGCTGCACGCGCGTCAGGACGAACCGCCGCGCCGCCTTTCACGACAGCAGGAGGACGGGCAGGCGGAGATGCTGCGCTTGTTCGGCGAGGTCGAGCAGCAGCTCAAGGCGATCGACAAGCTGCTGTCCGACGCGGCCGCGGGCGACACGAAGAAGCTGCGCGACGCCGGGTTGTCCAGCATGGATGAGTTGCTGCGCCAGACGGCCGACAACTCGCGCAAGGTGCAGGCCGACATCGATCGCCTGCTAGACCTGGCCCGGCAAGCCGGACAGCAGGGCGGCGGCGGTGGCGGCGGGAGCTCGAGTGGAAGCTCTGGCGGGCAAGGCCAAGGGCAACAGGACGGGGACGGCTCCTCTTCGCCCCTCTCCGGACGCAGCGAGCAATCGACGCAGCGCGAGGCCACCCCCGAAGGCCCTGGACAGGGAGCGCAGCGCCCGCAGGCCGGGCAGGAGCAAGGCGGCCAGCAGCAAGGGGGCCAACAAGAGAACCGCGCCGGCGAGCAGCAAGGCCAGCGACCGACTCCGGGTGGGCAATCGCGCCCGCGCGATCCGCGCCAGGCGGGCACGGATGCCGGCACCTCGCGTCCGGGCTCCGACCCAGGCGGCGATCCGCTGGGCGCCGGCAGCAAGGGCTCGGATGGCGCGGATCGTTGGGGCGACTTGCCCGTGCACGCGCGCGACGTGTTCCGCACGCAGGGCGGCCGCGACCTGCCGCCGCGCTACCGCGACGCCATCGACGGCTACTACCGCAGGCTGTCGAAGAACCCGTGATCCTCCTGTGCGCGGCGCTGCTGTGGAGCCAGCCGCCGCCGGCGGCCACGGCCGATCTGTCAAAGGAATTTGACAGCACCCCCGGTCGCTCGGAGCGCGCCAAGGACCAGTCGACACCGGCGCGGGAAAAGGCCAGCGTGCCCGTCGACGAACTCGAGGAACGCGCCCGGACGGCGGCCGCGCGGTCCTTGGCGTGGCTCGCCAAGGAGCAGGATCCCGACGGCAGCTTCTCCTCCACCGGCGTGGCCGGTGGGGCTTCGCGCGCCGAAGCGGCGGGCCATGCGCCGGTCGCCACCACGGCGCTGTGCGCGCTGGCGTGGATGGCCGGCGGAGCGACTCCTGGGCGCGGGGAGCATGGCGCGGAGCTGAGGCGGTCGATCGAATGGCTCGTGGCGTGCAGCGATCGCACGACGGAATCGCCGCGTCGCGGCTGGATCTCGCGCCCGGGCGACCTCGTATCGCGCATGCACGGGCACTGCTACGCGACGCTCGCGCTGGCGCAGGCGTGGTCGATGTCGAGGAAGGACGACCTCGGCGCGCGCGTGGAGGGCGCGCTGCGCGAGGCGGTCGAACTCCTGCTGAGGGCTCAGGGAGTCGAAGGTGGCTGGTGGTACGAGCCCGAACGCGGCGGCGGCCACGAGAGCTCGCTGACGGTGTGCGCCGTGCAAGCCCTGCGCGGGGCGCGGGACGTGGGCGTGGGCGTCGATGCGGTCGTCGTGGAGCGCGCGCTCGCCTACCTGCGCCGCACGCGTCGCGAGGATGGCGCCTTCGCCTACGCGATCGGCGACAAGCAAGTCTCCGTGGCCTTGACCGCGGCCGGCATCGGCGTCCTGCAGAACGCAGGCTCGTACTCCGGCATCCAGTTGCGCCAAGGCCACGACTGGATCGCGCGCGCGCTGGCGTTGCGCAAGCTGCCCGACGCGCCGGAAGCGGCGCGCTTGGTGGTTTGTCCGCGCTACGAGAGCCTGTACTTGGCGCAAGCCCTGTGGCAACTCGAGGACCAGTCGCCATGGCTCGAATGGCGACGCGCGGCGGTGCAAGCCGCGCTCCAGCGCCAAGCCGAGGACGGCCGCTTCCGCGACGAACGCTTCGGCGACGCCTACGCGACCAGCATGGAATCGCTGGTGCTGCTGCTGCCGTCGGGGCTCTTGCCGGCCTTCCAGCGCTAGCGGCCCCGACGGGAATCGACGCACTGGTGGCGGGGCGTGCGATGGCGCGGAATTCGGTGCAGGGACTCAGCGACCTGCTTCGGCGGCGGGGCGCTCCATGAGCACGTAGGCGAGGCCGCCGCGATTCATCCACACCACCTCCATGTCGGCGCGACTGAAGGTGCAACGGCCGCGCGCTGGATCGCTGGTGGCGGGATCGTTGGCGAGCACCCGGCCTTCGTCGTCGAAGCCGACGAGCACCAGCAGGTGGCCGTTGGTGCTCTCGTATGGCGCGCCAGCCAGTTCGCCCTGCTTGGCGCGGATGGACACGACCAGGGGCTGGCCGGCGGCAATGTGGGATTCGACCTCGCCCCAAGTCGAACAACGCGCGAGGCGCGCGGGGACGCCGAGGGTCCAAGCCGCCTGCACGTTGCGCGGCCAGTTGCCGTAGATGTCGTTGACGGGGTCGTAGGCCAGCGCGCAAAAGCGTTCGAGTTCGACATCGACGCCGCGCCACGCGAGCAGCATCGTGGTCGAGGTCGGCGAGCACACGCGCGAGGCGATCTCCGCTCCGGCCGAGCGCTGCGAGAGGAAAGGCACGTCCAGGCGACGACGCCAATCGCGCGGGTCGAGGGTGGACGGCGCGGCGGACGCGGGGCGGCGCGCGGCGATGTCCGAAGCGACGAGGTCGAGGCGCGCCACGCGCACCACGGCGCCGGGCTTGCCGTGCGCGCGCACGCGCACGCGCGCGGCGGACAAGGGCTGCTTCGGCTTGAACCAATCGACCTCGACCGTGCCGAGGTTCGACTCGAGCGGCGCGCGCGTGGATGGCGCGACGCCCCACTCGCCGAGGTGCAGCCAGCCGCTGCGCTCTTCGCCATGCTCGACGGCGAGCTCGACGACCGCGCCAGCGCCGTCTTCCACATCGAGGTTCCAGGAGACGAGCAGCTCGCGCCACGCCAAGGTGGTGGAGAAGGGCGCGATCCACTCATCTCGTTCGTCGCCCACCACGAGTCGCCCATCCGACGGGGCGACGCGCGCGTGGGATTCGACGGGGAAGTTCGGACCTTGGAGCGCGAAGGCGGCGCACAGGAAGGCGAGCATGCAGGGATGGTACTGCGCGTTCCGAGCGGCGCCGATGGGTAGTGCTTCGCTGCGTGCGATCGCGCACATCGCACCTGTGCGCCTGCTCCGGGAGCGAGGCAGGGTCGTCCCGCCGCGGAAAGGCCGTCTCGCGGGGATGCGCCCCGCGAGCCTCCGCGGCACAATGCACCCGGCGAACCGCGCTCGGCACGCCGCTTGCTCGAAGGCCCAGCACACCATGCATTCCCTGCTGCTCTCCATCGGCTTGCTGCTCCCCACGTTCGCCTCCGTCCACGACTTGCCGGCGGAACGGCGCATCTTGCAGCTGCGCGATGGCGCCAAGGTGCGCGTCGTTTGCAAGCAGGAATCGGGGCGATGGTCGCTCAAGACCGCGTCTGGGTGGCAGCTGCTGCCCGCCGGGCAGGTGGCGTCGGCGCGCGACGAGGCACAGGCGCTCTTGGAATGGCGCGAGGCGCGCCGCGTACTGCGGGCCGCGGCTGGGCGCGACGGCGAGTGGAAGGCGGCGGTGGCCTCCGCGCGACGCGCGGCGGAGTCGGGGCTGCATGTCGAGGCGCTCGAAGAGCTCGACTTCGTGCTGCGTGCGAGGCCGGACGAGCCGCTGGCCTTGTCGGTGGTCGCCGAACATGAACTGCTGCTCATGCCCGACGCGCGCGACGCGGCGAACCTCGCGCGGTTGCTCGAGCTCGGCCCCACGCTGCCGCCCGGCGCCCGCGAAGCCGTGGCGCGCAAGTTGGCCGCGGCCGTCGACAAGGACGCGCTGAGCTCGCGACTGCGGGCGGAGCTGGGCTCGACCGTCGTGGCGCGCCGCACCTTCGCCATGCTCGCCCTGCGCAGGTGCTTCCCGGGCGAGGCGCGTCGCGAAGCGGCCATGCACGCCATGTTCGACCCGTCGGCGGATGCGCGGCGCGCGGCGGCGCGCATGTTGGCGTGCGCGCGCGACGCGTCGGTCATCGCGCCCTTCGAGAGGGCCTTGGCGGAATCGCCTTCGCCGCTCCTTCGCGAACGCGCGGCCGAAGCCTTGGGGCACATGGGCTATTCCGCGGCGGTGCCTGCCTTGGTCGCGCGGCTGGCGCAACCCGCCGCGCCGGCCGGCGCGTCCGCGGCGACGCGACCGCCGCGAGCACACGCGTATTTCGGGACGCAACGTGCCTACGTGGCCGACTTCGACGTCGAAGTGGCGCAGTTCTCCGCCGTCGCGGACCCCACAATCGGCACGCTGGTCGAGGGCTCGGTGCTCGAAGTGGCGGTGGTCTCCGCGGGCGCGACGCTCGAGGCCCGCGCCCAAGAAGCAATGGCGGTGCGCTCCGCGCTCTCGCGCCTGGTCGAGTTGCGCCTGGACACCAGCAAGCAGTGGCTCTCGTGGTGGGAGCGCGAAGGTCGCGCGCGGCACGGCTCCTGAGCCGGACGCGCGACTCAGTGCGCGAAGATCCCCGACAAGGACAGCAGGATCTCCCCCGCGATCAGCAGGATCACGATCCACTCGAGCGTCTCCATGCGCAGGTCGGCGGCCTCGCCATGGACCTTCTCGTGCACGCGCTCGATCGTCTCCAACTTGCGTTGCACGCTGTGGTGCCACTCGGCGAAGCCGTAGCTCTCCCCCGCCGCGCGGTGCACGCGCGCCAGATACTGGTCGCCGTGCAGCTTGAGCGCGTTGTCCACGCGCTCGTACAAGAGCGCCGCGTCGATCTGCAGGCGCGCCACGGCGGCGATCTCGCGCCGCGTGCGCTCGCGCTGGAAGATGCGCCACATCGATCGCGGATGTTGCAGCGTGGCGTAGGCGCGGTCGAGCGCCTTGTCGAGGCGATCGTCGAGGAAGCGCAACTCGAGCAGTTCCAGATTGGCGAACTCGAGCACCGCGAGCGTGTCCGCCGGCTCGGGATCGAGCAGGAAGGCGCCGTTCCAGTCCACGATCGCCAGGTCTCGCGTCCCGAAGCGCACGACGGTCTCGACGGCTTCGCGCACCTCCTGGTCGGACAACTCGTCCGGTTCGGCGCGCAGGATGCGCGCGACGACGCTCTCGTGGCCCGCAAGCAGCTCGTCGGGCGCGAGTCGTTCCTCGAAGGCTCGCACCTCCCAGACGACGTAGTCCTCCTCCTGCTCGGCCAGCGAAGGATGGTCGATGCAATGGCGCAACGCCGCGACCAGCCGCTCGAGCAGGGCGCGCGCGGCGTCCTGGGCGCGATCGTCGCTCGCCAGCCGCGTCGCGCAGGCAGCGAGCTCCTCGAGGTCGAAGCCGACGATGGGCGCCTCGAAGGCCACCGTGACGCCGCCGAAGTCCCACAAGGTCACCTCGACCTGCGGCAAAGTGCGCAGCCCCGCGACCTCGATGGCGGGCATGTCGCGCAGCACGAGCAGCGGCGGCGGATCGAACTGCGCGTGCCGCGGCGCGTGGCCCTTGTGGCGGATCTTCTCCAGCGCCGCCTCGCCCGCCAAGGCGCGCTGCGCCGCCTCCAGGTCGATGGCGGCTCCCACGTCGAAGGCGTAGAAGAGCCGCGCGGATCCCGCCGCGACGCGCGGCGGAGCGCTGGTGGGGCGTTGCATGGCCCGAAGATGCTCCCAGCCCGGGCGCGCGCCTGTCAAGTCCGCTGGATGCGCACGCGTCGCACCGTCAAGATTCCTTGACGGTGCGCGCGGCCTTGGCGCGTTCACAGCCGCCGGATGCGGATGTTCCTGAAACGGACCGGATCGCCGTGGTCCTGCAACGCGATCCGGCCTTGTCGGAAGCGGCCGAAGCCAGGCATGGAGGCGAACTTGCTGGCGGCCACGAGCGCGCGCCACTCCTCGGAGCCGAGTTCGAAGCGCGCCGAGACTTCACCGTTGAGGCGGTACTCGACGACTCCATCGCGGCACAGGATGCCGGCTTCGTTCCACAAGCCCACCGGCAGGGTCAGATCGCGCTGCGGCGCGTGCAACGCGTAGTTGGCGCCCGCGGAAGTCGCCGGCTCGCGACCGTCCGGATGCCTGTCGTTGTCGAGGATCTGCATCTCCGGACCCGTCTCCCACACATGCGGGTGGGCGTCGGACACGTGGAAGAAGATCCCGCTGTTGCCGCCCGGCGACACTTGCCATTCGAGGCGCAGCTCGAAATCGCCATAGAACTCGCGCGTGACCAGATCGCCTCCGCCACGACAGACGAGCTCGCCGTCCTCCACGACCCAGCCGGCGGGAGGAGCGTCCTTCTGGTGGCCCTTCCACTGCTCGAGGGACGCGCCGTCGAACAGGAGCTCGAAGCCCTGCTCGGCCTCCGCCGCGGACAACTGGTTCCGTTCGAAGCGCGGCGCATCGCGCAGCTCCAGCGGCCGGTCGCCGGGCGACTTGTTCAAGGTCAACCAGCCTTCGCTCGTCCACGGCCGGCGGCCGTCCTCGTCGCGCTGGCCGCCCACGAGGCGCACGTGGACGACGCGGCCCTCCCTCAAGCCGTCGATCTCGAGGTGCACCCGCGCGCGATCCTTCGAGACGCTGGCGCGGCGCACCACCAGCACCTCCTCGTCGAGCTTGGGTCCGCCGTACTGCTCCGTGGGCTCGTAGCGCCACTGCGCGATCTGGTAGCCGCGCGCGTCCCAACCTTGGCCGGGAGCCAAGGCGCTGGTGAACTCGATCTCGAGACCGCCGGTCATCGCGCGGAGCGAACGCATCTCGAAGGGCGCCGGGCCGGCGTAGGCGAGGCGCTGCAAGCCGTGGCGCAGCTTGCCCTCCTGGCCCCAGTTGCCCGTGGAGCCGATGCCGCCGACGTACAGCGCGCCATCGGGTCCGACGACGACGCGATTGGAGCCGGCCTCGAGGCCTTGCGTGAAGCGGAAGACGCTGGCCTGCCAGACACCATCGACCACATCGACCACGTCGCGCTTCAACCCGCCGTGCGTCACGTCGCCGTGCACCACATGGCCGGCGTACGGGCCGAAGGACTCGGGGAGCAGCGCAGGTTGGCTGGGCGAGTTGCCGATCTCGTTCTGCGGCAACCACGCCACGGGCGGGTCGACGGGCAAGTTCGCCGCCGCTTCCCGGAGCACGGCGCGCGATCCGTAGAAGGCGCCATCGCGCAGGCGCAGCAGCTTGCTGGAGGGCAGCCAATCGCCTTGGTTGTCCGTCAGGAGGATCGACCCATCGGGACCTGGACCGATGCCGTTGGGCGTGCGCAGCCCGTGCGCGACCGTCTGCACTTCGCCCGTGTCCATGTGGACGCGGATCGAGCGTCCACGCCCGGGCACCTGCGGATCCGTGCTCTTGCCGCCGGGATCGATGGCGATGGCCAGATTCGCGTGCAACCAGCCATCCTTCGCGACCAGGCCGAAGGTGAACTCGTGGAAGTTGGGGCTGACCTCGAAGTCCGAGCTGACGCAGCGGTATTCGTCGGCGACCTCGTCGCCGTCCTTGTCGATCAGCTCGGTGATCTCCTGCTTCTGGCAGACGAACACGCGCTGGCCGACCACGCACAAGCCCAGGGGCTCGGCCAGGCCCGCCGCGAAGCGCTTCTTCGTGATGCGCGCCGGATCACCCGACGCGACGCCGTCCAGGATCCACACGGCGCCTTCCGGATCCCAGGTCGAGACGAGCAAGCGACCATCCGGGAGGAACGCCAAGCCCGCGACCTTGGGCTTGAAGTCCTCGGGACGCGCCTGCGAAAGCGCCAAGGCGGGATGCACGCCGGCGAGCGGTTGGCCATCGCCCGGCGAGGACTTCGAAAGCGGACGCAGCACGCGCTTCCTGCCCGGCGCGACGACCTTCACGTCGCCCTTGACGCATTGCAGCGCGGACTCGGGCACGACGACGAAGTCGGCCGCGCCCGGCGGACGCCATTCGAGGCGCAGCGCCCAGCCGCCGTAGCACTCGAAGTGGCGCAACTTCAAGGCGCGCGGTCCCGCGTCGAGCCGCACGCGCGCGGTCTTGGCCAAGGGACCATGCAGACCGTCGTGGTCGACGATCTTGGCGCCGTCGAGCAGCAGCTCCGAACCGTCGTCGCTGACGAGGCGCAGCTCGTACTCGCCGGCGACCGGCGCCACGAGCCAGCCATCGAGCTCGAGCAGGAACAAGTCCTCGAGTCCGCCCAGTTCGGCATCCTCGAAGTCGACCTGCGGCACGATGCGCGACACGTTGGGGGTCTGGCCGGCGACGAGCGGCAGCAGCTCGTCCAGCGGTTCGCCGAGGTAGTAGGCGCGCAGGGCCAGGCCCGGGCCGCGCTCATCCACCGCTTGGGCGGCGAGCGCGGGCAGGATGCACGCGACGATGGCGAGTCCACGCATCCACATGGCTACTTGCCCTCCTCGGGCGCGGGCCCAGCCTGCGGCAGCAGCCAGAACTGGTAGACGTTGCCGATCGGGAAGGGCTTGCCGAGCGTGATGCGACTCTCGATGCGCGTCTCGACCACGACGCCGCGCTCGTCGGCGACATCCTTGATCGAGTCCTGCGCGACGGCCTCGTCGACGAAGAAGCGTCCGCTGGAGTCGCGGCGCACCAGCACCTGCAACGCGACGTCCTCCGGGCAATCGGCCACGCGCCACTGGCGCCACAATCCCGACTGCGGACCACGAAACTCGAGCTCGTCCATGCGCTCGGCGCTGAAGAGGTGCTCGGGGCGCACGAACTCGGGTCGCTCCTCGACGAGGATGCTGCGGCCATCCTCGAGGTCGATGGCGTACTTGAGCACGAGCCGGCCCTTGACGACCTCGTGCCCGCGCCAGCGCGCCTTGCAACCGATGGGTTCGAGCCGCGAGTCGGGTTTCGAGGGATCGCGCACGATGCGGATGGCGCTCCAAACCGGTCCGTCGAAGCCCTCCATCAAGGTCGTGCCGCGCGTGGTCGGCTGCGGGCCGTGCGCGCTGGTCCAGACCGTGCCTTCGAACAACACGCCTCCGCGCCAGGCCTTGCGCAGCCCGCAGGTGGTGGCGTCCCAGGCGCACCACATTTCATCGTGCAGCGCCGCCGTGGCGATCCTGACATGCCGGTCGAGCACCGAGCGGAAGACGAACGGATCCGCCGCGCGCTCCGGCGCCGGCAGGCCTTGGAGGATGGGCAGGGCGAGTACGAGCGTGATCATGACGCTTGCGGACGCTTGGCGGAGGTCGAGGGGTAGAAGAGCACGACGAGCACGAGGCAGGCGAGCGACGCCCACATCGGCACGCCGAACAGCACGGCGGTCTGGGCGCGATCCGCGTAGACGAGCGTCTCGGACGCGCCCTGCGCGATGAGCGCGACCTTGCTCGAGATCCAGCTGCCGGCGATGACGCCGATGCCGACAATGACCAGGTTGTAGAGGCTCTGGGCGCTGGCGCGCACGTCGGACCCGGTCTGTTCGTCGACGATCATGAACGCCACGAAGATGAAGCAGCAGAACACGAAGCCGTGCATGGCCACGCCGACGATGGCCACGGGCAGCTGCGCCGCGACGGGCACATGGTCGATGTAGGCGAAGACAGCCATGCGCGCCGCGTAGGCCGCGCAACCGAGCACGAGGATGTGCTTCTTCGACAAGGACCGCGCCAGGATCGGCATCGACGCCATGACCACGATCTCCGACATCTGCCCGATCGTCATCAAGCCTCCGCCCCCCACGCCGAAGATGTCGTTGATCGAATCGGCGGCCTTGGTCTGGAAGGTCGACAGGAAGCCCGAAGTGTGCACGAAGTAGAACTGGTGGATGCACGAGATCGGGATCGAGACGAGGAACAGCACGCGCAGCGCGCGGTTCGACAGCACCTCGGCGAAGGCCGCCCCGATCGCGCTGCGACCGGCGTCCTTGCGCGGCGGCGTGTCGGGCAGGGTGAAGGAGTAGAGGCCCATCAAGGCGCCGAGGACCGCGCTCAGCTTGAACGCGTCGGCGCGACCGAGGTCCTGCGCCTTGGCGACCATGTCCTCGGTCGCTCCGACGGGCGTGTGGTGGTGCAGCAACCACTGCCCGACGGCGATGCCGACCGCGATCCAGCCGATGGTGCCCCACAAGCGCACTTGGCCGAACTCCTTGTCGCGGTCCTTGAGGTGGTGGAAGGCGATGGCGTTGGTCAACGGCATCGTCGGGCAGTAGAGGATCGAATAGACGAGCGAGAACCACAGGAAGCCCCAGTAGGTCTCGATCGCGGCGAGCTGCCACATGAGCAGCGCGCCCAAGAGGTGCAGCAGGCCGACGAACTTCTGCGTGGAGAAGAAGCGGTCGGCGATGTGCCCGGCGACGAAGGGAGCCAGCAGCGCCCCCACGGCGCCCACCATGAACATGGCGCCGATCTCGTCGGCCTTGAAGCCGCGCACTCCGGCGAGGTACGGCCACAGGATCGGGAGCCACGCGCCCCAGATGGCGTATTGGAGGAACATCATGCCCGATAGCCGGGCTCGCACGCCGAAGTCTGTCTGGTTCATGGTCGTGGCCGGTGATGCCGCGGAGAGGCCTGGTCTGGGGGGGAGTGCGCGACGCGCGCCCCGGTTCGGAGCGCGCGTCGCGCGTGGTCACTCGCTGAAGGCCGAGTCGAAGGCGCGCGAGCTGCGCGGGAAGTCGAGGCGCCGCACGAAGGCCGCCGCCTCGGTCGCGCCGTGCTCGCGGTCCATCATGGCGTCTTCCCACTCGACGGTGAGCGGGCCCTGGTATCCGGCGTGGTTCAGGAGGCGGATGATGCCTTCGAAGTCGATGCGGCCGCGTCCGGGCGAGCGGAAGTCCCAGTTGCGTCCATCGGCGCCGAAGTCGACATGCCCGCCGAAGGTGCCGGCGAGGGTCGGCGTGGGCGACCACCACACGTCCTTGACGTGCGCGTTGACCACGCGGTCGCCGAAGCGGCGCAGGAACTCGAGGTAGTCGACGCCCTGGTAGCCGAAGTGCGACGGATCGAAGTTGAAGCAGAAGCGCGGGTGGTGACCGACCGCCTCCAGCGCGCGCTGCGTGCTGCTGATGTCGAAGGCGATCTCGGTCGGATGCACCTCGAGGGCGAACCACACGCCCTCTTTCTCGTACGAGTCGAAGATCGGCCGCCAGCGGCGGGCGAAGTCCTTGAAGCCTGCCTCGATCGCGCCCTTCGGCAGCGGCGGGAAGGCGTAGGCGTAGTGCCAGATGGGGCTGCCGGTGAAGCCCACGACCACCGTCTTCCCCGTCTGCTTCAGCCGCTGCTGGACGGACACGGGCGCGGCGTCGAAGAATTTGCGCGCTGCGCGACCGGTGTCGATCATCTCCTTCTGCGCGCGCTTGCGGACCCCTTCGCGCTGGCCGTCGCCCCACACATGCTCGGGCAGGATCGACTGGTGGCGTTCGTCGACGAGGTCCCCCACCGCCTGGCCGACGAGATGGTTGCTGATGGCGAACGAGGCGAGGCCGTGGTCGGCCAGCAGTTCCCACTTCCGCAAGCAGTACTGCTTGTCCTTCAGGGCGCGCTGGACCTCGAAGTGGTCGCCCCAGCACGCGAGCTCCAAGCCGTCGTAGCCGAAGGCCTTGGCCTTGGCGGCGAGGGTCTCGAGGGGCAGATCGGCCCACTGGCCGGTGAACAAGCAGACGGGACGGCTCATCGTGGATGGTTCCTCGCCGCGGCCGCGTGGGCCGCGCACTCGCGGTCGGTCACTTGATCTCCGCCATGCGGATGGCGCACTTCTCCTTGGCGCTCTTCATGGCCGCCTCCAGCACGCGCTGCGTCTGGTAGGCGTCCTCGAAGTCGGCGAGCGGCACCTGCGGCTCGACTCCGCACAAGGCCCCGACGATGTCGGCCGCCATGTTGACGAAGCCGTGCTCGTAGCCGAGCACATGCGCGTCCGGCCACCACGATCCGGCCCAAGGGTGCATGCCGGCCGCGCTGGTGGCGACGATGCGCTTCCATCCTCGCGTGCGCGGATCCTCGCGATTGTCGCACCACCACAGCTCGTTCATCGACTCGAACTCGAAGCGCAGCGAACCAAGTTCGCCGTTGACCTCGATGCGGTTGGCGTTCAAGTGGCCAGCCGCGAGGCGCGTGGCCTCGAAGGTGGCGATGGCGCCCGACTGGAAGCTCGCCAGGAACACGACCGCGTCGTCGACGTCGCTGCGTCCCTTCTTGTCGCTGCCCGGGATCGCGCGCTCCTGCACGAAGGTGCGCGAGACGGCGCCGTGGATGTCCTGCAGCTCCTCGCCGAGCAGGAAGCGCGCCATGTCGACGATGTGCGCGTTCAGGTCGCCGTGCGCGCCGCTGCCGGCCTCGCCCTTCTTGAAGCGCCACAAGAGCGGCGTGTCCGGCCCGCCCCAGCTCTGCAGGTACTGCGCGCGCACGTGGTAGACGCGACCAACGAGGCCTTGGCGCATCATCTGCCAGGCCAGCCCCAACGCCGGACAGCGCCGATAGTTGAACCACACGAAGGTCTGCGACTTCTTGCGGTGCTTCTTGGCGGCGTCGCGCATGGCGCGCGCGTCGTTCAAGGTGCCCGCCAGCGGCTTCTCGCACGCGACATGCTTGCCCGCCTCGAGCATGGCGATGGCGATCTCCTTGTGGGAGTCGTTCGGGGTCGCCACGTCGACCAGCTCGACCATGGGGTCCTTGGCGATCGAGCGCCAATCGGTGGTGCCGTGCGGGATGCCCCATTGCGCCACGAACTTGTCGAGCGCATCGCCGTCGCGCGCGGCGACGGTGCGCAAGGCCACCCTGCGCGGAAGGTCGAAGAAGCGGTTGGCCTGGCCCCAAGCGTTGGCATGGGCGCGGCCCATGAACTTGGAACCTACGAGGGCGACCCCGAGGGTCTGAGGCGCTGCGGCGGGTTGCGGCACTGGACTCTCCTGCGCCACGCGGGCGCCTGGGCAGTATCGCCGCCTGCGCACCGGCGCGCAACACGCGCGAAGGCTAGCGCGCGGCGGACAGGACGCGCCGCGCTTCCAGGACCCCGAGGCGCCGCTCGCGATACAGCTCGTCGGCCAGCTGGAACACGGCGGTCGCGTCGTCCTGCATCCCCAAGAGCCGCGGAGGCACGGCGCCCGGTGCGACGAGCTCCAGCTTCGCCGAGATCCTGTCGGAACGACGCCACCAGCTGACCTCCTGCTGGAGTCCCAGCACGACCATCCACTCGTCGGTCAAGAGACCAATGTTCCTGTTGTGGATGACCCATGCGCGGCCCGGGCCATCCGGGGGCGAGGCCAGCAGGTCTTCGCCGAAGAAGCTCGCGGTCGCCGACACGCCCGCGAGGGAGAGCAAGGTGGGCGCCAGATCGATCTGCGAACACAAGCGCTCGATCGCGCGTTCCTGCATGCTCGCGTCGGGCGCGAGGAACAGGGCCGGGATGCGATAGCTGCCGACTGGGATCGACTCCGCACCGTAGACGCGAGCACCATGGTCGCCGACGACCAGCACGAGCGTGCCCTCCAGCAAGCCCTCGTCGCGGCACTGGTCCAGCCAATGGCCCAACGCCCAATCCGCGTACGCCACCGCTCCCTCGCGCGTGCCGACGCGCGTCTCGAGGTGGGTGTCGCGTTCCGGCACCAGGTAGGGCTTGTGGTTCGAGACCGACAACATGGTCGCGAACAGGCGCCGTCCTTGCGCGCGAGCAAGCTTCTGGCGCTCGAACAAGCGCGCGAAGATCCACTCGTCCGCCGCGCCCCACGCCGTGTAGAACGCGTCGTCGGGCATGTCGGACTGCTCGATGAATTCGCTCCAGCCGTTCTTCGACGCGAAGGGTTCCAACGAGTCGAACATGCCGCGTCCACCGTAGACGAAGGCGGTGTCGTAGCCGAGCTTGGCGTAGATCTCGGCCAAGGTCGCGACATGCTCGGTCGCCGGCCGCTTCGTGATCGAGTCCCCGGGCAAGGGCGGGAACGAGCACAAGATCCCCTCGAGCCCGCGCACCGTGCGATTGCCATCGGCGACGAGGTTCTTCAGCGCCAACCCGCGCCGGCTCCACTCGTCGAGGCGCGGAGTGAGGGCCTTCGTTCCGCCGTAGAACGCCGAGAAGTCGCTGCCGAAGCTCTCCTCGATCACGATGACCACGTCGAGATCCCGCCGTGGCGTCCTTCGCGGCGTGAAGCGGCGCATGGGCTGCGCCGAGTCCATGCCGATGGTGGCGCGCGCGCGCGCGTCTGCCAGCTCGCGCGGCAGCGTCCTGTAGAAGGCCGCGTAGTCGAGTTCCGCCGTGGCGAAGGCGCGCCACAACTGCTCGTGCCCGTTGTGCGCCAACTCGTCGGCGGCGCGATCCGCGAAGCTCTTCGTCGGCAAGGCCACGAGCAACCCCGCTCCCGCCGCGCAAGCGGCGATCCAGCCGCCGCTCCAAGCCGCGCGCCCGCGCCACGACAAGCCGCGCGCTGCGCGCGCATCGCGCGCCCACAGCCAGGCGGCGGCGGCCGCCACGGCCGCGCAGGCGGCGAGGATCGCTGGAACCGGATAGCTCTCGTGCAGGTTCACGAGCACCTCGTGCGGATAGAGCACGTAGTCGAGCGCCACATGGTTGTAGCGCGCGGTGAATTCCTCGAAGAAGCATCCTTGCACCACCGCGTCGAACAACAGGCCGAAGCAAGCGGCGAAGCACACCAGCGCCGGCATGCGAGCGCGCGACAAGAGGAGCGTCGGCAGGAACCCGAGCAAGGCGGCCGCCGGCGCCAGCAAGAAGGGCGCCACGCACGCGTCGCGCAGCAAGCCGAGCGCGACCACCCCGAGGAACGCGACCGGTTCCCAGACACCATCGCGGAAACCGAACCAGAGCACGGCGCGCAGCACGACGCCGAGGCCGAGGTGCAAGAGGAACAGGCGCAAGAGCAGCGTGCGGCGCGAGGAAGCCCGCGCGGCCGAGGATGAAGCACGGTCCATGGTGGTCGTGCGCCGATCCTAGCCCACGCCACGCGTGGCCGCACCAGGCGCCGATCACCGCGCGTGGCTGGCGCTTCAGCCTTGGGACGGTCCGCGCTCGTGCGGCGGCACGTAGCGCGCCAGCTCGACGAGCTCGAAGCCCGCCGCCAGCACGAGCGGCTCCAACTCGAGCCAACGCGCTTCGCAGGACGCGTGCTCGTCCACGCCGACCTCCACGCGCGCCGTCGCGCCATGGTCGCGCACGCGCAGCACCGACAAGCCGGCTTGCTTGAGCGCGTCCTCGGCGGCTTCGATGCGCGCCAGCCGCTCGCGCGTCACGCGCGTGCCCACGGGCAAGCGCGACGACAAGCAGGCCGAGGCCGGCTTGGAGGCCACGACCAGTCCGCGCGCGGAGGCGTAGCGGCGCACATCCGCCTTGGTCCAAAGCGCCTCGGCGAGCGGCGCGACCACGCCGAACTCGCGCGCCGCGCGCGCGCCCGGACGATGATCCAGCTTGTCGTCGAGGATCTCGCCGAAGGCCATGGTGGCGACTCCCGCGCGCGCGGCCCAAGCGCCCATGGCCTCGAACAACGCGCTCTTGCACCAATAACAACGGTCGCCGGAATTGGCCGCGTAGCGCTCGTCGGACAACTCGCTCGTGCGCGCCACGATCGGCTCGACTCCCAAGGATCGGGCGAAGGCCAGCGCGGACTCCAGTTCGCGCCTCGGCAAGGAAGGTGAGTCGGCGATCACGGCGCTGGCGCGCGTCCCCAGCACTTCGCGCGCGGCGGCGAGCAGCACGCTCGAATCGACGCCTCCGGAGTACGCCACCACCAGCGCTGCGTGCCGCGCCAGCGCCTGCCGCAGCGCCGCCTGCTTGGCGCTCCACTCGAGCTCGTCGCCGGCCAGTTCGGTCGCTTGATCCAAGAGCCGCGCCTCAGATGTACAGCGCGACCTTGTCGACGTAGCCTTGCGCCGAGCGACGGATCATCTCCACCTCGGCGTCCGTCACGGCGCGCAGGATCTTCGCCGGCACGCCCGCCACCAAGGTGCGCGGCGGCACGACGAAGCCTTCGCGCACCACGGCGCCAGCGGCGACGATCGACTCGTCCCCTACTTCGCAGCCCCCGAGCAGCACGGCCCCCATGCCGATCAAGCAACGGTCCCCGACCTGCTTGCCGTGCAGCACGCAACGGTGCCCGATGGTCGTCTCCGCGCCGATGACGTTGGGTACGCCCGTGTCGGCATGGATCATGGTCAAGTCCTGCACGTTGGTGCGCGCGCCGATCGTGATGGACGCGTCGTCGCCGCGCAGGACGCACCCGAACCACACGCCCACGTCGGCGCCCAACTCGACCGATCCCACGATCGTGGCGTTGTCGGCGGCGAAGGCGGCGCCGAGGCGCCGGAACCGGACTTGCCGAGCTTGGATACCCATGTGCATCGTCGTGCTAGCGACGCTCAAGCGTCCATGAAGCGCCGCACTTGCGGCACATTGTACATGAGCCAGAACATGAGGCCGTTGTGCGCCGCGTGGATGGCCCAGACGGCGACGAGGCTTTGCGTGCGCAGCATGACCGCGCCGAGCACGATGGCGAGTCCTGTCACCTGCAGGAACGCCGCCTCGCCGTGCAAGGCGCCGAAGACCACCGCGCAGGTCGCCACTCCAGCCTTCTCGCGCAGGTTCTGCACCAGCAAGGGTTGCAGGAACGCGCGGAAGAGCAGCTCCTCGAGCAGCGGCACGACCGCGATGCCGAGGACCAGCGGCAGCCAGCGCTCGCCGGCCTCGAGCGCGAGGAAGTCGCGCGCGATGGGCTGCGCGGCATCGCCGAGCTCGAAGGTGCGCGCCGCCCACAGCCAGACGAAGCCGAGTCCGAAGAAGGCCGGCAGGAACACCAGCCACGAGCCGAGGCCGACCGCCGACGCGGTGGCGTGGTTGGTCCCGGGCCTCAGACCCAACGCGCGCCAACCATCGGGATCGAGGCGTACCTGAGAGTGCACCACGTAGGCGACGCCGCAGGCGAACCCGAAGGCGCCGCCGACGAGCTGCGCCAGCAAGCCGCCTCCAGCCCGCTCCACGAGCGGCGCCGCGAGCGTCGAGGCGAGCAGCACCACCAGGGCCACGCCGGCGACATGGCTGAAGCCATGGCGCGCGAAGACGATGTTGCGCCCCGGATGCGCGCGGCGCGAGACGTGCGTCACGAGCGGCGCCACGGCGACGGCGGCGAGGACGAGCAGCAGGCCCAGGGCCAGCAGCGCGCGTGGCGAGGCCGAAGCGAGTCCGCCTTCGTCCGTCGGGTTCGCGGCGGCGGCTTGCGCGATCGAGGCGAGTTGGAGGCTCACGATCCGCCCGCGCCTTGGATGCGACCGGCCATGGGACTGGAGGCGTGGGCGTAGAGCTTCTTCTCGATGCGTCCGGCCAGGAAGGCGTTGCGGCCGGCGCGGCACGCGTCGCGCATCGCCGCGGCCATGCGCAGCGGCTCGCGCGCGCCGGCGATGGCGGTGTTGAGGAGCACTCCGTGCGCGCCCAGTTCCATGGCGATGGCGACGTCGCTCGCCGTGCCCACGCCCGCGTCGACGATCACGGGCACGCTCACGAGTTCCAACAGGATGCGCAACGCGTTGTGGTTCAACACGCCTTGCCCCGAGCCGATCGGCGAGCCCGCCGGCATGACGCTCTTGGCGCCCAGCTCCTGCAAGCGCACGCCAAGGCGCGGATCGTCGGAGCAGTAGACCATCACGTCGAAGCCCTGCGCGACGAGCTCCCTGGTCGCCTCGAGCGTGCCGATCGGATCGGGCAGCAAGGTCTTCTCGTCCCCGAGCACCTCGAGCTTCACGAGCTTGGTGCCGAGCAGGTCGCGCGCCAGCTCGGCGGTGCGGATGGCGCTCTGCGCGTCGAAGCAGCCGGCGGTGTTGGGCAGGATGTGGACCTTCGACCTGTCGATGGCGTCGAGCAGGGACGGGCCCTTGCTCGCGTCGAGGTTGACGCGACGCACCGCCACGGTGACGCAGTCGCTGCCGCTGATCTCGAGCGCGCGGCGCGTCTCGTCGAAGTCCTTGGACTTGCC
>SXXH01000293.1 GCA_005789645.1 Planctomycetia bacterium
GCGCGGGGAAGCACCTCGCGCGGCCGCCGCCTTGCTCGATCCCGGAAGTCCTTTCCGGAGCGCGAAGAAAGCGCGACATGGTGCTCAAGGACCACGAGGGGCGGCCGAAGACGAATGGCGTACTCGGACACCTGCACCAGGACGAACGCCATGACCTTGCGCACTCGACGCCTCGCCCCGCTCTCCGGCACCGGACTGCCGACCCGCGGCCTCTTCATCAGCCGACTCGCCGGACTCTTGGTGCCAGTGAAGGGCTCCAGTCCCCGCACCATCGACGCCGCGCGCTTCGAGCCCGGCGTGCTCGACGCCCTGTTCGCGGCGGGCCAGTGCGGTTGGACCATCTACGTCTGCGGCAACGAAGACGCGGTCGCCAAGGGCAAGGTCTCCGAGCAGGCGTGGAACGCCTTCGAGACCGAGCTCGTCGCGCACCTCAAGGGCTGGGGCATCCCGCTCAAGCGCCACTACGGCTGCATCGACGCGCCGGACGGCAAGGGCGCGCGCCGCAACGACTCGGTCTTCCGCTTCCCCAACACCGGCACCTTCTACCATGCCCAGCAGGAAGACGGCGTCGAACTGCGCTCGAGCTGGATCGTCTCCGGCCTCGAGGACGAGCTCGCCGCAGGCTGGCGCGCGGGCCTGAAGTGCGCGCGAGTCGGCGAACCCGCGCGCGACCCCAAGCTGCACGTCGAATGCGAACGCGCCGGCGCCACGGCGGTCGAGATCCTGCAGGCCCTCGTCGCCACGCAACGCGCCTGGACCTGAACACGGACTGGTGCGCCTTCGAAGGCACCGAACTGGAAGAGTCCGACGAGGCGTCGCGGGGATGGACCTGCGGCGCCTCGCGCGTCGTGGGAGTTTGGCGCGGTGGAAGTTTGGCGCCGTGGAAGGGTGGCGTCGGGGCGCGAATCGCGCCCTCGCGCGCGCCTTGGACTCGACTTCAGCGTGCGCGTGCGCGGACTTCCACGTCCCCGGCGTGCGACAACAGTCGTCCACCGCGGGCCAGCACGATGGCGGATCCGGGCTGCATCAAGTAGGTGCTCGTGCCACGCACCCGCTCGGCGCGCCCGGCACGCGGAGACAGGCGCAGCTCGAGGCGATCATCCTCGATGCGCACTTCGAAGGGAGCCAGCGGATCGAAGGCCACGCCGAAGGCGTGCAGCGCCTGCCAACGCGCCAACCACGAGCGCAAGGCGAAGATCCGGTCGAAGAGGGCGTCATGCAACGCCTGCACGCGCGCGCGCAGCCAATCGGGCCAACCACCGCGCTCGGCGTGCCGCGGTTCGCCGACATGAGATGCGTCGACATGCGATGCGTCGACATGCGGCTCGGCGTCCTGCGGCTCGCCGGAATGCGGCGCGGGTTGCAGGCGCGGCATGGACGCGGGGTGCACGCTCGATTCGACGACGCTCGATTCGGCGCTGGTCCGCATGCGCGCCGGCAGCACGTCGGCGCACGCGAATGCCGCCGGCCACCAATGGCGCGGTTCGGGCGGCGTGCCGACCGCGGAGGCCTGCCACGGCCACGCATGCGAATCCCAAGCCGCCGGCCGCGCGACCTCGACCTGCGGCGGTGAGAACCGCGCGCTGCCGCCCGCGGGCACGACGAGCACGCCGACGTCGCCGTCCAGCACCTCGATGGGCGCACCAGCGAGGTTGCGCAGGAGATAGCCTGACGGCTCCGCCTCGAGTTCGTAGGCCCCTGGTCCTCCGCGCAAGGACCAACCTCGCGGCAGGCCCAGTTCCGCCCGCGAACCGCGCCAGTCCCAGCGCGCCTTGGCGACGCGCAACAAGTGCTGGCGCTCGGCGCGCCACTCGAGCGACGCCGGCCCCTCGAGGGTCAACGCCATGCGGCCCTGGATCGAGAGGCGCACGCTGGAGGCGGCGCCGGTCTCCAGCACTCCATCCTCGGCGGCATGGAGCGCGTGCCCGGCGATGCGCCGCGCGCCCGACTCGGCGTCGAAGAGCAGCACGCGGCCGCGCGCGCCTTCGATGCGCGGGCCCTGCGCGGCGAGGGCGAGGCACAGGATGGGGATCATCCCCGAGGAGATCGACAGCCGGCGCGGCGCTTCTTTAAGCGCGCGCGGCGCTGGCCTGCGGAAGAATGTTCCGCGGGCCAGCGATGCGAATCAGCGCTGCGCCAGCCGCCGACGCAAGTGCTGCGCGCGCGCGCGGTCGCGCTCGCTGGGGTCGAGCAGCTCGCCTTCGCCCTGCACCAGCACCTGCAGGTGGCCCTTGTGGACCTGCAGGGAAAGTTCGTTCAGCAGCGCCGCGTCGGGCTTGTCGACGAGCCCGAGCGCGACGCCGAGTCGCAGGGTCGACATGTGCGCCAACGCGACCTCGGTCTGCATCGAACGCGCGGTGCGCAGGAGGCCCATGGCGCGCGAGACGCGGTCCACGAGCGCGGCGCGCTGTTCCGCGAGCAGCGTGCGTCGCACCTGCCGCTCGAAGTCGACCACGGCGACGACGATCGAACCGAGGTCGGAGATGAGCTGCTCCTCGCCTTGGCCCAGCGTGACTTGGTTGGACACCTGGAAGAAGTCGCCCGCGGCGCGCGAGCCTTCGCCGTGCAGTCCGCGCACGGCGAGCCCTGTACGAGCGGCGGCGGTGAAGACCTTCTCCAATTCGCTCTTGCACAATGCGAGAGCGGGCAAGTGCAGCATCACCGAAGCGCGCATGCCCGTGCCCACGTTGGTCGGGCAACCGGTCAAGTAGCCCAACTCGCGCGTGAACGCGAAGGACACCGCGCCTTCGAGGGCGCGATCGAGCTCCTGCGCGCGACGCAGGCAATCCTCGAGCTCGAGGCCGCGGCCCATGGCCTGCAGGCGCAGGTGGTCCTCCTCGTTGACCATGACCGACAACCGTTCCGAGGGCGCGAACGCCACCGCGCGTCCCGGCAACCCGGTCTCGCCCTCGTCGCCGGGCGCGAGGTCGCGCGAGACGAGATGGCGCTCGCGCAACACCAGTCGCAGGAGCGGCGACACGGCCTCCATGCCGGCCCATTGGGTCTCTCCCTCCAGGCGCAACTCGAGCAGGATCTCGCGCAACTGGGCGCAGACCTCCTGGGCCTGCTGCGGCGGCAACTTGTGCACGAATGGCAGGCCGTCGAGGTTGCGCGCCAAGCGCACGCGGCACGACAAGGCCACGTCGGCGTCCTCGGCTGCGGGATCGAGCCAGCCCCCCACGCGCGAGGCGAGGCGCAGGAGGTCGATGGGCGGGAGACTCATGGCGGGCCCAAGGTCTAGCACATCCCCGCGTGTCGTGGGAGCACGCTTCGCCGCCAGGGGCGGCAGCTGGAGCAGGATCGTTCGTCCTCCGTCCGGGAGGGCGGCGAGGGACGGGACGCGCGTCGCTCAGGGCAGCGGCCGCTTGAGCCAGAGCGCGCGCTTGAAGCTCTTCCAGCGATTCGACAGATGCGCGCGCAGCTCGCCGATCTTCGCGTCCTGCGAGGCGATAGCCTGCCGGGCGCGTTCCACCTGCGCCTCCAAGTCCGCGCGCACGACGCGTTCGTGGGCCAGCTCCACGCGCGTCGACTCGTGCTCCGCCTGCTCGCGCCGGAGCACCGCGGCACGGTGTTCCAGCTCCCCGTCCTTGTCGAGGATCGTGGCGCGCGCGACGGACAGGGCGGCCCGATGGCCCTCGAGGTCGGTGGATAGGTCGCGCACCACGGCGCGGTGCTCGCCGAGCAGGCGTTCCAACTCCTGCTCGCGCTCCAACGCGGCGGCAAGTTGGAGACGCTCGCCTTCGAGCGCATGGCGCAACGCGGCGCTGGCGGCGCGTTCGGCGACCAGCAGCCCTGCCTCGGCGCGCAGCTTGTCCTGCAAGCCGCGCCATTCGGAGCGCAAGTCGCGCACCAGCGCCTCGTGGCCCTCGAGGTCCGCGCGCAACTCCGCTACCAGCGCACGATGACCGGCGAGATCCCGCTCCAGCTCGGCGCGCGCTTGGAGTTCGGCGGCGAGCAGCGCGTCCTTCGCGGCCACGACCCGCGGCCACTCGGCGAGCTGGCGCTCGCGATCGGAGAGCACGAGCTGGTGCTCCTGGACGGAGCGCTCGAGTTCGTCCGCGCGCGCCCGCACCGCCTCGAGCTCGGCCTCGCCCGCCTCCAGCGCGACGCGCAAGGCCGACTCCTCGGAGCGCAGGGCCGCGACGACCTCGCGGTGCCCCGCGAGATCCGCCTCGACCACGACCAAGGCCTCGCGCGTCTGGCGCAGCTCGTCCTGCAAGGCGAGCTCGACCTGCGCGTGCTCGGCGAGGCGCCCCTCGCGCTCGGAGACCTCGGCCTTGTGGCGCGCGAGGTCGGCCTCCAGCTCGGCCTGCATGCGTTCCGCCGCGGTGCGCTGCGCGGCGAGCAAGGCCGCCTGCTCGCCGAGGGACTCCACGTGGCCGGCGAGATCGGCGCGCAAGGTGGCGACGACCTCCAGCGCCTCCCTCTCCTTGCGCGAGGACTCCTCGAGGGCGCGCTTGTGCCCGGCGAGATCCTGCTCGAGCGTGCTGGCGACTTCGCGCAAGCGCGCGCGCTCCTCGCGCCAGTCGCGGCGCGCCACGTCGAACTCGACGAGCTTGGTCGAGAGCACGCGCGCGCCCGCCAGCACCTTGGATGGCAGCGCGTCGGACTTGGCGGCGTAGGCCACGCGCGGCGGCTCGCCCACGAAGCTCGCCACCACGGCGTGCCGGTAGGCCGGCTCGCCCGTGTCCGACTCGTGCAACGCCTCGTTCCAAAAGCGGTGCATGCGCGTCGCCAGCGGCCGCAGGTGCGGCTCGTGGTCCATGTACAACGACAGGCACATCAGCCCCAGCCAGCGTTCCACGTTGCCGTGCGCGATGGTCGCGACCTTGGCGCCGCGGCCACGCAACCGGTCCACGACGGCCTCCATCGAAGGCAGGCTGTTGGCGCGGTGCTCGCGCAGGTAGCGATGCTTCTCGCCGAGCTGGTCCTCGAGGAAGCGCAGCAGCAGTTCCTCCGCCTCGTCGACCGCGGGATGGGCGTACGGACCGACCAGCACCACGTGCTCGCGCGCCACGCGGGCACATTCGTCGACGAAGGCGTCGCGTCCATCCTTGGGCACGTGCTCGAGCGTGTCGAAGGCGGCCACCACGTCGAAGCTCTTGTCGGCGAAGGGCAGCCTGCATCCATCCCCCAACACCACGTCCGGGATGTCGCTGGGCTCGACGTCGACCAATGCCACCGAGTGGTCGGGCAGGAACTTGCGCAAGAGCCCCGTGCGCCCCCCCACGTCCAGGATCGCGCGCTTGCGCCCGTCGGCCTCGACCAGGCGCACGATGTCGGCGACCAGCCGATAGCGCTGGTACTGGTCGAACGGCAGCGAGAGGACCTCGTCGTCCTTCACGCCTCGCTCTCCGCTCGCAGGAGTTCGCCACCACGGCGGCGCTCGACGCTCCAACGCGACGGCAGGAACAGCATGCCGTGCTGCAAACGCTCGGCGTCGACCACCTCGAAGACCACTGCGTGCTCGCGGTGGTCGATGGCCGTGGGCGCGGCCTTGGAGTGGTCGTAGAGGAAGGTGGTCAGGTAGTACTGGCCCGCCAGCAGCGGCATGGCGTCGAAGCGCATTTCGACGACTCCTCGTTCGCCCGCCTGCACTTCGTCGATCACGATCGGCGTCCGGCGCCAATGGTGGTTCGCGCCGTTAACGTAGGTGCCGTCGGAGCGGTAGATGCCGAGGCCGAACACGGGGTTCCTCGCGTCGCGGTGCGCAGTCCAGTTGATGCGCACGCGGAAGGGCTCGCCGGTCTTGAAGACGTGGCCCGCCGCTCCCTGGGCGTCGAGCATCTCGATCTCCTCGGTCAGCATCTCGCCCGTGCCCCAGCGCGGGTACTGGCTCGCGCCGCGGTTGATGGCCGACAAGCGCTCGTTGCCGCGCGCCTTGGCGCGCTTCAGGTACTCGTCGGCGACCTTCTCGGCGCTCCCTTGCTCGAGCACCTCGCCGCGGTCGAGCAGCACGACCCACTGGCACATCGTCTTCACCGCGCCCATGTCGTGGCTGACGAAGATGGTGGTCTTGCCCTGCTCGCGGAACTCGTTCAGGCGGTTGATGCACTTGCCCTTGAAGTGCTCGTCGCCCACCGACAGCGCCTCGTCGATGATCAAGATGTCGGGATCGACGCTCGAAGCCACCGCGAAGCCCAGGCGGACGTACATGCCCGAGCTGTAGGTCTTGACCGGTCGATCGATGAAGTCGGCCAGCTCGCTGAACTCGACGATCTTGTCGAAGCGCTCGGCGATCTCCGCCTCGGACATGCCGAGGATGGAGCAGGCCAGGCGGATGTTCTCGCGCCCGCTGAACTCGGGATGGAAGCCGGCGCCGAGCTCCAGCAGCGAGGACACGCGGCCATGGACCGCCACGGTGCCTTCGGTGGGACGCGTGATGCCCGTCAACACCTTGAGCAAGGTCGACTTGCCCGCGCCGTTTTCGCCGATGATGCCCACGGTCGCGCCGTGCGGGATGTCGAGGTAGACGTTGCGCAGCGCCCAGTACTCGCGATGCAGCTTGCCCGAGGGCAGCAGCAGTTCCGCCATGCGATGCCAAGGCTTGTCGTAGAGCCTGTAGGCCTTCGACACGCCGCGACACGACACGGCCGAACCACCCGCTCCGCCTTCGCGGCTCGAATCGGCGCCCGTGATGGTGGTGGTTCCCTGCTTCATCTGTCTTCAGAGGAGGTCGGGGAAGCGCGGCTTCTGGCGCATGAAGAAGGCCGTGCCGAGGAAGAGCGCGGCCAAGGCGACCAGCGCGAAGCGCAGGATGCCCGCCCAGTCCGGCCATTCGCCGAACAAGAGCGCACCGCGCCAAGCGTCGATGATCCAGTACATCGGGTTCCAGTCGAGCATCCAGCCGTAGCCCTTCTTCTCCACCAGCTCCGGCGGGTAGAAGATCGGCGTGGCGAACATCCAGACGGTGACGAACACCCCGATGAGGTGGTAGACGTCGCGCAGGAACAGGTTGAAGGCCGCCAGCAAGGTGCCGAGCCCGATGGTGAAGGCCGCTTGGAGCAGCGCCAGGAACGGCACGAGCAGCAGCGTCGGCCCGAAGCGCAGCGCGTGCGACGGATCGCCGGAGGCGAGCGCGCGTTGCGCCGCCTCCGTCGAGCTCGCGCCGTCCTCGGGCGAGATCCACACGAACCACGCCACGCCCAGCAGCACGATCGCCACGCCGATCGCCATGTTCACCAGCGCGGACAGCGCCAGGTAGGCAGGCAGGATCTCGCTCGGGAAGACCACCTTCTGGATCAGGTTCTGGTTGTCGACCAGCGCGTTGGTGGAACGCGAGATGGTCTCGCCGAAGGCCTGCCAGATGGTGATGCCGCACAGCATCCACAACGCCGTCTGCCCCGGGCTGGCGGCGTCGCTGAAGCGCACGCCCAGCACCATGCGGAAGACGAACATGTAGACCAGCAGGTTGAGGAACGGGAACACGATGGACCAGAAGAAGCCCATCGCCGATCCCACGTAGCGCGCCTGCAGGTCGCGCCCGACCAGACCGAGCAGCAAGCGCCGGTTGCGGCGCAGCGATCCCAGCCACTCGATCACAAGACCGCCTTGCCCAGCGCGGACAGCGCCAGCTCCACCGCGACCTTGGCCGTGGCGTTCTGGTTGTCGAGGATCGGGTTGATCTCCGTCAGCTCGAGCCCGAGCAGCTTCCCGCTCTCGGCGGCGTGCTCCATGATCAGGTGGCTCTCGCGCAGCGTCGTCCCGCCGTAGACGGGCGTGCCCACGCCCGGGGCGACGCTGGGATCCGTGCCGTCCATGTCGAAGGACAGGTGGAAGCCCGCCGTGCCGGCGCCCGCGATCTCGATCGCCATCTTCATCACCTTGTGGACGCCGTGCATGTCGATGTCCTTCAGGGTGAAGACATGGATGCCCGAGGCCTTGATCTCCTGCTTCTCGCGCGGATCGATGGTGCGCACGCCGATCAGCACGGCCTTCTGCACGTCCACCATCGGGACGCGCGCCCCGAGGCGCACGAGTTCCGGCGCGCCGCGGCCGATGCAGGCGGCGAGCGGCATGCCGTGCACGTTGCCCGACTCCGTGCTCTCGGGCGTGTTCATGTCGCCATGCGCGTCGAACCAGATCAGGCCGATCTTCCGGCCCTCCTGATGGTAGTGCGAACTGATGCCGGCGATGGTGCCGCAGGCGATGGAGTGGTCGCCTCCGACGACGACGGGAAAGGCCCCGCGCGCGAGGATCCCGCCCACCTTGTCGCGCAAGCGTCCGCAACACTCGGCGATCTCGTCGAGGAAGCGCGCCTTCGGGTTCCGCGGCGTGCGCGAGGCCGGCTCGGCCACGGGGATGTTGCCGCTGTCCTCGAACTCGAGGCCCAGGGAACGCACGCCCTCCTCCAGCCCGGCGATGCGGATGGCGGACGGCCCCATGTCCACCCCGCGGCGTCCGCCACCAAGGTCCATGGGCACGCCGACGAGGCACACCTTGCGATCGATCATCTGCTGGTTCTCGAGGAATGGGGTCGCAGGCGGTTTGCTCGACGGCGCGGGCGACGACGCCTGCGCCTGTCCAAATCTACCAAGCCGTCGCGCGGCGAGGACGGCTAGCGCGTGCGCGCCGCCAGCGCGCCCAGCACGGCTCCTTGCAGGGCGGGGTCGCCCGGATTGGAGCGACGCAGCCGCGAGACGCGCTCGACGGCGTCGATCCCCCCCCACGTGCCGATGGCGAAGCCCAGCCGCCGCATGTCGCCTGCGTCCGCGTCGGCGGGAGGCGAAGCGAGTTCGTCGTGCAGGAAGTGCAGACCGTGGACCTCGGCCAACTCGCCGGCGGCGAGGATCGAGATGTCGTGCGAGCCGCGCCACAGCGCCTCGCGCAGCACGGGCACCACGGTCGGCGAGGCTAGTTGGCCCAACGCGATGGCGAGTTCGAGATCGAGCGCGCGGTCGTCGCCTCGCGGAAACAAGGACTCGAAGACCTGCAGGTCCTCCGAGGACGCGCCCCGACGCAGGGCGACGACGAGCTCGGCCCCGGCACGACCGGCGGGCGGCGGATCCTGCAGCAGCATCTCGCGCACCGTGGTGCGGCCCGCGTAGCGACCTTCGATGGCGAGGGCCAACGCGATCTGGCGCGTCTCCTTGCCGCGCGCGGCGGCGAGTCGCGACTCGAGCATCGAGGCGCACAGGCTGTCGCGCGCGTTGCGGCACAAGGCCGACACGACCGGCGCGTGCAGCTCGTCGCCCGCGTCCTCGAGGGCGCGCTCGACTTCGGTGCGCGGCTTGACCTGGCCGAGCCGCATGGCGGCCACGAGCCACGCTGCGCGCACCAGCGGATCGGGATCCGAACGCAACTCGTCGAAGCGGCGCAACGCGGGCGCGGACCCCGCGGCGCCGATGGCGGCGCACAAGGCCTGCTTGGCGTCCGAGCGCAGCTTGGAAGCCTCGAAGGCCTCGAAGGAGGAATCTGGATCGCCGCCGAAGGCGAGCAGCTCCATGGCGCGCGGAGCGAGCGCCGTGCGGCGCGCCGCGCGCAGGACTTCGGGCACCAGCGTCTCCTTGCGGTGCGCCGCCACGGCGTCGAGCAGGATCACCCACTCGCCGCCATCGCGCGGGGACCACAAGCCGTTGGCGACCAGCTGCGAGAGCTCGACGGGCATCACGACCACCGCTGCTTCCAGACGCGCGGGCCCGCGCTGCTCGAGGAGGCCGCGCAGCATGTAGTCCTTCACGCCCGGGGCGCGCACGCGCGGGGCGGCGCCCAGGACGACCTCGCGCACCCAGTCTTGGTCGGCCACGAGTTCGCGCAGCGCGCGCACGCTCCAGGTCTCTCCGGAGTGCAAGCCGAAGCGACGCGCCGCCTCGGCGCGCAACGAAAGCCACGCGCGCACCGGCGCGCTCTCGCGGCTGGAGCCGGGGTCGTAGCGCCACAGCAGCAGTTCCTCCGCCAGTTTCTGGCTGTGCGCGCGCGGATCGGCCGCCTGTTCCTCGAGCGCGCGACGCGCCTCGGCATCGCCCGCCAGGAGCAGTGCGAGCCACGCGCAACCGGAAGCCGGATCGTCCTTGGCGGCGATGCCGCGCAAGGTGGGCAAGCCGCCGGCGGCGAGGCTGCCGAGGCAGAAGATGGCGCCGAGGCGCTCGGGGTCGGCCGCGTTCAACGCCGCTTGCTCGGCCTTGGCTCGATCGGCCACGGCGCCGGCGCAGCCGATGGCCACCCATGCCGCGGCGCGACGGGAGCTCGAGCTGCGCGGATCCTCGAGTGCCGCGCGGGCCATGCTCGCCGAGCGATCGGTGAAGCTGAAGGTCGCGTCGCGCTGCAGAAGTTGCCGCCAAGCACCTTCCTCCTGCGCGCGGAGATCGCCCGCCAAGGCGCAGATCGCGACGCACAGCGCGAGGCACGCGAACGCCAGTCGTTTGAGATGGCACATGATTGAAGCCCTTTTCTATCGGCTGCTCGGGGGTCGGGAAGCAAGCGTCGCCGCGACCGCCTGCACGCAGAACGCGCCTTTCGCCGACCTGGCGGCCCGGACATGGAATCTGCAATTCGTCAATTCAGTCCTTGGAGGCCGGCAAACGCGAGGCGGCGTCAGCGGCTAGAGATGCAGCACCACATTCAGGTGGCCGGCACGCAATGGCTGCAACTCGATCGAGGTGCTGCGTCCTTCCAGGGTGGCGCGCAACTCGCCACCAGCGCCCGCCGGCAAGCCGTCTAGGGCGAAGCGCCCCTCGTCGTCGGTCGTGGCATGGACGCCCTCGCGAGCGTCACCGAGGTAATCGACACGCACGCCGCCGAGCGGCGCACCATCGCGCGCATCGACCACGCTGCCCTGCACGATGCACAAGCCGGCTTCCACCGCCTCGCGCTCCGACACGTCGCCGCAGGAAGGACACGGCGCGCAGAGCAACGCCGCGCACAGGATCGCGCCGATCTTCATGCCTCGGGTTCCCCCAGCATGGCGACGAGTTCCTCGCGCCTCTTGTCGCGCAGGTCGGCGTGGCTCGCCTCGAGGTTCAAGCGCAACAGCGGCTCGGTGTTGCTGGCGCGCACGTTGAACCACCACCACTGCGGGTCGCCGAGATCGCCGTACTCGACGGTGATGCCGTCGAGCTCGTCTTGGCGTCCGTCCGCGTAGCGCGCCTTCAGGCCCGCGATGGCCGCGTCCTTGTCGGCGACATGGAAGTTGATCTCGCCCGTCGAGTGGTAGCGGCGCAAGCCTTGCACGAGGCGCGAAAGCGGCTCCTGCGAGCGCGAGACGAGGTTGAGCGCCGACAACATGGCGATGACGCCCGAGTCGCAGACATGGTTGTCGGCGAAGTAGTAGTGGCCCGAAAGCTCGCCGCCGAACACGGCGCCGTTCTTGCGCATCGTGGCCTTGATGAACGAGTGTCCGACGCGATCGCGCACGGGCGCGCCGCCGTGCTTGCGCACCTCCTCCTTCACGACCCACGAGGAGCGCAGGTCGTAGACGACCGGCGCGCCGGGCTTGCGCGCGAGGAACTGCGGCGCGAGCAGGGCCGTCATCAAGTCGTTCGCCACCGTGCGACCCGACTCGTCGACGAAGCAGCAGCGATCCGCGTCGCCGTCGAAGCCCACTCCGAGTTCGCCACCGCAGCGCTTGACGAGCTCGCGCACCGGATCGAGGTTCTCCTCCTTGAGCGGATTGGCCTCGTGGTTGGGGAACGTGCCGTCGAGCGTGTCGTAGAGCAGCGCGGCGCGCACCGCCGGGGTCTTCGGCAGGATCGCCGGCAGCGTGTGCGCCTCCATGCCGTTGGCGCAATCGATCGCGACCTTCACCGGCCGCGCGAGATCGGCGAAGCGCGCCACGTGCTCGGCGTAGTCGGCGAGCGTCTCGCGCGTCTCGAGCGTGCCGCGACGCGCGCCCTTCGGTCCCCGCGGCGCCGCGACCATGCGCTCGATGTCGAGGATGCCGTTGGCGGCGCTGATCGGCCGCGCGCCCTTGCCGCACAACTTGAATCCGTTGTACTCGCCGGGATTGTGGCTGGCCGTCACCACGAGTCCGCCGTCGCTCTCGATGGTGGCGATGGCGTGGTAGGCCATGGGCGTGGAGGCGAGGCCGATGTCGACGACATCGGCCCCCGCATCGCGCATGCCCTCCACCACGGCGGCGCAGATCTCCGGCGAATGCGTGCGCATGTCGCGCCCGACGACCAGGCGCTTGGCCTGCAGCAGACGGGCGAACGCGTCGCCGATCCTGCAAGCGATCTCCGGCGTCAGGTCCTTCCCGACCACGCCGCGGATGTCGTACGCCTTGTAGATGCCCGCCATCTTCGCTCCTGTTCGCGTCCCCGCGCACCGTCATGGAGCGCGCGCGCAGAGCCTACTGTCGCGACGCCCCGCGGGGTAGTTCCAAGCACGCGGCCACGGCGCCGCGGCCGCGCCGCTGGATCGCCCGCGGCGGCCTTGCGCGCCTTGCACGGGCTGCGCGCCCGAGGTGCCGGACCTGCGGTGACCGAGGCGTTCGCCGTCCAAGGTCGCGCGGCGGGGATCGCGAACCTTCTGCGCATGGCCCTCGCGGTCCTCCTCCCCGCCGTCGATGACCGAGGTCGTGGCAGGCCAGCTCCGACTCGACGACGCCCTGCTGTGGCCGGCGCGCATGGCGCGCTCCGACTTGAGGCTCGACCAGCGACGACTCGGGGTCTGACCAGCGACGACTCGGGGCTCGACCGGCGTCCAGCGCGCTTCGCCCACGCGGTCGCTCCGGCGCGCCGCCGGATCGCGACCGCGCATCCTCGTCAGCGCACCACCGTGGCCAGGCACTCGCGCACGCGGCGCAGGCCTTCACGGATCTGCTCTTCGCTGTTGGCGTAGCTGAAACGCAGGTAGCCCTCGCCCAGCGCGCCGAAGCTGGTGCCCGAGAGGCAGCTGACCTTGGCCTCGACGAGCAGCTTCCGCTCGAGCTCGCGCGAAGGGATGCCCGTGCCGCTCGTGTTCGGGAAGGCGTAGAAGGCGCCCTTGGGCATCACGCAGCGGAAGCCCGGGATCTTGTTGAGCTCCTCGACGATCACCTTGCGCCGCGACTCGAACGCGCGACGCATGGCGTCGACCGCATCCTGCGGTCCGCGCAGCGCCTCCATGCCGGCGATCTGCGCCGCGGCGGTGGTGCACGAGTTGCAGTTGATCTGGATGCGCTCGGCGTGGTCGACGAGTTGCCTCGGCCACACTCCGAAGCCCATGCGCCAGCCCGTCATCGCGTAGGTCTTGCTCCAACCGTCGAGCAGGATCGCGCGGTCGGCGATCGAGGGGTAGGACAGGATGCTGACATGCTGTCCGCCGTCGTAGAGCAGCCGCGAGTAGATCTCGTCGGACATGATCGCGACATGCGGGTGCTTCTCGAGCCCCGCGACGAGCTTGTCCATCTCCACCTTCGGCGTCACGCCTCCGGTGGGGTTGGCGGGCGAGTTGACGATGATCAAGCGCGTCTTCGGCGTGATCTTCGACAACAGCTCGTCGGCCGAGAAGGCGAACCCGCGCTCCTCCTTCAGCTCGAGCGGCACCGGCGTCGCGCCAGTCCACCTGATGGCCGACTCGTAGATCGGGAAGCCCGGGTTCGGATGGATGATCTCCGCGCCCGGTTCGCCGAAGAGCAGCATGGCGTAGAACATCGTCGGCTTGCCGCCGGGCACGATCACGACCTGGTCGGGGTGCACATCGCCACCGTGGAAGCGCTTGCAGTAGTCGGCGACCACCTCGCGCACCTGGGGCAACCCCTTGGCCGGCGTGTAGCCGTGGAACCCGTCGGCGAGCGCCTTGCGGCCGGCCTCGACGATGAATTCCGGCGTGCGGAAGTCCGGCGCGCCAATGTGCAACTTGACGATGTTCTGGCCCTGCTTCTCGAGCGCCAGGACGCGGTTGACGACCTCGAAGGCGGACTCGGTGCCGAGGCGGGACACGGCGGACGACAACTGCAGGCGTGATGCGGTCATGGCGGCTCCTCCGCCACAGGTTAGCGCGCCGCGCTCCGGAGGCGATAGGGCGAGCCCGATCGGCGCCCGCCAGGCGGACTCAGCCCGCCGCCGGGTGGGACCGCGCGGCGATCCAGACCACGGTCGCGAGCCACAGGAGCGCGTTCGCCGCGAACAGCGCGTCGCCACCGAGCAAGACCCGCGTCGGACTGCCGCCGCCCTTGTTCGTCTGCACGAGCAGCATGTACCGCGCGAGCCCGAAGACCACGAACGGCACGGTGCACACGAGCAGGTTCCCCGCGCCGAACTTGACGGCTGTCTCTTCCGCGACGGTGTACATCGTGTAGGTGACGATGGTGCAGGCCGCCAACACCGTCGTCATCTGGTCGAGGAAGCCGAGGTCGTACTCGCGCAGGATCGCGCGGTGCGCGCCTCCGCCCTCGCCGAGCAGGGCCAACTCCGCGCGACGCTTGCACAAGGCGAGGAACAAGGCGAGGAACAAGGTGCACAACAGCAGCCAATGCGAGATGGGCGCCGGCACGGCCAAGGCGCCGGCCATGACGCGCAGCAGGAAGCCGGTGGCGATGCAGAACACATCGACCAGCACGACGTGCTTCAGCTTGATCGAATAGGCGAGGTTGAGCGCCATGTAGCCCAGCACCAGCGGCCAGACGCGCACAGGCGAGCCATGGGCCTGTAACGCCGCCGCCAGCGCGCCGATGGCGCATCCGACGGACATCGTCCACGCCAGCCCCAGCGACACGCGCCCCGAGGCGATCGGTCGATGGCGCTTCTCGGGATGGGCGCGATCGGACTCGCGATCCAGCACGTCGTTGACGAGGTAGATGGAGCTCGCGCCCAGGCAAAAGGCCGCGAAGGTCCACAGCACGCGCACGACGTCGTCCGATCGTTCGGCGAGCAGAGTGCCGCTCGAGCCCCGCGCGAAGAGCAGCGCCGCGAAGACGAAGACGTTCTTCACCCACTGGTGCGGGCGCAACGCCAGGATGCAGGCCTTGGGATCCATGCGGGGCGGATTGCAGCATATCGACCGCCCCCCCGCGGACGCTGTAGCGCGCTGGCGCCGGGATGGAACCGACCCCGAACGCGCCCCCACTGGAGCCGCGCCCCCCGCGCCGCGGTCGGCGGCGCAGAGGGCGCGGGCGGCGGAACTCGCGGACGCGCGGCTCGATCCAGCGACCGGCTCAGTCCAGCGACAGCTTGCGCAGCTCCTCGAGCGGCGAGTCGGGGCCGACCTTGAGCACCAGCGTCTCCTTGTCGATGTCGCCCTTCTCCTGCAACTCGTACAACTCGTGCGTGCCCACGTTGCCGTCGGCGTACAAGACGACCGTCGTGGTGCGGTGGTTGCCTTCCTCCTCGCTGCCGTCGTTGTCGTCGGCGACGAGCGGCTCCTTGCCGGAGCCGGGGAACTTCTTGAGCGGACTGTTCTTCATGTCGCGCCCGGCGTACGAGGAGTACGTGCCGTCGACGGAGTCGATGTCGGCGAACCACTCGGAGGGCTCCATCGACCCGATCGCGAGCGAACCCAGGTCGACCCCCGGACAGGTCAGCTTCTGCGCGGTGGCCTCGGTGTTCTCCCACACGCCCTTGCTGATCAAGGTCGCGAAGAACTGGGCGCCGCTCTTGTCCGGCACGCGACCATGCTTGTCTTGGTGGATCATCAATCCGCTGTAGATCTCCTGCAGGTTCTTCTTGCAGGCGGTGACCTTCGAACGGTCGATGGCTTCCGGGATGCGCGGCAGGAGGAACATCATCAGGATCGAGATGATCAAGATGACGGCGAGCAGCTCGATGAGCGTGAATCCGCCGCGGCGCGACTTCGAGGGCGAGTGCATGGCCTAGGTTCTACCCCAAGCACGCTCGGTAGTCACCTCGGCCGCCGCATCGGCCGGGGCCACGGGCTGAAGACGCGAAGGCGGGCCACCAAGCAACCGACCCGCCCCGAGCGTTCGGAGCGGGCCGGTGCGAAGGTGGGTGCAAGGGCCGTCACAAGGCCGGTCGCGCGGCGCATGGCGCCGTCGACCCTCACTTCGCCTTGGCGGACTGCTTGCGAGCGGCTACGGCCTTCTTCAGCTTCGCGGCGTAGTCCGTCTTCTCCCACGGGAACTCGGAGCGACCGAAGTGGCCGTGGTAGGCGGTGCGTTCGTAGATCGGACGGCGCAGCTTGAAGTGCGAGATGATGGCCGCCGGGCGCAGGTCGAAGGTGGCCTCGACGACCGCCGTCAGCGTGGCGTCGTCGACGCTGCCGGTGCCGAAGGTGTCGACCCGGATCGAGGTGGGCTTGGCCACGCCGATGGCGTAGCTGACTTGGATCTCGCAGCGCCTGGCTAGGCCCGCGGCCACCACGTTCTTCGCCAC
>SXXH01000294.1 GCA_005789645.1 Planctomycetia bacterium
CGAGCGGCGCTTCGCCACGCGGCACGGTCGCAGTCCGCTAGCCACAGCCAGCGTGTGGCCGCGCGCGGCGTGGCCTGCGGGCGATGGTTCGACGCTCGTGATCCTGCCGCTCGTCGCCGAGGCGCCGCGCTTGGTGCGCGACTTCGCGCCCGCGGAACCGAGCGTGCCCGGCGGTCCGCGGCGCGTGGCGCCCGAAGCGTTCGGCCATGTGCACCAAGGCGACTACATCCCGTTGGATGCCATGCGCGGCGCGACGCGGCTCTTGACGCCCAAGGTGGGCGAGGTGCGCGTGCTGCTGCGCTCGGGCGAGACCTTCGAGGGTCGCCTGCACGCGCTCGGGGAAGGCGGCGCATGGCTAGACACGGACCTCGGTCGCATGCTGCTGCACGCGAGCCAGGTGCGCGGCATCGAGCCCTTGGCGGGCAAGGCCGCGGATGGCGGCGCCAGCAACCAGGGAAGCGACCAGTCGCCGCGCGTGCGCGTCGTCTGCGCCGGCGGAGTGTTCACCGGCGCCTTGATCTCGCGCCAAGGCGACGAGGTCGTGTTGGCGACCGATGAAGGCTCGCGCATCAAGCTCAAGGCCTTGAAGGTCGAGTCCGTTTCGCGCGAGGGCACG
Organism: Planctomycetia bacterium; assembly: GCA_005789645.1. Classification (GTDB taxonomy): domain Bacteria; phylum Planctomycetota; class UBA1135; order UBA1135; genus SXXH01. The sequence continues at coordinate 617 of SXXH01000294.1, forward strand.
CAGCTGCGCGGCCGCTTGCCGTCCAAGCCCAAGGACTGAGGCCGAGTCGGCGCGGACTCGGTCCTTGGCCTTCGACATGCGCGCCGGGATCCGCGCCGGGTGCGCCAACATGGCATGGTGTCGCGCGAGCGGGCTTCGCTGGGCCGCCTGCCCCTTGCCAGCGCGTGTCGGCGTGGCGCGACGGCGATCGGAGACTAGGATGGCGCCAAGGCGCGCAGTCCCGGACTCCGCCCACGCCACCATGAAGTCGAGCTCGCCCCTCCAGCGCTTCCGCGCCGTTCGATCGTCCGCACTCGCCTCCGTCCTCGCGCGCATGGCGCGCCATGCGCGTGGCGCCGCGCTCGTGGCGCTCGCTTGCGTCGGACCATGCGCCGTGTCCGGGCTCGCCGCGTCCTTCGACGCCGAGACCGTCGCCAACTTCAAGAAGTACTTCAAGACCTACAAGGAGCCCGCCGCGCGCATCGAAGCGGTCTTGGCTCTGGAGAACATGCCGGAGCCGGAAGTGGTCGAGCTTCTCGTGCCGGTGCTCAAGGACCCCGATGCGGATCTCGTGCGCGCGGCGATCCGGGTGCTGGCGACCTGCAAGGAGCCTCTGCAAGTCGCCGAGTTGAAGACGGTGCTCGAGAAGGACAAGAACGAAGCGGTGCGCGTGGGCGTGCTGCGTGCATTGTCGGAGTCCAAGGCCGAAGGTGCCTCCGACGCGGCTGTGCAACTGCTGGGCGACAAGTCGTGGGAGGTGCGGCGGCGCGCGCTGCAACTCTTGTCGGGCGCCAAGGCGATCGACGCCGCGCCGCGGATCGCGCCGCTCGGCGCCGATCCCGAACCAGCGGTGCGCGCACAAGCGCTCGATGTGCTGGCCGCCTTCAAGAGCGAGCTGGTCGTGCCCAAGGCCGTCGCGTGCGTCAACGATCAGATCTGGCAAGTGCGGGCCTCGGCCTTCGCGGCTTTGCGCGTCGTGCGCCACAAGGACGCGGTCGAGCCGCTGGTGTCGCGCATGCAGGTCGAGGAAGGACGCCTCGTGCCCGACCTCGCCGAAGCACTGGCCAACTTGACCGGCCAGGAGCACGGCGTCGATCCCGCCAAGTGGAAGGCGTGGTGGGAGGGCGCGAAGAACGGCTACATCCTGCCGACCGAGGATGCGATCGCGTACTTCCGCACGCGTCGCGCGGCCGCCACCGGCGACAAGAAGGCCGACTGGAGCCATCCACGCACCACGGTGACGGGCTACCACGGCATCGAGACGACCTCGCGCTCGATCCTCTTCATCATCGACGTGTCGGGCTCGATGGAGGCGGAGGTGATCGAGAAGGAGCGCTTCAGCGACGGCAACTACCCGACCATGCAGCGCATCGACATCGTGAAGACGGAGCTGATGCGCACGATCGACCGCCTCGACGCCAACGTCAACTTCAACATCCTCGCCTTCGCCACCAAGGTCGATCCGTGGAAGAAGGACCTCGTGGCGTCCAACATCGTCAACAAGTCCGCCGCCAAGGACTGGATCAAGGGCCTCGAGGCGATCGGTGGCAACAGCAAGGAGGACCTGGCCTCGGTCGGGTTGCTCGGCGCAGCCAACATGGAGATGGGCAAGACCAACACCTACGGGGCGTTGATCGCCGGCCTCGGCATCGACCCCAAGCAGCAGGCGAAGGGCCCCGTCACGGGCGCCGTGCCGGACAAGAACTACAAGGTGGGCGTCGACACGATCTTCTTCCTCTCGGATGGCCGTCCCACGGTGGGAGAGTACGTGGACCCCGAGGACATCCGGCGCGAGGTGCGCGCGTTGAACGAACTGCGCAAGGTGGTGCTCCACACGATCGCCATCGGCGAGTTCCAGAAGGAGTTCATGAAGCGCATCGCCGAGGAGAACGGCGGCGTGTTCGTCGATTTGGGACGCTGAGGCCGAGCGGCGCCATCCCGGCTTGGCGCCTCGCCTTGCCGGCCGCCCGGTCCCAAGCGAACGGATCCGCGCGACGGGTGCTTCTGCGCGACGGGTACTGCGCGACGGGTACTGCGCGCCCGTATCCGCGACTACCCCCGCGGGGCGACAGCGCTCGCGCCTGGAGCTTCCATGCGGCGCCATCGAGCTCCTGAATGCTCGCACGGAGGACTTGGGATGCGCTTCCGGCCAGCGGATCCGGGCCGGGATTTGACTGTCCCTCGTTTCGGCCCTATCCTTCTTCCTCCCAATACTCGGGGCGTAGCTCAGCTTGGCTAGAGCGTTGCGTTCGGGACGCAAAGGCCGGAGGTTCGACTCCTCTCGCCCCGACCATCTTCCCCTGCACTCGGCACGACCCTGCTGGATCCAGCAGGGTCCGCAGGATCCAGCAGGGACCAGCAAGGACCAGCAGGGCCGTCCTCCGCCTGCGGCGGGGAGCGCAGGTCGCGTTGCACGACTAGCGTTCGTCTCAGCCCGCG
>SXXH01000295.1 GCA_005789645.1 Planctomycetia bacterium
GGCGAGGTCTACGTGATGGCCTGGGGCCGGGCGCGCGTGGAGGGAGCCGTCGAAGGCCACGACCCGCGGCCGCGCGACCACGTCGAAGGCGCGGTCGATGGATCCGAGCCGCAGGACGCCAAGCTGGCGCGCGTCGAGGACGCGGTGCCGACCATGGAAGGCGACGTGCTCGGCACGCCTTCGTACATGGCGCCCGAGCAGGCGCGCGGCGACTTGGCGGCGATAGGGCCGAAGAGCGACATCTACTCGTTCGGCGCGATGCTGCACCACCTGCTGGCGCTCGAGATGCTGGAAGCGCCCTATGTCATGCGCGGCGAGCATCCGACTCCACGCGAGGTCTTGCGGCTGGTGCGCGCGGGTCCGCCGCCTTCCCTCGAGCAACTGGCGCCGGATGCGCCGCCCGAGCTGGTCGCCATCGCCTCCAAGGCCATGGCGCGCGAGCCGCGCGAGCGCTACGCGTCGATGCAGGACCTCGCCGCCGACCTGCGCGCCTTCCTCGAAGGCCAAGTCGTCGCCGCGTACGAGACTGGCGCGTGGGCTGAGGCGCGCAAGTGGGTGCTGCGCAACCGCGGCTTGACGGCGGCGTTGGTGCTGGCGCTCGGCTCGCTCGTGGCGGGGGCCGTGGTCGCGCTCGACCAGGCGGACGAGGCGCGCGCCAGCGAGCAGCGCGCGCTCGCGGCGAACGAGCAGCTCGACAAGCGCAACGTCGAGCTCGAAGTGCAGGCGCGCGACTTGCGGCTGCGCGGCATGATCCAGGAACTGGCGCGCTTCCGCTCGGAGTCCGCGCGAGCCGGCGAAGGCGCCGACATGGGGCGCCCGTTGGCCGAGTGGTGGCTGGCGGAGGCGGAGGCGCTGGTCGCGGGCTCGGTCGGCGAAGGCTCGGCATGGCGTCCGGGCCTCGTCGACGTGGTGCGCACGCTCGACGAGCTGCGCGCCGAGCCGGGCTTGCTGCCCTACGCCGAGGAGGACCGCCAGCGCGATCGCTCCACGCATCCGATGGCGCCCAAGCTGGTCGAGCTCGAGAAGGAGCGCGCGGAGCTCGCCGCCAAGCCCGGCCAGGCGCTTCAGGCCCTCGAGGCGGAGCGCCAATGGCACAGGCGCATGCTGGGGCTCGAGCCTTGGCCGACGGAAGAGGAGGCGCGACGCCTCGAGGAGCGCGAGCTGGCATCCGTCGACTGGCAAGCCCTGTACTCGGAGGCGGCGCGCAGGATGGGCCAACTGGGCGCGCGCGTCCACGGGCAGGAGATGCGCGCGCTGGTGCTCGCGCGCCAGAGTCTCGAGCTCGCCCCGCCCGAGGCCGCGCGCGGCGCCCGCAACCTGGTGGGCGTCGCGCTGATGCGCCTTGGACGCCACGAGGAGGCGCGGCGCGAGTTCGACCTGGCGCGGCCGGGGGCCGAGATGGTCTTGGTCGAGGTGCTCGACAAGAACCTGCGGCTCCTCGACGCGGAGGCGCCCAAGTGGGCGCCCGAGCGACGCGCCGAGCGCGAGGCCGAGCTGGCCGTCCTCGACGAGCGCGTCGACACCGCGCGCGAGCGGGAGGAGGGCATGATCGCACCTGCGCTGGTGGTGCTCGACGAGCGCATCGCCGCCCTGCGCTCGCGCTGCGAGGCGCGCCGCACGTGGCGCTTCGCCACCGCGAGCCAGCAATGGTGGCACGACCAGCTGCAGTCCCTCGCGGACGATCTCGAGCACCTGCGGGCGCAGCTCGAGCAGGGCGCGCGCTCGGTGCGCGGCGCCGAGGCGTTGGCCCGCTGGACGACGGCGATCGACGCCATCGCGTCCTCGGAACGCTACGCCGGACAACGCTGGCCTTCGGGAGCGAGGCTAGTCCCCCAGCTCGGCTTGCTGCCTCTGGAAGAGGATCCTCGCACGGGCCTGTGGGAGTTCCTTCTCGCGGTCTCGGGCGAGGAACCCGCGCGCTCCGCCGATGGAGCGTGCTTGCGCGACGAACAGGGCCGCCTCGTGCTCGACGACGAGACGGGCGTGGTGCTGGTCCTCGTCCCCGGCGGACGCATGCCGCTGGAGCAGGGCCTGCGCAGCGACATCCCCGAGACGCACTTCGAGTTCGCCAAGCTCGACCTCGATCCCTTCTTCCTCGCCAAGCACGAACTCACGAACAGCCAATGGGACCGCGTCTCCACGCGTCCGTGGTTGTCCGGGCCGCTGGCCGAATCGTCGATGCCCGCCGGCGGCATGAACTGGCTGGAGGCCCGCACCATGGTCGAGCGCCACGTCGGATGGGTGCGACTGCCCACGGCGGCGCAGTGGGAGTACGCCTGCCGCGCCGGAACGCGAACGCCATGGTGGACGGGCGCCGACGAAGCGGTCCTCGTGGAGGCCGAGAACGTCAAGCCGCCCGGCAAGGAGGCGCGTCCCTTTCGCCGCGTGGGCCTCGGTCCGGCCAATCCATGGGGCTTCCACGACATCCACGGCAACGTGTGGGAGTGGTGCGCCGACGCGATGCTCTTGCAGTACGAGCGGCCCAAGCTGACGTCGCGACCCGGCGACGGCCTGCGCGAGCGCGAGAACGCGTCCTACCGGCTCATCCGCGGCGGGGCCGCCGGCTATGGCCCGGCGGAGGCGCGTTCCCACTTCGGCACGGGCCTGCCCTTCGCGCACGGCGTCCCCGACGTCGGCATGCGTCTGGCGCGACCCGTGACGCGCTGAAGCGAGTCGGGGCTCAGGGGATCCACTCGAGCGACAAGCCGTTGCTCAAGTTGAAGCTCGAACTCGTGCAGTAGCTCGCCGCGTTGCGGTAGTAGGCCTGGTAGCGGCGCGTGCCGCCCGTCGCGGACACGCCGCCGACCACCGAAAGGCGCGGGTCGCCCGCGACGCCCGCGCCGAAGGCGAGTTGGCCTGTCGCGTCGGCCTGGCGCCCGCCCAGTCGCACGACGGATCCGCCCAGGCAGCGCAACCCGTCGCCAAGCACGACGCCGAAGCCGCCTCCGGCCGCGTCGATCGACTGCAACAGCACCACAGGCGTGTTGGGCGGCAGTCCGACCGCGAGCAGGCCGACTCCATCGCGCGCCACGCTGGCGAGTCCCGTGGCCGCCAGGCGCGCGCCGCGCGGATCCGCCGAATGCCTGCAGCCGCGGCGGGACGCGCCGAAGTTGCCGCACGGGCATGGCGCAGCGCTGCCGTCGCCGGCGCAGAAGGTGGCGGCCGAGCCGGGCACGCGGGCCACGAAGATGTCCATCGCGCCGTTCGTGTCGTTGGCGACGAGGTCGCTGGCGGCGCTTTGGAACGCGATCCAGCGACCATCGGCGCTGAGCGCCGTGCGCGTCGATTGTCCGTTGCCGCTGGCGACGGAGGGAGTGCGGCTGATGAGATGCGTGGCGCCCTCGGCGCGGTCGCGCACTTGCACGTCGCGCTTGCCGTTGGCGTCGCCCGGCGCGAGGTTGGGCGCGTCGGAGTTGAATGCGACGAGGCGTCCGTCGCGCGACATGGTCACGCGTCCCGTCAACCCGAATGCCGTCGGATGTCCCGCCGTGCCTGGCGCCCCGGTCGAACTCGTGTCGATGCGTTCGATGCTGCCTGTGGCGCGCTCGAGCACGAAGAAGTTGCGCAGCGCGTCGGTGTCCTCGGTCACGAGGCCGGGATCGCTCGAATAGAACCCGATCACGCTTCCGTCGTCGGAGATGGATGGATAGGTGGACTCGTGCAAGGACGGTGCTCCCGACAATGCGCGTGCAGCGACATCGGTGCGGCCGAGCAACCTGTCGCGCCACACCACCGTGCTCAAGCCGGAGATCGCGCCAGGCACGAGGTTGGTGGCCGACGTGATGTAGACCACGAAGCGGCCATCGCCGGAGATGGCCGTGGCGGAGGGATCCTCGAAGCCGATGGAGCTGCTGTGCCAGTTGGCCTGCAAGCCGGCATCATCGACGCTGACGAGGTCGATCGCGCCGGTGGAGAGGTCCGCCACGAAGGCGTCGTAGTGGCCATTCACGTCGCCCAAGGGGGGCAGCAAGTCCTCGGCTTCGCTGTAGAAGGCGACGTGACCGCCTTCGGCGGAGATCGACGGGCCGTAGGAGTTGCCGGAAGCCGCGGATCCCGTCGTCGGGTGGCCCGCGGCGACCAGGCTTGCAAGGCGCGTGCGTCCGGTCGCGCGGTCGCGCACGTAGATGTCGTGGACACCGTTCGTGTCGGGATTGCCGACGAGGTTCGTGGCGAGGCTCGCGAACGCGACGAAGCGTCCATCGGCCGAGATGGAGGGATGGAAGGAGCGTCCATCGCCCTGCGCGCCCGATTGGTCGGCGACACTGACGCGTTCGGTGACTCCGAGCGTGCGATCGCGCACGTAGACATCCTGGACACCGTTCGTGTCGCCGGCGACCAGATTCGAGGCGGAGCTGGCGAAGGCGACGAAACGGCCGTCGGCGGAGATCGCCGGCGCCCCCACATCGCCCGTGGTAGGACCACCGGAAGGGTCGACCGTGAGCAACTCGATGGCCAGTTGGGCGCGCGCGAGCGAAGCGCAGCCGGCGACCAATGCAAGCGCGACCAGCAGGCGTACCATGCCGAGCACCCTCCGGGATCCGTGGGGGACGGATGCGACCACGGCCGGCGCATCGGCGCAGGCTCCACGCATCCGGAACCGAAACTACGCCCAACTTCGCGAAACTGTCAAGTGCTCTGGACAGTTCCGGTCGCTTGGCCCGCCGCTGCAGGCTCCAGCTCAAGTCGCCTGGTCGATCCTGCGCGCCAAGGCGCGTCGCGCCGACCAGCCCAGCCACGCGAACAACGCCGCGCTGGCACCGAGGGCGAACCACAAACGCCACCACTGGTCCGTGTCGGCTTGGGAGTCGAAGGCTGCCAGTTGCGCGCCGGCGAAGCACACGAGGGCCGTGCGCGGCACGGCGCCCAAGGCGCTGCCGAGGAGGAAAGCCGCGAAGGGCACGCGGGCGGCGGCGAGCAAGACGTTGACCAGCGCGAACGGCACGATGGGGGACACGCGCAGGAGCGTGGTCGTGGTGGCCGCGCCGCGCGGGTCGGCCGCCAAGGCCGCGTGGATCGCGGCGGCGCGCGGCGAACGCGCGAGCCAAGCGGCGAAGCGTTCGCCCTCGAGCCGCGCGGCCAGAGCGTGGCCCAGCGCCGCCGCCAACAAGATGCCGATGAACGACGCGGCAAGGCCCACGCCGAAGCCCCACAGGTAGCCGGCCCACAGGGCGACCACTTGCGTGTTGACCAATGCCAAGCCCGCCGTCGCCGCGAGGCACGCGATGTACAAGCCGAGTGTCGCGCCAGTGGCCTGTTGGAAGAACGGTTCGATGCGCGGCAGGCTGGCCACGAACAGCGCGCTCCCCACGAGCGGCATCAAGGTGGCGCCGGCGAGCAGCAAGCCCAATGGGCCAAGCTCGCGCGATTCGCGGACGCGCGAGCGGAGTTCGCCCCAACGGCGTTCGATCGCTTGGTGGAACACGCTTCCTCTACGCTCGCCCGCGCCCTTGGATGCAATTCCGCGCCTCAATCGGCTTCGAGTGCAGCGCGCAGGGCGGCGAGGTGCGGCGCCATGGGACGCGAGCGCGAGGGCCGCGCCAACATGGCCGCGAGGCGCGGTGGCACGGGAACCGCGCGATCGATCAAGGGCTCGACGATCGTCTCGAACTTGGCCGGATGCGCGGTGGCGACGATGGCCCATGGCCGCTGGTCGCCGCGCGCCCGGCGCTCGAGGACGGCGTGCGCGGCGCAGGCGGTGTGCGGACACCAAACCCGGCCCAGTTCGCGCCAACCACGCACGATGGTGGCGCGGATCGCCTCGTCGTCGACCGAGCACGCCTCGAGGTCCGCGCGCAGCGTCGGGTGGGACGCCACCAGGACGCGCAAGCGTTCCAAGTTCGATGGCGCGCCCACATCCATCGCGTTCGCGAGCGTGGCGATGGTGGCGCGCGGGCTGGCATCGTCCTGCATGAGCCAGTCCAGCACCGCGCGGTTGGCGTTGCCGGCGAACAGCACCTTGCCGATCGGCATGCCGACGAGCTTGGCGACCACGCACGCCACGGCGTTGCCTAGGTTGCCCGTGGGCACGGCGAACGACAGCGGCGCTCCACCCGCGCCTGCATGGCGCAGCGCCGCGGCCGCGTAATACCCCATCTGGGGCAGGAGTCGCGCCAAGCTGATGCTGTTGGCCGAGGTCAGCGCGTGGCTAACGCGCAGCTCCGTGTCGGCGAAGGCCTCCTTGACCATGCGTTGGCAGTCGTCGAAGGTCCCTTGCACGCGCCAACTCGACACAGCGCCGCCGAACGAGCCCAACTGATGCGCTTGGCGCGGCGAAACGAGGCCGTCGGGATGCAGGATGATGGTCCGCGTGCCCGGCGCATGTTCGAAGGCCGAGCCCACGGCGGCTCCGGTGTCGCCCGATGTCGCCACGAGCACTGTCGAGGATCCGGGTGCTTCTTCGTCGTCGCGCAGCGCCCGCAAGTTGGCCGCGAGGAAGCGCGCACCGTAGTCCTTGAACGCTGCGGTGGGGCCATGGAACAGCTCCAGTTCGAAGGTCCGTCCATCCGCGTGGGGCACGAGCGGCGCGTCCTCCGCGTAGGCCGCCGCGCAGGCGGCGCGCAAGTGCGTCGCCAACGGATCGCCCAGGAAGAACGGCTGCAGCAACGCGCAGGCGACTGCGTCGAGGGTCGTCGTCGCGTCCAAATCGCGCCACGCATCGAAGCGCGGCAGCGTGCCGGGCAGGTACAACCCGCCATCCGGCGCGAGCCCGGCGAGGATCGCCTGGTGCAGCGCCGTCGGTGGCGTGCGGCCGCGCGTGCTCTCGTACGCGATCGGCGGGTCGTTGGCGGCTCGACCCTTCAAGCGCGCGACTCCACCACCGCGCCCGGCGAGTCGACGGGGCAGGCGAGCTGATCACTGGAGAGTCCGACCCCGGCGAAGGCCGCCTGCATGGCCGCCGCGGCGCGGCGCGCCGTCGTTTCGCCTTCGCACCAGGCGAAGACGCTCGGTCCAGCTCCGCTGATGCTCGAGCCGAGCGCGCCGGAGGAGAGTGCCGCCTGCTTCACCGCCGCGAAGCCCGGGATGAGCAGCGCGCGCCGCGGCTCGACCAGCACGTCTTCGAGCCCGGCGCGCACGAGCGGCAAGTCGTCGCGCCAGCAACCAGCCAGCACGAGCGCGAGCCGCTCGGACTGCCGCACGAAGTCGCCGATGGCGTACGGTTCCACGAGCGCCGCGCGGGCCACGCGCGTCTCGAGCACGAAGTGCGGATGCGCCAGCGCGCACCACAGGCCGCGTGGCACGGGCACCTTGATCATGCGCTCGTGCGTGGCGAGCACGAGGCCGCCCAGGAGCATCGGCGCGATGTTGTCCCCGTGCTTGCCGCCGCTGGCGACCGCCTCGCCCTCGAGCGCATGCGCATACAGCTCGTCGCGGGAGAGTGGTTGCTCGAACAGCTCGTTCGCCGCCACGAGCGCCGCCACCGCGGATGCGGCCGAGCCGCCCATGCCCGACCCCAGGGCGATGCCCTTCTCGATCTCGATCTCGACGCCGAAGTCAGCTTGTCGCGCCGCGAACAGCGACAGCAGCGCCTTGCCTGCCGTATTGCGCTCCGCCTCCCGCGGCAACTCGACGGTAGCGCCGCGGATGGCGAGCACGCGCACGCCCGACCGTGCGCTCCTGCGCGCCACGACGCGATCGCCCGCTCCGGCGAGCGCGTGACCGAGGATGTCGAAGCCCACGGCCGCGTTGCCGACGGAGGCGGGGGCGAAGGCGGTGGCCACGGAGACTCCACTGCGAGCTTGCATGCGCGCAGTCTAGGGGCGACGCGCGTCGGTTCCACATCGCCCCGTCCAAGTGCGTGCCACTTGCGGCGGGGGTCCTGCCAGGGTTGGCGTACCCGGTATCATGCGCGCATCGAACCCTCCGCCTCGTCGAGTCCGGCCCAGCGCCTGTACGAGTCCTTCCTCCACGCTCGCTCGCGCGGCGAGTCGGAGGACTTCGAAGCATTGTGCGCACGCGCACCCGAGCTGGGCGACGAACTGCGCAGCCTGCATGCGCGCCACGCCCGGTGGGTGTCGCTCTTCGGCGCGTTGGGTTCGGAGGAGTTGTCGCGCAAGTTCGCGGCGGGCCGGGCTTGGTCGGACTCGGGAGCGAAGGCGGCCGCGGGCGGAGCGGCGCAGTCGGGATCGGGGCCGAGTTCGGGTCCGGCGAGCGCCTTGCTGGAACGCCTGCGCGGCAAGGCGCCGACGACTGGTCGCTACAGGCTGGTCGGGGAGATCGGCCGCGGTGGCATGGGAGCAGTGGTCAAGGTCTGGGACGAGGAACTGGGGCGTCCATTGGCCATGAAGGTCGTGCTGGGCAAGGAAGGCTCGCCGGAGGGACAAGGCACTCCGCCCATCGACGTGCGGATCCTCGCGCGTTTCCTCGACGAGGCGCGCACCACAAGCCGGCTCGATCACCCCGGCATAGTTCCGGTGCACGAAGTCGGCCTGTCCGACGATGGTCAAGTTTACTTCACCATGCGCCTCGTGCAGGGCGAGGACTACGCGCGCGTCATCGACCATGTGGCGCGAGGACGAGATGGATGGACCTTGCGCAAGGCCCTGCAGGCGCTGTCCAAGGTTTGCGAAGCGATGAGCTACGCGCACGACCACGGCGTCGTGCACCGCGACCTGAAGCCAGCCAACATCATGGTCGGCAAGTACGGCGAAACGTACGTCATGGATTGGGGGCTGGCGCGCGCGACGCAACCGTCGGTGGCGAGCCTCGACGCGGCCAACCCCGGGGATTCGGCGCCGAGCGCGAGCGACGATCCGTTGCGCACGCGCGTCGGCGAGGTGCTCGGGACGCCGTCCTACATGGCGCCCGAGCAAGCGCGCGGCGAACTGGATCGCATCGGCCCGTGCTCCGACATCTACTCGGTCGGAGCGATGCTGTACCACTTGCTGGCGCGCGGTCGCGTGTCGGCGCCCTTCGTGCCGCCGGGCCAGCCTCCTTCGCAGCGCGTAGTGCTGCAGCGCCTGCTCGCCGGTCCGCCGACTCCGCTCCTCGAGTTGGCGCAGGACGCCCCACCCGAGCTCGTCTCCATCGCCGAGAAGGCCATGGCGCGCGAGCCTGGAAACCGCTACGCGACGATGAAGGAGCTCGCCGACGATCTGCAAGCGTACCTCGAGGGCCAGGTGGTGGCGGCGCACGAGCGGGGTGCGCTCGCTCGCGCGCGCAAGTGGGTGGGACGCAACAAGAGCTTGGCTGCTTCACTCGCCTTGGCCGTGGTGGCGCTGCTCGCAGGCACGCTGGTCTCGTTGCGTTGGGCCGGCAAGGCCTCGGACAACGAGCAAGCCGCCCTCCGGGCCAACGTCCAGCTGGACCAGCGCAATCGCGAATTGGAGTTGCAGGCCCGCGAGCTGCGCCTGCGCGGGCTGCAGCAGGACATCGCGCGCTTCCAGGCGGAGGTGCGCGCCATCGGCGAGGGCGAGTTGCTGGTGCGCGGCGCAGGTGCATGGTGGTTGGCGCGCGCGCGCGAACTCGTCGAGGGCGAAGACCTGCCCGGCGTGGAGTGGCGTCCTGGCTTGCGCGACGTGGAGGAGCGCCTCGCGCAGTTGCGCGCCGATCCGGCCTTGCTGGCGCATGGCGAGGCCGAACGCGAGCTGGACTTCCAGTCGCACCCATTCCGTGCCGTGCTCGCGGCGCTGGAGGAGCAGTTGACGGCCTTGGATTCGGGCGCATCGCCCGCCACCAAGGCCTTGGCGGCCGAGGTGCTGTGGCGACGACGCATGCTCGGTCGCGACCCGTGGCCGACGGAGGAGGATGTGCTGCGCGGGGACTGGGCCATGCAGGCGGCCGACGACGCGGCGTCGCAGGAACGCGAGGCGTTGTCGATCCTCGGCTTGACTGGCGCGCGGCGGCATGGAGGCGAGATCGAGGCGTTGTTGCGTGCGCGAAAGGCGCAGGAGTCGTCCTTGCAGGCCGAGCGCGGTCAACGCGTCGCGACGCACGCCTTGGCTTGCGCCATGTCGGGTCGCCTCGACGAGGCGCGTGCCATGCTCGCCACGCTCGTGGCCGAGGGGTCGTCCAAGCCCGCCGAAGCGCAGGCAGGCATCCTCGAGCGGATTCGCGCGCACATCGACGCGTGGAGCGGCCGGGAACTGGTGGAACGCGCGGCCGAACTCGCGCGCGACGAGTCGCGGTTGGAGTCGGCGCGCGCGGCGGACGAGGCGCGTCGGGTGGAGCTCGCCCGAGCCGTCGAGGATCTGCGCGCGCGCTGCCGCGAGCGTCGCACCTGGCGCCATGCGAGCGCCTTGGAGCAGTGGCGGCACGACCAATTGGCGCAGGTGCGCGAGGATCTGGCCGCGTTGCGCGAACTGCTGCAGGCGGCCGAGCCCTCGCTGGAGGGCCTCGATGCGCGCGCGCGCTGGGACGCGGCCTTGGCCGCCATCGCGCGCTCGCCACGCTACGCGCAGGTGCGCTGGCCGGGTGGCGCGTTGACGCCGCAGTTGGGCCTGGTGCCGTTGGGCGAGAATCCAGCCACCGGCCTGTGGGAGTTCGTGCACCAGCAGAGCGGTGCGTCGCCGGTGGTCGCCAATGTCGACGGTAGTCAAGTAAAATTGACACTGGCGGCCGGCACGGGGATCGTCTTCGTCCTGTTGCCCGGCGGCCGCATGCGCGAGGAGGAGGGCATCAAGCCGCAACTCTCGTACAACCACCACGACTTCAAGCTGATCGACTTCGCGCCGTTCTTCCTGTCGAGCCACGAGACGACCCAGGCCCAATGGGATCGCTTGTCGGAGCGTCCTCTCTTGCATGGCGCGCCGCACCATCCGCTGCATGCCGCCAACAACCTGAGCTGGCTGGACGCAGCCGCGGTGACGCGGCGCATGGCGGGTTGGGTGCGGTTGCCGTCCTCCGCGCAGTGGGAGTACGCCTGTCGCGCCGACACGACGACTCCATGGTGGACGGGCGCGGAGCCCGAGAGCCTGCGCGGCGCCGCGCATGTGCGCTTCCCGGGTGAAGTCGCGACGGAGCCCGGCGAGGTCGGGACGCGACTCGCCAGCCCCTTCGGCCTCCACGACATGCACGGCGGCCATTGGGAATGGTGCGCCGATGCAGGCCTGCAGTCGTTCGAGACGCCGCGCCTCGTGTCGCGGCCGCGCGACGGGTTGCAGGACAGCGCCACGGCCAGCCTGCGCCTCATCCGTGGCGGGGCGTCCGGCTACGGCCCGAACGAAGCACGTTCAGTGTTCTTCACGAACCTGCCCTTCGCGCATCGCACTGCCGATCTGGGCGTGCGCTTCGCCATGCCGGTGGTGCCCTGAGCCTCGCCGTGCGTCGACCCGCGCTCACGGCCAGCGTGGGCCGTCGATGGGCGCGTCGTGGGGGCGTGCGGGTTCCAGGTGTCGCCAGGCGATGGCGCTGGCTTGGCGCAGCAGGCGGAAGCCGGCATTGCCGTCCTCCCACGATTGGTCCGCTTGGTTCTTCGTGATGACGCACAAGGCGTAGGCGCCCGAGGGGGCCGACACGAGCAGCACTTCCGAGCGCGAAGCGTTCACCGCGCCTTGCTTGCTGATCGCGTGGATGTCGCTCGGGATGGCGCACAGGGCTTCGCCGTCCCAGTATGCGCGGCCCAGCATGCGGTCGAGCACTTCGTCGGCCGCGGGCGACACGGCGCGTCGCTCGCGGATCGCCACCAGCATCTCGGCCATCTCGCGCGGCGTGGTCTGGCCCCACCCGTGCAGCTTGTAGTCGGCCTCGCGGCCCGCGACGCGCGAGTTGACGCGCGTCTCCTTCCATCCGCGCGCATCGAGCCACGCGTTGATGGCGGCGCCACCACCTGCGAGCTCCTGGCACATGACGCTGGCGGTGTTGTCGGAGACCGACTCCATCAGGAACAGCAGCTTCGCCGGTTCGAGCTTGGAGCCATCCACGAGCTTGGCGACGAGGTCGTCGCCGCCGCGCGAGTGGCGTTCCTTCGAGTACGCGACCGGCGATTTCCAATCGAGCTCGCCCGCCTCGACCCTGCCGAGCAGCGCCAAGGCGATGGGCACCTTCACCAAGGACGCGGTAGGGAAGGCCTCGTCGGCGCGGATCGCCACCTCGCAAGCGCCATCGAGTCGTCGCAGGTACAAGCCCACGTCGCCTGCGAAGTTCGACGCGAGCGCCTCGAGTTCGGCGCGCAACGCGGCTTCGTCCACCGATCGGCGCTCGGCGGCGAGGTTGGCGCAACCGGCAGGCAACCAGGCGAGGACGCACGCCAAGAGCAAGCACGCCGCGCGCGAAGTCATCGACGAATTCCTCAAGGCGAAAGCACGCCGGTAGCGCGCAGCGTCGCCGCCAACTTCGCGCGTGAAGCCGGCTCCAGGGGAGCCAAGGGCAAGCGCACCTCGGACGGCATCCAAGGGAACTTCTCCGCCAACGCCCACTTCACCGGCACCGGGTTGGGTTCGAGGAACAAGTCGCGCGCCAGCGGGGCGAAGCGCTCGATGATGCCGGCGGCCCGCACCGTGTCGCGCGCTTCCACCGTGCGCACCAACGCGGCGCATTCGGCCGGCAAGAGGTTGTTCACCACGCCGATGACGCCCACGGCGCCGAGCTCGAGGAAGTCGGGCAGCGACGCGTCGTCGCCGCACAAGACGGCGCACGGCGTCTCGGCAACCAGACGTCGCACGCGCTCGAGGTCCGGCTTGGCCTCCTTGACGGCGACGATGTGCGCATGGCGCTCGCCGAGCTCCTTGACGACTTCGACCGGCATGTCGACGCCGGTGCGCGACGGCACGTTGTAGAGCACGATCGGCGTGCGCGCAGCCTCGGCGAGGGCCGAGTAGTGCAGCACCAGGCCGCGCGGCGAAGGCTTGTTGTAGTACGGCGTCACCGCCAAGAGCGCGTCCGCGCCCAGCAATTCGGCCTCGCGCGCGTGTTCGAGGGTCGTGCGCGTGTCGTTGGTGCCCACGCCCACGACCAGCGGGATGCGGCCCAGCAGCTTGAGTCGCGCCTTGGTGACGAGCTTGCGGCGCTCCTCGGCGGTCAGCGTGGCGGACTCGCCCGTGGTGCCGCACACGACGACGCCGTCGGTGCCCTGCTCCAAGTGCCACTCGAGGAGGCGCTCGAAGGCGATCCAATCGACCTTTCCGCCGCGCATGGGCGTGACGAGGGCGACGAGGCTTCCGTGGAGCTGGCAGCGCGGGTGCGTCATGGTGGTCAGCGAGCCTTCCCGCCGCGGCACAGGCGTGCCATCGTGCCGACGGCTTCGTGCACGCCAGTGAACACGCTGCGCGCGACGATGGCAAAGCCGATGTTGAGTTCCTCCACATGCGGCAGTCGCGCCACCGGCGCCACGTTCTCGTAGTCGAGTCCGTGCCCCATGTTGACGCGCAGGCCGCCCTCGTGCGCCGCGATCGACGCCTGTTCCAGCCGCGCCAGTTCGCGTACCTTCGCCCGGCCCTTGGCGCGCGCGTAGCGTCCGGTGTGCAACTCGACGAACTCGGCGCCGGTGTCGACTGCCGCCGCGAGCTGTTCCAGATCCGGATCGACGAACAAGGACACTTCGCCGCCGCCCCGCGCGAGGCGCGCCACCACCGGCGACAAACGCCTGGACTCGCGACGCACATCCAAGCCGCCCTCGGTCGTCACCTCGGCGCGGTTCTCGGGCACGATGCAGTACGCCTCGGCCCGCGCTCGCGCCGCGATCGCGACGATCTCGGGATCGAGCGACATCTCGAAGTTGAGCTTGGTCGCCACGGCCTGCTTGAGCGCCTTGACGTCGGCGTCCTGGATGTGGCGCCGGTCCTTGCGCAGGTGGAAGGTGATGCCGACGGCGCCGGCCTTCTCGGCGGCGAGCGCCCAGGCGACCGGGTCAGGGAAGGCTTCCTTGCGCGCCTGCCGCAGCGTGGCGACATGGTCGATGTTGACGTGGAGGCGGGGCATGATGCATCCGCCAACATAGCGAATGCCACGCCTTGGTCCGAGGGCGCGAGCACGGCGCCGGGAAGGTCGGCAGGGGTCGTGGAGGTCGCATGCCAGCCACTTGCGGTGCTCGCTCTTGCAGCGCCCTTCGCCTAGTTTGAGGCGTCGGCGGGGAGACTTGGTGGCCGGCCTTGTTCGGGCCGCGCCCATCCAGCCCGAACTTTCGACTGCCGATGCCCTTGGCCGTCCAAGCAGTTCATGCAGCAGTTCGACCTCGCTCTGGACCTCGTGTTCCCAGGGGGTTGCGTTCAATCCGCAACAGCCTGATGAAGATCGCTGCATCAGGACTTGTGCCCCCAGCACCCAGGTCGTTGCTGCGCAAGGCCAGTGGCTGCACCACGAGCCCTGCAGGTTCGAGGACGACGCCGGCGTCCGTTTGGCCTCGGGCGAGTACTTCGACACGTTCGGCAAGCGCGTGCGCACGCTCCGCAGCCCCGGCTACCTCGCCACGCACGGCGAAGGACGACAGTGCCAATGGTCGCGAGACGAACATCCGTCCTTGGCGAAGATGCTCGACGCTGATGGGACGGACGGACTGGAAACGCGCGGCGAAGACATCGGTCCCGAGGAACGCCAAGGGGCGCAGGCTGCCTGCGACGCGGCCCTGAACATGATCGCGGCGGGCCAGACGTCGCTTGGCCCGGACAGTGGCGCTTCGAATCGCTAGCCTGTCTGGAGCGATGCGCATCATCTCCGGCGAACTCGGTGGACGGCAGTTCGAGGCCCCGCCCGGCGAGGGCACGCGACCGCTGCTCGATCGAGTGCGCACCGCCCTGTTCGATTGGCTCGGCGCCAAGGTCGACGACGCGCGCGTGCTCGACTTGTACGCGGGCTCGGGTTCGCAAGGCCTCGAGGCGTTGTCGCGTGGAGCGAGTCGCGCCTTGTTCGTCGAGCGCGGCGCTCCGGCGCTCGCGACCTTGAAGCGCAATGTCGTCGGACTCGGGCTCGAGGAGCGCGCGCGCATCGTGCGCGGCGACGCGCTGGCCGAGCGCAACTGGTCGGAGCCAGGCGCCGTCGCCGCCCCATGGACGATCGCCTTCTGCGACCCGCCCTTCGTGGTGTACGAAGATCCGGCGGAGCGCAAGAAGCTCCTCGCCGCGCTCGAGGTCTTGTTGGAGCGTCACATGGAGCCTGGCGGCATCGTCGCCTTGCACGCGCCCGACCGCGCCGGCGAGATGTTGCGTCTGCGCGCGGCCCGCAGCAGCGAACTGCGCGCCTACGGATCTTCCTGCCTCGTCTACCTCGAGGCGGGCGCTACCATCGGGGACGGATCGCATGGTTGAAGGCCGCGAAGTCGAAGGCCGCCTGGCGGAAGGTCCAGTGCGACTGCAAGGCCGGCTGCTCGTCGAGGGCGAGCTTCGGGGCGGCGCCTTGACCATCGAAGGGACGCGCATCGCGCGCGTCGAACTCGACGAGCGCCTCGATGGGCCTGTCATCGCGCCGGGCTTCGTGGACTTGCACCTGCACGGCTTTGGCGGCTGCAATCCACTCGTCGACCTCGCCGGCATGGCGCGCGCCTTGGCGCGCTTCGGCACCACGAGCTTCCAGCCCACGCTGTTTCCGGCCGAACCGACTGCGCTGGGCGAATGCTGCGCCGCGCTCGAGCTCGCCGCGTCGAAGCTGCCGCGCGGTCTCGCGCGCGTCGTGGGCATCCATCTCGAAGGGCCGTTCGTCAACCCCGAGATGGCGGGCGCCTTGCCCAAGCGCGACTTGCACGCACCCTCGGTCGAGGGCTTGCGCGCCATCCTCGGACCCGCGACCGGTTCCGGTCGGATGGTGCGCACGCTCACGGTCGCGCCGGAACTGGCTGGCGCCTTCGACTTGATCGCGGAATGCACGAAGAGCGGCGTGCGCGTTTCGCTCGGCCATTCGAAGAGCGATGCGGCGACCGCTCGCAAGGCCGCCAAGCACGGCGCCACCGGCGCCACGCACCTCTTCAACGCCATGGGCCCGATCCATCATCGCGAGATCGGCCTCGCCGGCATGGCCTTGACCGATGCCGCCTTGCATGCCGAGATCATCGGCGACCTGATGCATGTAGGAGGCGACGCGATCGACTTGGCGCTCAAGGCTCGCACTCCGCGCGGCCTGTGCCTCGTCAGCGACGCGCTGCAAGGCGCTGGCACGGGTTGCGACCACTTCCACGCCAACGGCCGCGATCACGTCATTCGCGACGGCGCCGCGTACTACCCGTCCGCGGTCGCTGGCGACCCGCCCAAGCTCGCGGGATCCGCCTTGTCGCAGTTGGAGATGGTGCGTCGTCTCGTATCGCGCGGCTTCGTCTCGCTCGCCGACGCGCTGACGATGGCTTCGACGACTCCAGCCGACGCCTTGGGCCTCGCTTGTGGTCGCATCGCCGTCGGCGCCCCGGCCGATTTGGTCGTGCTCTCCGCCCAAGATCTAGCTCTCGAAGCCGTGTACGTGGGCGGCGTGCGAGGCGCTTGACGACCACGCACAGGTGGATCGCGCTCAAGCGACTTTCCTGTCCAGCGCCGATGCTTGAGCGCGCTTCTCCACATGGAGGCCTTGATGCAAGCAAGTCGAGTGGCTGGTTCGTCGGATCCGAGCGTGTGCGGCATGCTCACCGTTCCCATGCGCGCCGCTTGGTGTTGCCTCTTGGCGTTCGTGGCCGCGCCCAACGCAGTGCCCAACGCATTGCCGCAGCGGCCCGCAGCAGTGCGTTGCGAGGGCATTCCGGTCCTCAACCTGCGCGTGGGCGTCGAGCTGTCGTGGGATTACCTGCAGACCTATTGCGCGGGCGACGTGGACAAGGGGCGCGCCCATGTGGTCGAGCTGATCCAGCAGTTCAATCAATGGACCGTGCCCGAGTTGCAGCTGCATCTCGACCTGCGGGAGTCGGTCCTGCCGCGCTCGGCCGACGAGGATCCCACGCTCGCTTCCAGCGACAAGCAACTCGTCATGGATGCCATTGCCAAGCGATTCAGGACCTCCGACCATCCCAACGAGGATCTCCATCAGCGCCTCGACTTGGGCATCAAGCTGTGTCCGCCAGCGCGCATCGGCGGCGGATTGGCCTACTGTCCGCCTGGTTCGGGCAACTTCGCCTACTTGGTGGCAGGCTTCGGCGGGCAGGATGGATGGGGTGTGCTGCTTCATGAGTTCGCGCACACGCTGGACCAATGGCACGAGTACGGTTTTCCCTACGAAAATGGCGTCATGGGAGGTCGTGGAGTGGCGACCAATCCGTTCGCCGCGGCACCGGCAACCGCGAGCCACTACTCGCGGCGAGAGACGGAGGGCATGACGCGCTGCGCCAAGGAAGTGCGTCTGCTGCGCGGAGTGGACAAGTCCAGTGGTCTGGTCGACGCCAAGGGCCTCTGGAAGGCGGCTGTCGCGCCCAAGGCCTTGCTGGATCATGCGCGCGTCAAGCGCGGCAAGGATGGCCGCTTCGAGCCGCTGTTGGTCGACGTCTTGAAGAACGACCGGTCGGTCAATTCAGGTTCGCTCTTCGCCCAGCCCGTCGCTGGCGGCCGTTCCTTGCGCGGAGGCACCGTGGAGCCTGCGGCAGGCAAGGGCGGCAAGGGGCAGCTGCTCTACACGCCGCCATCAGGCGTGGCGCCCGATGGATCGACCTGGGACCACTTCCACTACAAGCTCGTGCATTCGAACGGCTTGGAGGACACGGGCGAAGTCGTCGTGTTCTACGATCTCGATGACGACATGGTGGTTGACGGCGGGTTCGAGTCGATCACCGAGGCGGATGTCGCGCGCGGCAGGATCGACGCAGAAGGCAAGCTGTCCGGCAAGGGCTCGAAATGGCGCTTTTTTTCGTCCAAACCGCAGCTGCGTGCCTCTCGTCCGTATCTCAGGCCCTGGCGCGGCTGGTACCGCACTGACTTGGCCGACCTGCTCGAGCAAGAGGACGATCGTCGTTGGCTGCGTGTTGCACCGATGCCTGGATCGCAAGCGGGTAGGAGCGTGATCGCTCGGCAAGAACTTGACGATCCGAAACGGATGCTCAAGCCCGGGCGGGACTACCGCGTCACGTGGGAGTGCCTCGAAGGACGTCCGCCGGAGATGCATGCGGCGCTCGTCTGGCCTAATGGAGAGCGCAGCGACTTTCGGTTGGCGCGCATCGAACTCGGCGACCAAGGGCCCTCGACCATCCATCACGGCACGTGCACGGTGCCGAATCCGGCACCATCGGGTGCGCCTGAGTTGGAGATCGCAGCGACGATCGGCCCTGCTACGGCGCCCTTTCACCTCGACAACGCCACGTTGCACTTGGAGGCCGTCTGGCCCGTCTCCGATCAAGGGGAAGTCTCCAACGGTCGATAGATCGGGGGATGTCCTCGCACGCACCACGCTTCCTCGGGCTGAGCTTCGGCTTGGCGCTCGCGGCTTGGCTGGTAGTCGCGCCCGCGCCAGCTGTGCAGTCGCGTCCGCAGGAGCTCGGTGTCGCGAGCCTGTCGTGGGAGGAG
This sequence comes from Planctomycetia bacterium, assembly GCA_005789645.1. Taxonomy (GTDB): domain Bacteria; phylum Planctomycetota; class UBA1135; order UBA1135; genus SXXH01. The sequence goes on from SXXH01000295.1 coordinate 18,336, forward strand.
CTCGTCGCCGATCCTTCGGCGCATCTCGGGCGCAGCGTGCGCGTGGTGGTCCTGGTCGCCGGCGAGGTCGAGCAGTGGAGCGCCTATGTCACGCGTTTTGGACAAGCGCGCTGGCGGGCGTGGGACGCATGGAGCGACCTGCAGGAGCCGTGGCGACCCGACACCCATCGCTCGCCGACGGCGCGCGCGTGGGCGCGGCGCGATGGCGGAGCCGCGTGGGCCTTGGGGCGCGCGCGGCCCGGGACGCGCGTCGAGCTGCGGCTGCGGGTGCACGAGGTCTTCCTGGGCGCACCATGGTGCGAGGTCGAGGCCGTCGTGCCTTGCACCGAGGAAGTGGGCGAAGGCACCTTGATCCACGCCGCGCGCGGCTTCGAAGAGCAGCAAGCGGGCCGCCACGAGCTCGCGACGTTGGCCTTCGAGGAGGCCTTGAAGGCGCCTTTGCCGGCCCACGCTCGGGCCGCGCTGGAGGACTTGCGGAACCAGTCCGCGCGGCTGGCTCCTGCTCGGCGCTGAGCCGCGCCCGGAGGGAAGGCCGGGCGAGGCGCTACGCCGGTCGCCGTGGGGAGCCATCGGACCGGTCGCGTCCGCAGGGGCGCAGGATCCCCAATCCCCACTGGCGTCGGAGCTTGCGGCTCCCGTGGCGCCTCGCGGTGGACTGCGACGGCGTGCGACTGCCATGCTCGCCGTGGAGGCGAGGACTAGGGCGATGTTGAGCGACCTGAGCATCGAGAATCTGGCGTTGTTCGAACGGGCGGACGTGCGCTTCGGCGCGGGCTTGAACGCCATCACGGGCGAGACTGGCGCGGGCAAGAGCCTGCTGCTGGACGCGCTCGAGTTGCTGATGGGCGAGAAGCCGCGCGGGAGCCTCGTGCGCCGAGGCGCCGACGAGGCGCGCGTCGAAGGCCGCTTCGTGTTGTCGGAGCGCGGCGCCGCGTCGTTGTCAAGTTTCCTTGACGAAAATCTCGAGGACATCGCCGCCGAATGGCGCAGCGGCGGGGCGGAGCACGAGCGCGAGCTGGTGCTGTCGCGCACGGTGTCGTCTACCGGCCGCACGCGGGCCTGGATCAACCACCGTCCAGCGACGGCCAAGGTGCTGCGCGGGCTCGCCGCGCGGTTGGTCGAGATCCACGGCCAGAACGAGCACCAGAGCCTGATGGACGCGTCCGAGCAGGTCGAGCTGCTGGACCAGTACGGCGGCCACGCCAAGCAAGTCGTGCATTGGCGCGACGCGCGCGCGCATTGGGTCGGGTTGGTCGCCAAGGTGGCCGGCCACGAACGCGACGCGCGCGATCGCGCGGACAGGTTGGACTTGGTGCGCTTCCAGGCGCACGAGTTGTTCGAGCTCAAGCCCGACCCCGACGAGCACGCCGAGTTGCTGCAGGAGCGCGAGCGCTTGCGCAACGCAGGCGAACTTGGCGCGCAATTGGGCGGAGTGGTCGCGGCCCTGTCGAGCGACGAGGGCGGTGCGTTGGATGGACTGCGTCGCGCGGCGCGCGCGCTCGAACGATGGGAGGAGCGTCTCGCCGATCTTGCGCCGGTGGCGCAAGAAGTGCGCGAGGCGTTGGCCCACGCGGAAGAGGCCGCATTGGGCGCAGAGCGCTACTTGGCGCGCGTGCAAAGCTCGCCCGAGCGCCTTGAGAAGGTCGAAGAGCGCCTGTACGCGTATGAGACGCTCATGCGCAAGCACAGGGTCGACGCCGAGGGCTTGCGTGCGCTGGCGCAGAGGCTGGGGGTGGAGATGCATGCCATGGAGTCGGGCGGGCGCTCGGTGGAGGAGCTGACAGCCGAGCGCGACCTAGCCAAGCGCGTCCTCGAGGCCGCCGGCGCCAACTTGGGCGCGGCGCGCGCCAAGGCTGCCGCGAAGCTCGCCAAGGAGGTCAAGAAGCATCTGGGCGAGTTGGGCTTGGCGCGCGCGGAGTTCAGCACGCGCATCGAACCGCGGCCGAGCATTCCCGTCGATTCGCCCAACGCCGGCGACCAGGCGGGCGAGTTGCGACGCCTCGCGCCCGATGGTCCCGACCATGTCGAGTTCCTCCTCGCCGCGAACCCCGGCGAGCCGTTGCAGCCCTTGCGCCTCGTGGCTTCGGGAGGCGAAGCGGCGCGCATCATGCTGGCCTTGCGGACCGCGCTGGCGGCCCAACAGACGATCCCCACGCTGGTCTTCGACGAGATCGATTCGGGCGTCGGCGGGCGCCTCGGCCCCAAGGTCGGCGAGCACTTGCGCGCGTTGGCGGCCGCGCACCAAGTCGTGTGCGTCACGCACCTGCCAGCCATCGCCGCGATGGCGCACGAGCACCTCAAGGTCGTCAAGGAGGTGCGTGGCGCGCGCACGACGACGCTCGTCGCCGCGTTGAAGGGCGAGCAGCGCGTCGAGGAGGTCGCCGACATGATCGCCGGCGGCGCGGCGCACGCCACGGCTCGGGCCGAGGCGCAGCGCCTGCTGGCGTCGGTCTGAGTCGTCGTTCGCCGGCGCGGGTCGTTTCCACGCGGGAAAGCTGCTGCATCCGGCCGCGCCGAGGCGGTACCGTCAAGCCATGCAGAAGGATCCCGTCAGTTGGCTCTATCCGCCGCTCGAGGCGCGTCGCGTCGGACGCTTGAAGGTCTCGACGCTTCACGAACTGCACTGGGAGGAGTCGGGCAATCCGCTCGGCAAGCCCGTGGTGTTCCTGCATGGTGGCCCAGGCGGCTCCTCGAGTCCCGAGCATCGGCGCTTCTTCGATCCGCGCGCCTGGCGCATCGTGCTGCTCGACCAACGCGGCTGCGGCAAGAGCACGCCGTGGGCGACCACCGAGGAGAACACGACCTGGCGCCTCGTCGAGGATCTCGAGCAGTTGCGCGCGCAGCTCGGCATCGAGCGTTGGACTGTGTTCGGCGGTTCGTGGGGCAGCACGCTGGCCCTGGCCTACGCGCAGCGCCATCCCGAGCGCGTGCTCGAACTCGTGCTGCGCGGCATCTTCATGCTGAGGAAGGCCGAGTTGGCGTGGTTCTACGAGGAGGGCGGCGCGAGCTGGGTCTTCCCCGACGCGTGGCGGCACTACCTGGCCGCCATCCCCGTGGAGGAGCGCGGCGCGTTGATGCGCGCCTACGCCAAGCGGCTCTTCAGCGAAGATCCCGCCGTGCACATGCCCGCCGCGCGCGCGTGGAGCATCTGGGACGGCGCCACCCGCAAGTTGGTGCCGGACGCGGCCTTCGCCGCCGAGTTCGGCGCCGACGACAAGGCCTTGGCCTTCGCGCGCATCGCGTGCCACTACTTCGTCAATGGCGGCTTCTTCGAGGTGGAGGACCAGCTCCTGCGCGACGCGCACAAGCTCGCGCGCATCCCCACGACCATCGTGCAAGGCCGCTACGACATGGTCTGCCCGATGCGCAGCGCGCACGAGCTCGCGGCGCGCCTGCCGCACGCCGACTTCGTCGTGGTCCCCGACGCGGGTCACAGCGCCTTCGAACCCGGCATCTCGCGCGCGCTGGTCGCGGCCACCGACAAGTACGCCCTCCTGTGAGCCGCTCCATGCTGCCGCCGTTGCGCTTCGAACCGCGCTGCTTCGAGAAGGTCTGGGGGGGGCGACGCCTCGAGTCTCTGGGCCTTTCCTTGCCGCCGTCCGCGCCCATCGGCGAGGTGTGGCTCGTCGTCGATCGCGCCGAGGAGCAGTCGGTGGTGGCCGAAGGCCCTTGCGCGGGCGCGACGCTCGAGGAGTTGATGCGGCGCGATCGCGCGGGACTGCTTGGGCGTTCGCGTCCCGCCGGCAGCGGCCGCTTCCCGTTGCTCGTCAAGTACATCGACGCTTCGCAGCCCTTGTCGGTGCAGGTGCATCCGGGACCGCACTCGAGTCCCGATCTCGGCGAGAGCAAGACCGAGGCTTGGTACATGCTCGCGGCCGATGCCGGCGCGCATGTGTGGACCGGGCTCGCCGAAGGCGTCGGAGTCGAGCGCCTGGCGCAGGTCGCCGGCTCGGCTGGTTGCGTCGACTTGCTCGCGCGCAACCCGGCGCGCGCTGGCGAGTGCATCCTCGTCGAGGGCGGCACGGTGCACGCCATCGGTGGCGGCATCGCCATCCTCGAGGTCCAGCAGAACTCGGACACGACTTGGCGGCTCTACGATTGGGATCGTCCCGGACTCGATGGTCGGCCGCGGCGACTCGACATCCGCGAGGCGTTGCGCTGCGCGCGATCGGTGTCCTTCACGCCGCGCGCTCCGCGCGTCCTCGAGGAGTCGGATGGTTGGAGACGCGGGCGCCTCGTCGATTGCGACCTGTTCCAGATGGACCAACTCGAGCTCGATGGCGAACGCGCGTTGTCCACGGAGGGGCGCGCGCAGGTCTTGTGCGTGCTCGAGGGCGAAGGCGTCCTGCAGACGCAGGCGGGCGAGGCGCGCTTGCGCCGCGGCGATGCATGGCTCCTGCCGGGCGCGAGCGGCGACCATGCCTTGTGCGGACGCCTGAAGGTGGTGCGGGCCACGGCCAGTTGAATCCGCCGCGCTGGCCGCCCTGCGCTCGTGGTCAGCGCGCTGGCAGTCGCCGCGCTCGCGACTAACGCGGAGGTCGCAGCGGCGTCTCGGGTCCGATCACGATCGGCTCCAGAGTCGCGTCGCCAGCGAGGAGATCGACTTCGATGGCGAGGTGGTCGCCCTCGATGAAGGGGATCGCCCTGAGCACGTAGATGTCCGGTTGGAGTCCGGCCAATGTGAACATCCCGGAACGCTCCGGTTCGGAGCGGTTCGTCCGCGCCCAGCCGCTGGAGACGAGCCTGCCGGCATCGGGACCGCGCGCCGGCGACAGTTCGAGCTGCACGACGGTCTTGTCCAAGTCCTCCGACCAACCATCGCCCATGGTGATCCGTCCCGACACGGAACGGCTGCCCGCCAGCATCAAGGTGACGATCTCGCGCTGGCCCTCGCGCACGGTCAAGACGGCGAGCTTCGTGCTGGTCTCGGATCCCCTTGGGCGCCAGCAAATCCACCACTCGCCGGGAGGAACGGACTTGAAGAGGAAGCACCCGTCGCGCGCGGTGTGGACGCCCTCCCTTGGTTCCAGCGGGTCGTGTGGCGGGACGAGACGCAGCTCGGCCTTCGGCAGCGGCGCGCCACCTTGGTCGTAGAGGCAACCTTGGATCGAGCCCGGCTCGACTCGTTCCATCGCTGGGGCGGGCTTGTTCGCGTTCGACGCGCCGTCCGCAGCGGTTTGGAGAGCTCCTCGTTCCATCTCGAAGGAGCCCGCGAGCAAGTCGTCCGCGGAGTCCAGATCGGGCGAGCCCTCGGCGAACTCCTCGTGCGACGCGGCGAGGGGCCGTTCGGCCACTTGGCGTGGACGCGCCAGCAAGAGCCAAGCGCTGGCGCCCACGACGGCGAAGGCGAGTCCAAGTCGAAGCGCGTTCATGTGCATCCAGCGCGAAGCGGCAGTCGCAAGGTGCCAACCCGCGCGAGCGCATGCAAGCCGGCGCCGAGCCGCGCGACGCGCGCGCTCCGTTCGCGGTGCAGCAGGCCTGCAGTTGGAGCAATCCTCCAACTGCAGGCCCTTCTCGTCTCCCCCGCTCGTCGGGACGGACCGTCCATCCGTCGTCGACTCCCGGGTGGTCTTGGTGCTTCGTCGCTCAGTTCGTGGCGCGCTGCGCGTTCGCGCCCGAGCTCGAGCGGACGCACACGCTGCCGGGGTTGGTCGGCACCGCGTTGTTGGCCGACTTCCAGCGCCATTCGCCCTGGCCGAGGGCCAGGTCGGGGACGACGGTGGCGTTGATGATGCCGAGGCCATCGCACGACAAGTCGATCTGCACGTTCGGCGCGAATGCGCCCGTCGCCGGGTGGGCGGTGATCGTGCCGCGCACTTCGATCGAGCGCTTGCTCGCGTTGTAGAGCGCCTTCTCGATGACGATCGTGTCCGAGCCGGCGGCCGGCATTACCACGTCGGTCTCGACGATCTTGGCGCGCAGAACTCCGTCTTGCATGTAGCCCTCGACCGCGGCCAAGGAGCCCTCCCAGCCGGCCATGTCGGCCAAGGTGATCGGATTGCCGCCGAGGTCGAGGACCTTGGCCGGGATGCGCGCGTCCGTCGACAAGCGCACCGGCGTGCCGGCGATCGTGAAGGTGCCCGCTTGCGCGTTCACCGCCATCAACGCGCCGACGACGACATGCTCGCCGAACTCGAAGTAGGCGGCGTTGGCCGTGAAGCGCGCCAAGCCGTTGACGCTCGTCACGTCGGCTTCCACGGCCATGTAGCCGCCGATGGCGCTGCGCAGGTTCGAGGCCGTCAACTGCTCGAAGGTGATGTCGCCGAAGCCATCGCCGTCGGTGTCGATGCGCAGCGTGGCCGGGATGTGGACCACGCTGCCGTCGACGTTGATGGTGCGCGTCGCGGGGTCGATGGCGAGCACGCCGCCCTCGAGGCTCAACACGTTGGCTCCGGGCCACAAGGTGGGCAAGGTGAAGCCATCGATGGGCGCCACGGCGCCCGCCTGGGTGGGCAGGAGTTGGATGGAGGCGAGGGCCGCGAGCGCGGCGGCGCCGGTCATGGAAGCGATGCGAAGGTTGCGCATGGGAGCTGGCGTCTTGTGGTGGGCTGGCGCGGCCGCGTGGCCGTCGACTCGCCCGCATGGATGGATGCGTGGATGGATGAGTGGATGGTGCGCCGCGCGACCGTCGCGGACCGCGCGGCGCTGCGGGTCACTTGGTGTCGACGCCGCGTTGCGTGGTGCCGCCGTTGGCCGAACGCACGCACAAGGAGCCGGGGTTGTTGGGCACTTGGCCTTCGGCCGAGCGCCACACGAACTCGCCCTGCGTGGGCACGATCCCGGGCACCACATTGACCGTGACGAGGCCGAGGCCATCGCAGGACAGGTCCAGTTGCACCGTCGCGGCGATCTGGCCGGTCGTGGGATGCGCCGTGATCGTGCCGACCACGTCGATCTGCCCCTTGTCCGCGCGCCACAGTGCGCGCTCCACGCCAACGCCGTCGACATTGGCGCCGGGCACCAGCGCCTGCGTCTCGACGAACTTGCCGAAGAACACGCCCTCGTCCATGTAGCCCTCGGCCGAGACGAGCGAACCTTCGAAGCCGGCGAGGTCGGCCACCGTGATGGGATGGCCGCCGAGATCGGCGAGGATCGGGCTGAGGCGCGGGTCGGCGCTCATGCGGATCTGGTGTCCGCCGACCTGGAACATGCCGTTGGCGGCATCCACGGCCACCAAGGGCCCGACGACGACGCGTTCGCCGAACTCGAAATACAGGCTGTCGGCGACGAATTGGGCATGGCCGCTCTGCGTCGTCCGTAGTGCCGCGCTGGCGTGCACCGTGCCGCCGAGGGGGGAGCGCAGGGTCGGATTGACCAACTGCGCCAAAGTGACATCGCCCACGCCGTCGCCGGTCGTGTCGAAAAGGACCGTGGCCGGGACTTGGACCTGCGTGCCGTTGACGACGATCACGCGGGCCGTCAAATCGTAGTCCTGTAGAGGACCTTCGATGAAGGTGCTCCGGGCATCGGGGGCCAGGTTGATGGGGATGGGGATCAGGGCCGGGAGGACTTCCACTGCCGTGGCTTGGTTGTGCTGTAGGTACAGCACGCCGGTCAGCAGACCGGAAGCCGCGCCCACGAGGGGCAAGAGATGCGGGTGGCGCATTTGGACGTGTTTAGGACGGTTTTTGACGGGAAAATAATGCCCAGTAGCTTGAGCTACCGAACACGGACACTTGGAGGTTATTCCCGTCCCTGAGGCCGTGCGGAGGCAAAGTCGATAAATTGGACTTGATATTCCAATTGCCGGACTGACTCGCGCTCCGAGTGACGCGCCCCCGCTAATCGTGTTCGGATGGGTCTCTTCGGCCCCTCTCAAGAAAGGGCTGTTGAGCCAAGCACGGTCGCTCTTCACGCATGGCCATCGCTATCCGTGTCCGCGCAGAGTCGCGGCCAGCGTCCAACTGCAAGGTGGTCACCACAGGGGGAGGCGCGCTTCCTTGTCGCCTCTCGTGAGCGCGCCTTTGGGGCACCTAGTCCACCTCGAGGGCGCAGGTTCTTCAGCGCCGCAACGCGAGCGAAGGCGGCAAGGACGCGCGGATTGGCTTGCTCCACCATGGGCGCTTCTTGGACACTACGGATTGTCCGCTGCCTCAACTTGGGCTCCGCAACCATGACAGAACGATCCTCGCGCCGTCCCGCTCCCCGCTCCCAGCCCAAGCGGGCCGCCTCCGCCGAGCACTCGCAACCGTCGCGCTCGCAACCTCCGACTCCGAACGCGGGCGAAGTGCTCGACGCGGGCTCGAGCCTGGTGCGCCTCAACAAGTTGCTCGCCGACCATGGGGTCGCTTCGCGCAGGCGCTGCGACGAGCTGATCGCGCAAGGCAGCGTCATGGTCGATGGCGAGATCGTGGTCGAGCTCGGCACCAAGGTCGATCCCGAGCGGCAGACGATCGATGTCGAGGGCCGCACGCTCGATGTGCGCGCCGCGCGCAAGCGCTACTACATGTTGAACAAGCCGCCGGGCGTGGTGTGCACGAACGAGACGCGCGAGACGCGCCCGCGCGCGGTCGACCTGATCACCGATCCATGGAAGGGTCGCATCTACACGATCGGCCGGCTCGACGAGGAGTCGCGCGGCTTGATCCTCTTGACGAACGATGGCGAATTCGCGCACCGCATCATGCATCCGCGCCACGGCGTGCTGAAGACGTATCGCGTCAAGGTCGCCGGCAAGATCGACGACGAGGCCTTGACCAAGATCCGCGAAGGCGTGCGCTTGTCGGAGGGCAAGACGAGTGGCGCGCGCGTGATCGTCGAGAGCCGCAGGCACGACAACTCGGAGCTCGAGGTCACGATCCAGGAAGGCATGAACCGCGAGATCCGCCGCGCGTTCGCCAAGGTCGGCTACAAGGTCGTCGACCTCGAGCGCGTGCGCGTCGGTTCGCTGACCTCGCGCGGGTTGAAGACGGGCCGTTGGCGCGAGCTCGTGCGCGCGGAGATCGACGCGTTGCTCGCCGGCGCCCCATCCGAGGGCGGCGAGCGCGCGCGCTTCGGCACGACCAAGCGCGGCAAGGGTCGCAAGCCTTCGTGGGCGCGCCATCTGGTCGAAGGCGGGCGCGCGGTCGCGGTGCGTCCGGAGGCGGCCGAGCTCGCCGCGCGTCGCGCGGATCGCCAGAATTGGCTCGAGTCGCGCGGCCTCGACTCCAAGCCAGGCGCGGGCAAGTTCGGCGGCGGCAAGTCGGGCGCCAGCGTGCGGGGCTCCGCTCGTGGGCCCGCGGCGCGCGCCGGCAAGCCTCGTGCGACTGGCTTCAAGGGCGCTGGCGCCGGGGGCAAGGGCCCGCGCGGTGCTGCTCCGCGCGGCAAGGGCCCGCGCCAAGACGGTGGCGACACCGCGCGCGGCGCAGATGGCGTCCGCAAGCGATCGTCCGGGGCTGGACGGCCGTCCGCGCCCTCGCGTCGCGGAGGTGGCCGTTGAAGCATTCCGACGCGAAGAAGAGCGGCGCGAGCATCGTCGAGAAGAAGCTCGCCAACGGCTTGACGGTGCTGGTGGGCGAGCGCCACTTCGATCCCGTCGTCGCGGTGATGCTGTGGTACCGCTGCGGCGCGCGCGACGAGAGCGAACGCGAGGCGGGAGTCGCGCACTTCCTGGAGCACATGATGTTCAAGGGCTCGCGCAGCTTCGGCAAGGGCGAGGTGGACCTCGCGACGACTCGCCTCGGCGGCAGCAACAACGCCTTCACCTCGGCCGACCACACGGCCTACTGGTTCGAGCTGGCCTCCGATCGTTGGGAGAAGGCGCTCGAGATCGAAGCCGACCGCATGCGCGGCCTGTTGCTCGATCCAGCCGAGTTCGAGGCCGAGAAGGCCGTCGTGCTCGAGGAGTTGTCGATGGGCGAGGATGATCCATGGCGCGTGCTGGTCCAGCAGGTCCAGATGGCCTTGTTCGGTCGCCACGCCTACCACCGCCCGGTGATCGGCTATGTCGACACGCTCAAGGCCCTCACGGTCGACGACATGCGCGCTTGGTACGAGCGCCACTACCATCCCGCCAACGCGACGCTCGTCGTGTGCGGTGACACGACCGTGGAGGCCGCGCTGGCCGCCGCAGAGAAGCACTTTGGAGCCATCCCCGCGGGCCTCGCCAAGCAGGTGGGCTGGAGCGCGCCCGCGCCCGCGCCGCGCGGCGAGCAACGCTTGTCGATGGAGTGGGACGACGACGGCAAGCGCGTGTGCATCGGCTGGCCCACCACCAAGGTCGGCGAGGCCGACGACTACGCGCTCGACGTGCTGGCCACGGCTTTGTCGAGCGGTCGCAACTCGCGCCTGCATCGCTTGCTGGTGCTGGAGGCTGGACTCGCGACCAGCGTGTCGACGCACAACGACACGCGCGTCGATGGCGGGGCGTTCTGGCTGTACGCGCAGTGCGCGCACGGCGTCGAGCCCCAAGTGCTCGAACGCGCGTTGCTCGACGAAGTCCAGCGCGTGCGCGCGCTGTTGCTCGATCCCGCCGAGCTCGTGCGCGCCAAGCAGATCATCGAGGCCGGCGAAGCGCATGATTCGGAGACGGTCTCCGACCTGGCCGAGGAGCTGGGCGAGTACGCGGTCGATGCGCATTGGACCTTGGCTGTGCAAGCGGTCGAACGCATCAAGGCCGTCGATGCCTCGGCGGTGCGCGAAGCCGCGCGTCGATACCTGGGCGACGAGCGTCGCGTCGTCGGTTGGAGCCTGCCCAAGCGCGCCGCGGCGGAGACCAAGGCGGCTCGCGGCGCCAAGTCCGGGTCCGCGAGATCCGGCCCCGCCAAGGCCAAGTCGGCCAAGCGCCGCGCCCCGCCGGCGAAGCCGACGGCGTCCAAGAAGAAGTCCGGCGGCAAGGCGCGCGGCAAGAAGGCGCGGCGCGCCGCGGCCCACTCGCGTCGTCGCGCGCGAGGCAAGGTGCGTCGATGAGCCATCAAGCCCTGTTGGAGCGGCTGTCGATGCCGCTCGAGCGCTTCGAGCTGTCCTGCGGCGCGCTGTTGTGGGTGTCGCCTCGTCCTGGCGCTCCCGTGTGCGCCATCCAAGCGCATGTGCGTGGCGGCCCCGCGCTCGACCCGCGCGGCAAGGAAGGCCTTGCCTACCTCGTCGGCGCGTTGGCCGACCAAGGCACGCCCAGCCGCAGCGACGAGGAGATCGCGTCCATGCTCGAGCCGCATGGTGGCGAGCTGGGCGGCGACGCCTCGGGCCTGGCTGGCGTGATCGTCGGCAGTCGCTGGAAGCTCCTGCTCGAAGTGTTGTGCGATGCGCTGTCGCACGCGCATTACCCGAACAAGTTGTTCGAGCGTCAACGCCAGCGCCTGCTTGATCGCCTGCGCGTCGAGCGGTCGGAGCCGCAGAAGCAAGGCGCCTTGCTCTTCCGCCGACTGGTCTACGGCGATCATTGGATGGGCCGCGCGGCCTATGGCGACGGGGCCAGCCTCGAGCGCATCGAGCCCGCCGAGGTGCGGGCGCTGCGGCGGCGGCATTGGTGCGGCCGACGGTTGATCCTGTCGGTGTGCGGGGACGTGGATCCCAAGGAAGTGCGTGCGGCTTGCGAGAAGTTGCTCTCGGGCTTGTCGCCCGGCACTCCGCTCGAGACCGTCCCGCCGGTCTTCCCCGCGCTCGGCCGGCGCGTGCGCACCTTCGGGGCCGAGCGCAAGCAAGTGCATGTGTTCCTCGGGCATCTCGGCATCCGCCGCAACGATCCCGACTACCCGGCGTTGGTCGTGATGGACCATGTGCTCGGCACGGGACCAGGCTTCGTCAACCGCATCTCGCGCCGCTTGCGCGACGAGCTTGGCCTCGCCTACAGCGTGCACGCCTCGATCCACTCCTCGGCGGGGATCCTGCCCGGAGTCTTCAGCGCCTACATCGGCACTTCGCCGGAGAACGCCGAGACGGCGATCGATGGCTTCCTCGCCGAGATGGAGCGCATCCGCAGCGAGCTCGTGCCCGAAGCGGAGCTCGAGACGGCCAAGCAGTACTTGCTCGGCAGCTTCGCCATGGGCTTCGAACGCGCGTCGCGTCGCGCGGCGTACATGACATCGTCGGCCGTGCACGGGTGGGGGCCCGACCATCTGCCCAAGTTGATGGACGCCTTCGCGGCCACCACCCAAGACGATGTGCGGCGCGTGGCGCAAGCCCACCTGCACCCCACGCGGTGTTGCCTGGCGGTGGCTGGGCCGCTGAAGGCCGGGCGCTTGGCCAAGTACACGGAAGGCTGAGGCCTGCGCATCCCGTCCCGATCCTTGCCCTACCCACGCTCGAACTGCATGGTTGGGTGCGAAGGGTAGGGCGGCCCCGGGCGTCCCAAGCCCCGGAAAGGCACCGCAAAGCTAGGAAATCGCCGAGCTAGAAATTTTCCTAGGATAAGTCTAGGTAGGAGTGGATGCGGGTCGGGATGTCGCATTCTTGGGCTTTGTCCCAATTTCCGATTGCTGGACGGGCTGTAAGGGCTGTTGGCAGCGCTTGCCTGAGCTCCCATGGCTGCACGAGGTTTTTTTGGGAAAAGTGGCATTTCGCAGCCAAAAATCAACCAATTTGCGTTCGGCTTCGGCTCCGAGGCGCGACCGGTGTCGAGTGCCAGTGCAGAGGGCTTGCAGATGGCAGGGCTAGGAATGCGCATTTTGCGGATTCTGCGTCCAACGGGACTTGATTCCTACGCACTTGGCTCCATTTGCCAAGAAAATTTCTGGGATACAGTCCTGCTTGTCTGGGTCGTAGTTCGGTTCTCCAGCAGGGATCACCTACGCCGCAGAACGGCCCCCAACCCCGAGATGATGACCATGCGAGTGCCGACGCTGGAAAATCTGCGAGCCCTCATCGCCTGTGAAGAGGGACCTTGTGTTTCCTTGTACCTGCCGACGGTCGTTGGCGGCAGCCCGGACGACCGGAGCCATTTCCACGCCGAGTTGACGCGTCTGCGCAACCAACTCGCCGCCAGCCACCCGGCACGCGTCGTCGCCGAGTTGTTGTCGCCGCTCGAGGCGTTGTCGACCGCGGACTTCTGGAGCCAGGCCAAGTCCACGCTGGTGGCCTTCCGCTCGCAGACCACCTTGGCCCACTGGCACCTGCCGCTCGTCTTGCCCGAGCGCGCGGTCGTGGGCGCCAAGACGCATGTTCGGCCGCTCCTGACGCACCTGCAGTCGAATCGCGGCTTCTACCTGCTGAGGTTGAACGACTCGGAGGTGCGGTTGCACGCCGGCTCGGCCTTCGGCCTCGAGCCCGTCGAGCTGCCTCTCGCCTTGGATCCGGCGTGCGCCAAGTTGCAGGCAGCTGGTCCGTTCGCCGCGGCCGAGGTCGAGGCCTCGGTCGGCATCGATCCGCTGCGTCGCATCCGCGCCATCGAGCGCGCCGTGGCGCAAGTCGTGTCCGCTTCGCCGCGTCCGTTGCTGGTGGCGGCACCCGAGCGCGAACTGTGGATGTTCCGCTCGGTGGCGCGCTTCGACGACATGATCGCCTTCGGCTTGGTGGGCGACCTCGGCCACCTGTCGTTGGACGCCATGCACGCCCGCGCCTGGCCAGTGGTCGAGCAGCACCTCGACGAGCAGAACCTCGATGTGCTCGATCGCTGGGGCGCCTTGTCGGGCGCCAACCGCGCGAGCGACGACCTGTCGATCATCGCTCGCGCCACGACGATGGGCCGTGTGCGCGAACTGATCCTCGACCGCGAGGCCGTGGTCCACGGGCGACTGGATCGCAGCACCGGCACGGTGCAGCGGACCGTCGCGCGCGGTCCGCGCGAGGACGCGAACGTGCTGGAGGAATTGGCGGAGTCGGTCTGCCTGCACGGAGGCGAAGTGTTCCGCCTGCGTCACGACCGCATGCCGACGCGTTCGCCCATCGCGGCGACCCTGCGTTGGTGAGCGCGAATCGAGCAATCAGCTGGGAGGCTGAGGGAGAAGACGGCGCCGTCCGGGGATGACCCGGGCGGCGCCGGTCTTTCGCGTTCGCGCAAGCAAGCAGGAATGGCGCGGGCCGCGCCTTCGGTCGTCAAATGTTCAGCGCGCGCCCGTCGACGGCCAGTGCCGCTTCCTTGACCACTTCGCTCAAGGTCGGGTGGGCGTGGCAGGTGCGAGCCACATCCTCGCTGCTCGAGCCGAACTCCATCGCCATCGCGATCTCGGCGATCAAGTCGCCGGCGCGCGGGCCGATGATGTGGCCGCCGAGGATCCTGTCGGTCTCTTGGTGCGCGAGGATCTTGACGAATCCGTCGGTGTGGCCGAGCGCGCGCGCGCGCGCGTTGGCCATGAAGGGGAAGGAGCCCTTCTTGTACGGGATGCCCGCGGCCTTGAGCTCCTCCTCGGTCTTGCCGACCGAGGCGATCTAGGGCGAGGTGTAGACGACGGTGGGGATCGCGTCGTAGTTCACATGGCAATGCCCGGTGGCGA
>SXXH01000296.1 GCA_005789645.1 Planctomycetia bacterium
GAAGGCCGCCTCGTGCTGGCCGACCTGCTGTCGCACTTGCGCGTGCGCGCCGCGAAGGAACTCAACCCGCGCATCTTGTCGGTCGCCACCTTGACCGGCCACGCCGGGCGCGCGGTTGGCCCCTACAACATCGCCCTCGACAATGGCCCCGCGCGCCAAGCCGCCGTGAGCGAGTCGCTCGGCATGCAAGGCGACTTGTGGGGCGATCCCTTCGAGGTTTCCCGACTGCGCCGCGAGGACTGGGACTTCGTGGCGCCCCGCACCAAGGCCGACGACGTGTTGTCGTGCAACAACCTGCCTTCGTCGGGCACCGCGCGCGGCCACCAGTTCCCCATGGCCTTCCTCGCCGTCGCTTCGGGGCTCGACAAGCATGGCACGGATTCGAAGCAACCCTTGTGCTTCACGCATGTCGACATCGGCGGATCCGGCTGCGAAGGCGGCGATTGGCAGCACGGTAGACCCTCGGCGCGGCCGGTGGTGGCGTTCCTCGCCGCACTCGGCTGAGCACGAGGTGGGCCTTGCGCCGCGAAGGACACCCATGGCGATCGACCACTTGAGCTTCGGAACCCGCGACCTCGCGGCCACGCGCGCCTTCTACGAAGGACAGCTGGGCTTTCCCGTGCTGATCCACGAACGCATGTTGGTGTCCGAGGGTGGCCATGTGGACCACATGTTCTTCGACTGCGGCTCGGGCTGCGCGCTGGCGTTCATGGAGCGGCACGACACTCCGGGCGTGGCCGTGGACTACGACACCGGCATCAACGCGGGCCTCGGCGTGCCCGCGGGGACCTTCCATTTCGCGCTGCGTTGCGCGTCCTCGAAGGAGCTCGAGGCTCGGCACGCCGAGCTGCGCTCGCGTGGAGCGGTGGTGGGCGAGTTGATCGACCTGCCCCCCTACAGGTCGTTCTTCTTCGACGATCCGGTCAACGGCCTGCGCCTCGAGTACACGATGCGCGTGGGCACGACGACCGAGGCCGACCGGGATCCCGGCCGCAGGCAGTTTCCGGCCGGCTTGGAGCTCTTCCGTTCGGCCTCGAAGCCCAGCCCTCGCCAGGTCCGGCGGGCGATGCAGGAGCGGCGGGGCCGGCTGGTCGCATGCGACCGGCCGGCCCCGCCTGCTTGACGCGCCACTCGTCAAGGATATTTGACAAGTCGCGCCGAGGCCTCGCTCACGGCTTCCATGCCACCAGGTAGCCGTTGGTCAGGTTGAACGTGCTGGCCGTGCAGTACGCGGCCGCGTTGCGGTACCAGGCCTGGTAGGTGCGGCTGGAGGCCGCGCCGATGGCTCCGCGCACCGAGATCGGCAGGTCGCCGGCCATCGGGTAGCGCGAGTCGCCCGCCACGTTGCTCTTCGACCCGAGGCGGATGACCGAGCCCGCCGCGCAGCGCAACCCGTCGCCGAAGACGGTCGCGGCCTGCGTCGTGCCTTGGAAGTACAGGCAGCTGCTGTTGGGCATGCCCGACGCCTCGAGCGTGAACGTGTCGTTCGCCAAGCTCGCGACGCCGCGCCCGACGAGGCGCGCGCCGCTGCCGTTAAGCGAGTTGGCGCAGCCGGCGCCTGGACCGCCATTGTTGCCGCACGGGCAACCGCTCGTGCCGAAGCAGTACGCATGGCCCGGCGCGGGAGCGTCGCAGCCGGGCGCGAAGGCCCCGAGCTCGCCGACGATGGTGAACGTGCCGCGGCTGGCGGCCGTGTTGATGTAGCGCCCGAGTCGGATCAGGTAGGTCTGGCCGCAGGTCGCGTAGAAGGCGACCTTCGAGGTCGCGTTGCCCGGTGCGCAGCCGTTGTCGTCGTTGCACACGATGGGCGAGGAAGTGGGGCAGGCCGCGCCGAGGTACACGGCGAGCACCGTGTCCGGGGCCGATCCAGGCGCCAGCCCGTCGCAGGCCGAGATCGTCACCATGTCGCTGCGCGGCGCGGTCCAGCGGAACCACTCGTCGTTGCCGATCGGCGAACACGAGCTTCCGACGAGGTCGGTCGCCGCGTTCGTGTTGTCGAACGGAATCGGCGCCTCGCCGGTGACGACGCGCGCCGTGGCGCAAGTGTCGGCCGGCGGATACGTGCCCGACTCGGTCACGGTGAACGTGCCGTAGACCGAAGCTGCGCCGGGGAACCGGCCCAGGCGAATCAGGTAGCGCTCGCCCACGGTCGTCGGGAAGGTGGCCACCGAGCCGAGGCCGCAGAACTGCGCGCCGGAATCGTCGTTGCAGGCGAGCAGGTTGCCCGTGGGGAACGGCCCGTTCGAGCCGAGGCCGGCGTAGACCGCGACCACCGTGTCCGTGCCGCTGCCGACGGCCGCGCCGCCGCAGGTCGACACCGTCGCGGTGCCGGTGAGCGAGGCCGTCCACGCGAACCACTGGTCGTTCTCCATGGCGCACGCGCCGGCGAAGCTGGTCGTCAGGAGGCTGTTGTCGTAGTTGTGCGGCCCGGCGCCGATGATGCCCGCGGCGCCCGCGATCTCGTCGGAGTCGACGCTGCCGCCCGCCTCCTGCACCAACAGCTGCGCGGTGTAGCCGCTGGCGTAGCCCATGAACGAAGCTGCGGCGATGTAGTAGCTCGTGCCGGCGGTCGCGTTGAAGCTGATCACCGACTGCAGGCCGCACGAGTCGTCGTTGTCGGCGAGCGTCGGAGCGCCTTGCACCGGGCACGCGCCGCCGTTGAACGGATAGGCGAAGAGCAGCGTGTCGGCCGGCGTGCTGCCGCACAGGCCCATGAACACGACGCCATCGACAGAAGCCGTCCAGACGAACCACACATCGCGGTTGTAGAGGTTGGTCGTCGCCAAGGTCGAGTTGACGAAGAACGACCCGCTGCCGGCGATCTGCGCCGCGGAAGTCGCGGCGGCGCAGGTGTCGCTGCCGCCTTGGAGATGGGAGACCAGCATCTCGGCGGTCGGGTTGCCCGCGGGCGGCTGGAGCTTGGGCAGCTTGGGACTGTCGAAGGTCTGCGCGCCAGCGGGCGCGACGAGCGACGCGGCGACGAGGAGGGAGAGCAGCGGAAGCGTGCGCATGGAGGGCCTTGCCTATCTGCGCCGCGACTGGAGGAGGTCCGACCGCGCGACGCTCGCGGTCCGGACCAAGCCACCGCTCGTGGACCGCAAGTCGGTCCAAGGCGACGCTTCGCCTTCGTGGACAGGAACGCGGCGCCGCCCCCTTGGGGAAATGCGCGAAAAAACCCGGACCTTGCCTAACGGCTGGCGCGGCCCTCCCACAGCCGCACCGTACGGTCGATCGAGCTGGAGGCCAGCGTGCGGCCATCGGGCGAGAACGCCAAGGCCAGGACGACGTCGCCATGTCCGGCCAGGTTGAGCAAGGCCCCCCCGTCGGCGGCGTCCCAGACGCGGATCAACTGGTCGCTGGCGCTGGCGATGCGCATGCCGTCGCTCGTGCGCGCAAGGCGCACTCGCCCGCCGTGGGCCAGCGGGCTGCGCCACACGATGGCGGCCAGCCCCTCCGCGTCGACGGGGGCGTCGGGATCGACGAGCGCGATCTGCCCATCGACGAAGCCGACGGCGATGCGACGATCGGCGCGGCACACGGCCAGGTCGTGCACGCGACCCGCCACGCGCACGAGCCGCGGCGCGCCAAGGCGCTGTCCGCTGGTCGCACGCTCGATCGGCACGAGGAAGAGGCCCGCGTCGGTATGCGTGGCGAGTTCGCTCCCATCGTCGCGCAAGCGCAGGAACGGTCGTTCGCTGTTGCGCCCGGGAAGATCCAGCACCTGCAAGATGGATCCATCGCGCGCCATGACGGTCAAGCGCGACGAACCCAGCGCGCGCCACGCGACGGCGTCGCCGCCGGGCAGGCCGACCACGCTGCATGGCGCGACCTTCGCAAGCGGCAGGCTGCGCGCCTCGTCGCCATCGAGGAAGGCGAGCCCGCCATCGCCAGCCTTCCACCACGCCGCCACCGCGCCGCCGCGGCCGTCGTCGGCCACGTCGGCCACGATCGCTTCGGGGCTCTGCGGGTCGACGACGAGCTCGGCGGTGAGCTTCCTCGTGGCGCGATCCCACAAGGCGACGCGACCATCGGGCGCCGGCTTTTCGCCTGCGCAACTGGCGAGCGTGCCGTCGGCGAGGAACGCGACGCCGTAGACCCACGCGTCGTGTCCGCGCAGCGCAGGTTCGCGCACCGCCACGTCGATCGGCCACAGGCGCAGATGGTTGTCGTTGCCCACCGCGGCCAGCCGATTGGCCTCGACGTCGAGCGCCAGGCCGCGCACGGTGCGCTCGCTGCCCACCGCGCCGCCAAGCCGCGCGGCGGTGGCCGCGTCCCACAGCCAGATGGCGCAGTCGGCGCCGCCCGTGAAGAACGTGCCGGGACGCGGGCCGGGCTCGATGGCCTTGACGTTGCCCGCGTGCGCCTTCATCGCGCCCAAGCTCGCGCCGCTCGCGCCGTCGAAGCGGCGCACGAGCCCGTCGTAGGTGCCGACCAGGACGATCGGCCGTCCCTGCGCATCGACGCAGGCGCCGAGGCAATCGACGCGGTCGCCTGCGAGGTCGAGTTCGAGCATCGCGCCATCCTCGAGTCGCAGGCGGCAACTCGTGTCGGTGGCGACCGCGGACACCACGGCGCTCCCGCCGGGCAGGAACTCCACCAGCCCCTCGGCCGGGAAGGGACGGTCCTCACGCGCCTCGTCCTCGAAGACGATGGTTCCAGCGCGAGCCTCCAGCACCACCATCGCGCCATCGAATCCGGCGCAGGCGAGGCGCGCCCCGTCGGCGGACCACGCCACGCGCGTGTGCGGCGCCAGTCCCGTGCGCAGGGTGCGCACGACGGATCCGTCGGCGACGCGCCGCACGACCAACCCATCCGAGGCCTCGTCGGCGACGACGAACTCGTCGCCGTCGGGCGACAAGGCGAGGTCGCGCAGCAGCCCGCGCGAAGTCCAGAGGGTGCGCAGTCCCTCGCCCGCCGCGTCGAGCAGGCGCACGTCGCCCGTGCCGTTGTCGGCCACGAGCACGCGACCGCGCGCCGAACGCACGACGGTGGTCAGCGTCCCCGACGGCAACGTCGAGGCCTCGCTCCAGGCGCGGGCGCGCAGGTAGTCCCACTCCCAGCCGCGCCGCGCAGGCTCCGCCGCCTCGAGCGCCGCGCGCGCGTGACCGATGCTCCCCGCGCGCAAGGATGCTTCGGCGAAGCCGATCGTGCGCCGATAGTCGCCGCGCGAGCGCTCCTCGAGCAGGAGCGCCAACGAATCGCCGCGCTGGTCGGCGGTGCGCCACAGACTCGCCGTCCACGACAAGAGCGACGCCAACGCCACGAAGGCGATCGCGGTCGCGGTCAAGAACCCGCGGTAGCGGCGCGCGAAACGCAGCGTGAGCTCGCGACGAGTCACCGGACGAGCGCGCGTCGGCAGGCCCTCGACCAGGCGCTCGAGATCCTCCTTCAGCTCGCGCGCGGTCTGGTAGCGGCGCTCAGGCTCCTTCTCGAGCAACTTGGCCACGACCGTCTCGACGTCACCGACGAGCGTGGTGTCGAGGCGCCCGAGTGCCAGCGGCACCTCGTCGCGCACGATGGCGGCGGCTTGCACGAGGTTGCGACCGTCGAGCTCGCACGGCATGCGCCCCGACAAGGCCTCGTAGAGCATCACGCCGATCGAGTACAGGTCGCTGCGCTCGTCGACCTTGCCCGTGCCGTCGAACTGCTCGGGAGGCATGTAGGGCACGGTGCCGACGAGGTCGCCCGCCGCGCTCTTCAAGCTCGTGGCACGACCGACTTGGCCGCCTTCGTCGCCGTCGCTCCGGCCTTCCGCGAGCGCCGCCACGCCGAAGTCGACGATCTTCGACCGCCCGTCGGCCGACACGAGCACGTTGCCCGGCTTCATATCGCGATGCAGCACGCCGCAAGCGTGCGCGTGCGCCAACGCTTCGACGACCTGCGTGAAGAGCCGCACGACGCCGCGCCATCCCAGATCGTGCTTCCGCACATGCGCGGTCAACGACTTGCCTGCGACCAGCTCCATGACGAAGTACGGCCGCGCCGGCGTGGTGCTCGCGTCCGTGCCCGAGTCGTAGATGCGCGCGATGCCGGGGTGTTCGAGGCGCCCGAGGATGCGCACCTCGCGCCGGAAGCGCGCCAAGGCCTTGTGGTCCCAGGCGCCGCTCGACAGCACCTTGATGGCGACCAGCCGGTCCGTGCCGGGTTGGCGCGCGCGCAAGACGATCCCGCTGGCGCCCTCGCCCACGATGTCGAGCACCTCGTACTCGCCGAGGCGCTCGGGGATGGCGGCGGGCTCCTCGAGACCGTCCAACAACCCGCCCACATCGGAGATCGTGCGCACCGAGGGCGTGCCTGCGCGGTCGTGGCGCAGCAGCTCATCGAGGTCTCGACGCAACTCGACGTCGTCCAAGCTCGCCAGGAACGCGTGCAATTCCCCCTGTTCCAGGTCGCGCGCGGCTTGGAACAGCTCGTCGAGGCGCGCGAAACGCGCCATCGGATCGGTGGAGGGCGGCACTTCTTCGTTCACAGGATCAGCGCTCGCCGGCCTTGGCCAATTCCCGGAAATCCGCCCCGGCAAGAGCCGCAGGCGCCCTCAAGACTCCAACTCGCGCGCCAGCCACGCCTTGGCCATGCGCCAATCGGACTCGACGGTGCTCAAGGACATGCCCAGCGACTCGGCCACCTCGGCGTTCGACATGCCCCCGAAGATGCGCGCCTCGACCACCTTGGCCTTGCGCGGATCCAGCCCCTCGAGCTTCTTCAGCGCCGCATCGACATCGAGCACGCTCTCGAGGTCGATCTCGCTGGCCTCTAGCAGATCGGCTTGCTCGCCCCCGGCTCGCGCCCGCCCTCTGCCGCGCTTGTCGGTGTTGCGCGCCTCGGCGTGGTTGATGAGGATCTGGCGCATGGCCGTGGCCGCCACCGCCAAGAACCGCGGCCGATCGTGCAGGATCGCCGGGTCGGCGCGCGTAAGACGCAAGAACGCCTCGTTGACGAGCGCCGTCGCCTGCAGCGTGTGGCCGGGTTTCTGCCCGCGCATGCAGGCGCGCGCCAAGGCTTGCAGCTCGCCGTAGGCTGCCTGTGTGATGCGGGCCAAGTCGTCCATGGGAGGCGCTTTGCATTGTGCGGCGCACGGGCGGGTCTGCCCAGAGGCCACCCTTGAGTGGGCCACCGGAGCTGGGCACAAAATACAATCTTCTAGGGCCTGCGACACCCGACGTGCTCCCGATCACACCCCACCGACGCTTCGCCCAAGAAGCGCAGGGGACACGTCTTGCTTGTGCCCGCGCGATTCACTATCCCCGTGCTTGGTATGGGGCACCATGAGTTGGATGACGCTGAGTTGGAGTTGGTCCGCGGATTGCGCGCGCGCCACAACCCCACCGTCGCCACCTTCCTCGAGCGGTATCGCCCCTTGTTGCTGCACTGCATCGGCAGCTTCGAACAAGACCATTCCTCGCGCGACGACCTGTTCCAGGACATCGTGCTGCACGTATTCGACCGCCTCGATGCCGATGCCTTCGACCCGTCGAAGGGCAGTTTCGGCACTTGGCTGTACCGCGTGGCCTGGTGCCGCGTGGTCGACTTGCGGCGCCGCGCGAATGGCGGCCGCAAGGTGCGCGTGACGGCCGCGGGCGACCAGATCCCCGAACGGGCCGATTTGGCGCCCGGCCCCAGCGACACGGCCAGCACGGACGAGGTCGGGCAACTGGTGCGGCGCGGTCTCGCGCACCTCGAGCCCGAAGAGCGCGTGTTGTTGGTGCTGCGCTTCGTCGATGGTCGGACGATGGAGGAGATCGCCAGCCGGACAGGGCTTTCCTTGGAACAGGCGAAATACCGAGTCAAACGAGCCTCCACGGCGCTAAGGCGCGTGCTGGTGAACGACTTGGCGCTCGAGGAGGCGGAAGCGTGAGCGGGGCCAGCGACCAAACGCGTCGTTTTTCGCCCTTTTCTGCCCCGCACAGGGGTCGGAAGCCGGAATCTGCGCATTCCATGAAGCAGGAAAACCAACCGCTCCGCTTCGGGCCCGGCGACCTCCACGACGAGGACAAGGCCCTCCAGGCGCTGCTGTCGTACGACAAGCAGCCGACCCCCACGCTGGAGGCCCTGCGGCGCGACCCCCACCGCGCCCAGGCCTTGGATCGTCTCGAGTCCGCCGACCGCTGGCTGCGCGACCAAGCGCTGGCCGCGGGAGCCACCTCCGAGTGCCCCACCGCCGAGGAGCTCTACGGCTTCGGCGCCGGGCCCGGAGCGGAGCAGTGGTCCGCGCCGCTCTCGCACGAGCGGCGCGCCGCCATCGACAAGCACCTCGCCGTGTGCGTGCCGTGCGAGTCGTTCGTCGCCACGCTGCAGGTCGCGCCGCCCTCGCCGCTCGTCTTCGACGAGGGCGCCGACGAGCCGGTCGAGGACGTGGTCGCCACCCCCGCCGCTCCGAGCGCCACGCCGCGCCCGACCGGCCGCATCCTGCGCCCGGCCAGATGGCTGGTCGCCGCCGTGGCGGCCTCGATCATCGTGCTGCTCGCCGTGCGCCTCGGCCAACGCGAGTCGACGGCGGCGGGCGCCCCCGTGTCGTGGGTCGAGACGATGCGCGGTGGGACGACGAGTGGCGAGGCGTTCGCGAGCTTGTTGCCGCGCGGCAAAGTGCTGGTCGTCGACGACGCGACGAATGCTGGCGATCCCGAGCTGGCCCGCTGGTCCTTCGAGGCCAGTTTGCGCGAGGGCGCCAAGTCGTACGAGTTCCGCCTTGGCTCCGTGGAAGGCGTGGGCCTCAAGGCCAAGACGACCGAGCTGCAGAAGAAGGGCGCGCATGCGCAGCCGCTCGTCCCCGCGCAACGCTCGTGGTTCGCCAAGCCCGGCATGCTCGAGTGGACGTGGCAGCCCCTCGCCGGCGTGGTGCCGGGCGCGCCCGTGACCTCGACGGTCGCCGTGGTGGAGGATGCGGCGCTCGTTCGCGAGCTCCTCCAACTCGCCAGCCGCGAGGAACGCGCCAAGCTGCTGCACAAGCGCGGCTTCCACGCGCAAGCGGTGGCGCAGCTGCGCGCCATGCTGCCGCAAGCTTCGCCCAAGGAACGCACGAGGCTCGAAGGCTTGATCAAGGAGCTGCTCGGGCAGTGAACCGCGGATGGCAGGCGCTGGTCGGAGCGTGGTTCCTGACGGGCCTGCCTAGCACCGCGCTTGCGCAGGACTGCGCGGCGGCCTTGGCGCAGGCGCGCCGCCTCGCCGTGCAACTGCAAGCAACCATGGAAGCCGGACGCGAATCCGGCGATCGACAGGCTGACGACGAACGCGACCTCGCCGAACTCGAGGCGCTGCTACCGCGCCTCGCGGACTGCGGCGACGCCGACTACGCGGCCATGCACGCGCGCTGGTCCCAATGGACGGTGGGGCAACGCGCGCTTTTCCGTTCCGAGCTGCTACGCCTGCCAGGGCCGCAGGACCTGGACGCGGCGCGGTCGAGCAAGCCTGACCTGGACAAATTGGAGAAGCGCCTCGACGCCGAGCTCGAGCAGCGCGCGAAGCTCGAAGGCACCGATCCGAATCTGGATCCGCAGGCAGCGTTACGCGCTCCACTGCTGACCTTGCGCGCACAGGTGCATCTGGCGCGCGGCCGCGAGGCCCTCGACGCGGAACGACGCGCGGCCTGGTCGCGCGCCGCCGCGGACGCCGAGGAAGCCTGGGCGTTATGGACGCGCCTCGGGTCCTCGTACACGGCCTTGTTCGCTCAGTCGCTGCAGGCCGAGGCGGAGGAGCTGGCTGGCAAGAACACCACGGCCGAGAGACTTTGGGATGACGTGCACGATGGCGTCGTCCGCCTGCCCGAGGAGCAGTGGCCGGACGCATGGCAGGCCACGGAACTGCGCGCTCGATCGCTGGTCGAGCGGGCCGCGCTCGTGCAGCAGCAAGGCTTGCTGGACGAGGTCCACGACATCCTCTGGACCGAAGCGGCTTGGGTGAACGACGTGCTGGTTCCGCTGGAGGATCGGCTGCGCCTCGCGCAGGCGGACCTGTGGTGGCTGGCCTCCGACAGCCTGTGGCGTGTGCACTCTTCGCTGGCGTGGCTGGACCTGAGCCGCGACGACTGGAGCGCGGCCCTCGACAGGCTCGAGGCGAACAAGCCATGGATCGATGATCTATGGCTCGGCGTGAGGGAGCTGCGCGCGAACGTCGATCCTGCGCTGCCCATCCTCTCCGTGCGCGCCACC
The DNA here is from genome assembly GCA_005789645.1 of Planctomycetia bacterium. Taxonomy (GTDB): domain Bacteria; phylum Planctomycetota; class UBA1135; order UBA1135; genus SXXH01. The sequence continues at coordinate 10,146 of SXXH01000296.1, forward strand.
GAGAACGACTGGAAGCTCCTGTATGCCTCGACGCTGGCGCGCGCCGGCCTGCACGAGGAAGCCATGGAACTCTACGGCCAACTGGAGCTCGACAACCGCGAAGCCAAGCTGGGCAAGGCCGAGTCGTTGCTAGCGGAATCGCGCGTCGATCGCGCGATGGCCAGGCAGGATCTGGCGCTCGCCTTGGTGCTGGCGCGCGAGGTCGCGGCTGGTGGACACGAGCCCGAATTGCTGGCGGCGCGATCCTCGGTCATGGGCCGTCTGCACCTGGAACGCGCGCTTTTGCCGGATGCCGATCGAGCAAGCGAACTCGACCTCGCCATCGCCCAACTCGAAGCCTCGCTGGGCCAAGGACTGGACGCCACCGGGCAAGTCGAGGCCGGGCTGGGCGAACTCGTGGGCATCGAGACCATCGCCGCTCTGGCGCGCGCGCGGCTCGAAGCCGTACAGCCACTGGCCGCGGCGGCTGCGCTGGCCACATGGCAGGCGCGCGACCTCCGTCGAGGCCGCGAGGCGGTCGACGAGCGCGAGTTGCTGCAGCTGGCGGCCGGGCTGGAGGGCGGACTGCTGGTGCTCGGATGCGGCGCCGACACCTTCGTCGCGGTGCACGTGGCGCGCGACGGACGTGCCAGCGGCGCCAGCCGCGCGTTGAGGCGCGGGGACCTGCGTCGCTTCATCGACACCGCGCTGACGCCAGCCATCCAGCGCGACGACCTGACGCTGGCGCGCGAGCTCGCCAGCGAGCTCGGGCGGGAGCTGGGCTTGGTGGATGGCATCGAGACCTTGCGCGACCAGCAAGGCGGCGGCCGGCTGCTGGTCTTGGCACACGGCCTCATGGAACGAGTGCCGTGGACGCTCGTGCCGCCCTTCGTCGACGCTCAAGGCGCGCCACGCCACGCTGCGCTGGTCCTGCCTGGCGCCACACGTGGCGCGGACGATTGGAGCGGCAAGGGCGCGTGGCGCCTGCTTGGACGTCCCACGGACGCGCAAGGCGTTCCGCTCCTGCGCTCAGGCGACGAGGAGCTGGCCGAACTGGAACGGATCCATCGCGTCTACGCGCGCGACCTCGACGAGGTCACGTTCGCGGATGCGCTGCGCTCCACGGCGCCCGCATGCCTCCACATCGTGACGCACCTCGACTTCGCCGCCACCAAGGGCGGCATGCGCAAGGAACCGCGCTTGGCGTCATGGCGCGGCGGTCACATCGAACTGAGCGAGATCGAGAGAGTCCTGTCGCGCATCCAATCCGAGCCTCGCTCGTACACTGCGCCGCGGCTGGTCGTGCTGGCGACTTGCAGCTCCGCGGAGGGCCACTCCATCGAAGGGCGCGCGCAGCGCAGCCTCGCCAACGCCTTCCTCACCCAAGGCACGGGCGCCGTGATCGCCACTCTCTGGCCGGTGCGCGACGAAGCCGCGCGTAGCTGGTCGCGCCACTTCCATGCCGCAATCGAGACGGGAGACTCCCCGGCGGTCGCCGGCGCCATGGCGGTGGCCGAACTGCGCCGCGAGGGCCGTCCGGCTTCCGATTGGGCGGCCTTCCGCGTGATGGGCAGGCGCTGACGGCGGCCGCGCACCGCTCGCCAGCAAGGGCTGCGCGGGTCCGATAGACCTCTCGCAGGCGATCGCGGTGCCGTCGACGAGCGACGCTCCGGGAAATTCCTTCCACCCCTCAAGGGCTGCGGGGAGGCAAGTCGAAACAGGGTCGTGCCGCTGCGTTCTCCCGCGCGCGGCGGAAAGCCGACCCTCATGCTCAACGCCTTGTGCGCAGTGGCCCTCGCCGCCACCTGCTCCCTCGACTCGAACCGCGCTCCCGTGGAAGAAGCCATGGGCGCGAACGCCGTCCTCGCCATCGCGGCGAGTCCGACGAGCTTCGAGGCGCACAACTTCGGGAGCGTGCCGCAAGTGCTGCGGTTCCGCAGCGGTGCGGCGTCGCAGACGCGTGTGCTCGGACCTGGCGCCAGCCTGCGCTACGCCTTCCCGCGTCAGCAACTGGCGGGCGTGACGCTCGAAGTCCACGCGCTCGAAACCGGACGCTTCGTCATGCGCGACACGCTCGACTTGCACCAGTTATCGCGTGGTGGCGCGGATGGTGCTTGGTTCTTCGAGACTTCGAGCGACGCATGGCTGCACTACGGCACGTTGTTGCTGCGCAGCGAAGCAACCTCGGATCAGGCGCTGGGCCAATCAGCGAGCGAACCCAAGCACGTGCCGGTTCCGCCACCGCAGCCCCGACCTGTCGAGCAACGCCCTGTGCGCCCGGCCATCCGCCCACGCCCGTTCTGAGCGCGAGGCCACCAACGACCATCCCGTCGCCAGGACGAAGGCGGCGGGAGGACTAGAGAGAGACTAGAGAGAGCGCGAGGAGCCGGTCGATGAGGCCGGCTCCGAGCGTTGGTGGGCGCGACTAGCGCTCGCTGGTGGTCTCGCGCGCACGCGCAGTCGCTTGCCAAAGGCGCGCCGCGTCGTCGCGCGCGACGGGCAGCTCGCGGCGGCGCGTGCGGGCGAGGTCGAGGTCAATGTCGACGATGCGCAGCTCGCCATGGCCGCGCGATTCGTGGAGCACTTCGCCGTCGGGATCGACGACCAGGCACTCGCCGCCGTACTCGACGAGCTTGCCGCCCAGCGTCGACTGTCCAACGCGGTTGACGGCGGCCACGAAGCCCTGCAGCTCGACCGCGCGACCGATGGAGAGCGCGCGCAGGTGCTTGGTGCGCGGCAGGCCCCACTGCGCCACGACGCACAAGAGCTCCGCGCCATCGCGCCACGCGGCGCGCGCCACCTCGGGGAAGCGCAGGTCGTAGCAGATGGCCGCGCCCACGCGCGTCATGCCGCAGTCGACGGCGCGACCGGGCTCTTCGCCGCGCTCGAAGGCCAGCGGTTCGCCGGTCAAGCGGAACAGATGCGCCTTGTCGCACAAGGCCTGCAGGCCGTGCGCTCCAGCGAGATGCGCGCGGTTCCTCGGCGCGCGCCGGCCGTTCGCCAAGGTCGAACCCACGAAGGCGACACCCAAGGCCGCGGCGTGGGCGTGCACCTCGGCCAGGCGCCGCTCGTCGTCCAAGGCGCGCGCGGCGATGGACTCGGCATCGCCCGCGAAGCTGCTGATCCACAACTCGGGCAGCACCAGCAGCTCGACGCCTTCCTTGAGGCAGGTCTCGAGGTCGCGCTCGACGAGGGCCACGTTCCCGGCGGGATCGTCGGAGACATTGAAGGGATGGAGGGCGAGGCGCATGCCGCGATGGTAGTGAGCCGAGGGCGGCCGATGGAGAACAGTCGATGAAGAGCGGACACGAAGCCTGCAAGCCCCACGGGCCGGCCTCGCCACCCCGCGCGCGGTTGCTTCCGCGCGGACACGGGTCATGATGGCGCGATGGAGTCGGGAAGAGGAAGCTCGGTGCAGTCGGGCACGCAACCGCTCGCGCCCGGCCTCCGCTGTCCCGCCTGCACGCGCCGGCTCGCGGGACGCGCCTGTCGCGCCTGCGGCATCGTCCATCCCGGCGACGAGGAACTCGTCGATCTGCGACGCGAGCGCTCGCCGCTCGAACCACGACCACTGCGCTCCGGTTCGCTGGATCCCTTCTTCGCCGCCACGGCGGCGGGATCCGGGTCTCGCGCGGCCTTCGAGCAACTGCTCTTGTCGCTCGACGAGCTCGACAACCAACGCTTGATGCAACTGGTGCGCGAGGCCCGCGGAGCGTGGCACCCGCTGCTGCACGAGCTGCGCGGCGCCGCCTTGTTCCTCGGCAACGCCTTTTCCGGCACGATCACCGCGCTCGCCAACAACGGCTTCCATGTGACGGTCCTCGACTCGTCCCCGGAACGCGTGCGCTTCGCCGTGCGCCGCGCCGCGGAGAACTCGCCCGGGCGCGTGCGCGGCGTCGTGGCGGGCGACGCGACGCGCCTGCCCTTCGACGACGCCAGCTTCGCGCTGGTCGTGCAGGAGGACGGCTTGCCGGGCGCGAACGGCCTGCATGCGCACGCCATCGACGAGGTGCTGCGCGTCGCGGCCGACGAATGCGTGCTGACCGCGGACAACCGCCTCGCCTACAAGAAGAACCTGGGACGACGCGGGGAGTTCGTGCGCCTCTCGCCCGGCGCGTGGCTGGCGAGCGCCACGCATCCACGGCGCGGGGAACGCCTCTTGCGCTCGTACCGCCGGATGCTGGCGAAGGAGGGTTGGGACGCGCCCGAAGCGTGGGCGTTGTACCCGCACTCCTTCGATTGGAGCCACGCGGTCGCGCTCGACGAGGATCGGCCACGGCTGACGATCGGACCCAACGAGCGTCGCAACAAGCTCAAGCTGCTCGGCCATGCGCTGGGACTGTTCCCGTGGTTCACGCCGAGCTTCGCCGTGCATGCCCGCCGTTCCGCGCGCAGGCCTCGTCGCCTCGATCGCATCCTCGACGCGTTGGCGCGCACCACCGGAGAGCCGCGACCGCAAGTCGAGACCTTGGTGGCGACGCGCGGCCAGAGCGCCGTGATCCACACCAGCATCCCCGGCCGTGGAGCCGACGATCCGCGCGGCAGGTGGACGCTGCACTTGCCGTTGTGCCCGAAGAACGAACCGCAGCTCGAGCTGCACGTGCGTTCCTTGCACCACGCGCGCGAACGATACCCCGGACTGCCAGTGCCCGAGCCGTTGCACGGCGGCCGCATCGAGGGCTTGTGGCTGTCGTGCGAACGGCGCCTGCCGCACCACGCGATGCCGCAGATCGGTCGCGACCGCGACGCCGTGGCGCGCGCCTGCCTGGAATCGTCCATGCATCTCGCGAACCTCGTGGCGCGCCGTGTGGAGCGCTACGACGCGGTGGAGCACGAACGGCTGGTCCAAGTCCCAAGCGCCATCGTCGCGCGCCACGCCGCCGTCGAGTCGACGCGGCGTTGGCTCGACGGCGCCGGAGCGCGCGCCTTCGAGTTGTTGCGCGACCGCCCGCTGCCGCTCGTGCTGTACCACGGCGACCTGCGCGGCAAGCATGTGCAGACGACGCCAGAAGGGCGCGTGCTGGGCTTCCTCGATTGGGGCACGACGGAGTTCGAGGGGTTGCCGCTGTTCGACCTGCTGCACCTCTTGGTGCACGAGCGGAAGCAACACTCCGGCGACAGCGCCGCCGCGTGCTGGCGCGCCATCCAAGATCCGGCGTCGCGCCTGCCGCACGAGGCGCGCGCGATCGAGGCGTACTGTTCAGCAGTGGGCTTGCACGCGGACGCGGAGGAGGCCCTGTGCCTGCTCTACCCGATGCTTGTCGCCGCCACGGCGGAGCTGCATTGGGACTACAGCCGGCCGCGTTGGTTGCACACGCAGTTCGAAGTCTGACCCGCCAGGCGTGCGCCTCATGACACGGCGCCCAGGCGAGCCAAGGTCCAACGCAGGCGTTCCTCGAGGTCGGTGGCGGGAAGCAGCTCGAGCACGCTGGTGCGCGCGTGGCGCCGCAAGACACCTTCGAGCACGCCTTGGAACGACAACTGCGTCCAAGGATCGGGGGTGCGCACGCCGTCCGCCACGAGCGGCAGGACACCCCACGGAAACAAGATGATGGCGTCGAGCTCCGCCGAGGCCGCCGCCATCTCGGCGAAGAAGGCGTTCGTCTCGGCCGCGTCCTCGTGCAAGCCGTAGTGCAACCAGAACGCGGCGTAGTCGAGGCTGGAGCGATCGGCCACGAAGCCGTCGCGCGCCGCTGCCTGCAAGGCGCATTGCTCGCGCCACAACTCGCGCACCAAGGCGCGCCAGCGATCGCGCGACAAACCATCGAGGCGCAAGCCGCCCTCGAGCCGCCGGCGCATGAGCTCGTCGATGTACGGCAGGCCCAACTCGGCGCTCAGTCGCCGCCCGAGCGTCGTCTTGCCCGTGCCGGCGGATCCAGCCAAGGCGATGCGGCGCGGCTTGGCGCGTGGCGCGAATCCAGCCGTCGAACGCGACGAAGCGGAGGTCTCGGCCAGCATCCATGGCCGCTCCCCCACGACTTCGAGCACCGCGCCCGCCTCGGACCACAGGATGTGCGTATGGCTGGCCGTCGCCGGGGCGAAGCGCAACGCTTGCGAGCCTTCCACGCCGAGCAGCGCGCACAACAAGCCGCGGATGGCGCCGATGTGCGTGACGAGCGCGACCCGGCCACCGGCGTGGCGCGCCAGGAGATCGCGCCACGCGAGCAGGACGCGCGCCTGCACATCCTCCAAGGACTCTCCGCCGCTCGGGCGAGCGCGCCAGTAGTCGCTCCAATACGCGCCGACGGCCTGCGGCTCGACGGCCGAGACCTCGTCCCAGCTGCGCCCTTCCCACGCGCCCATCGAGTGCTCGCGCAGGCGCGCATCGCGGACAGGCGCGACGCCGAGACGCGCCCCCAACCTGTCGGCGAGCTGCGCGCAACGGGACAAGTCGCTGGTCCACAGCGCATCCAACCGACCGACGCGCGCCGCGAACCAATCGACCAGGCGCTCGCCCTGTTCGACTCCGAAGGCCGACAGCGCGGCGTCGAGTTGGCCGCGCACGATGCGCGCACCCAACCGTTCGACTTCGCCGTGGCGCAAGAGATGCACCTGCGTGACCGCGTCGCTGGGCAGGATCGCGCGCGTGGCCGCGCCGAGTTCGCCGGTGAAGGCCTGCCCGTTCATCGCTTGTCGTCCCGTTCCCCGCCGCCGTCTCTGGCCGCGCCGCCGTCAAGTTCCGCGATGCGAGTCGCCAGCAACTCCGCCGCGTCGATGATGGTGGGTGAATCGGTCGAGTACAGATCGACGGGCAGCACGACGATCCGCCGCGTGCGCACCGCGCGCAGGTTCGCCAAGGCCGGCGTGGCGAGCAGCAACGCTTCGGTGGCGCCGCGTTCGTCGGTCGATGGCGCACCGACGACGAACACATCGGGGTCGCGCGCCAAGAGCGTCTCGAAGTCCACCACCGCGTGTCCGCGCACTCCGGAGGCGTCGACCAGACCTGCGAGCTCCATGATGGTGCGGATCGTCGTTCCTTCGCCCGATGCGGTGCCGCCCACGCCGTCGTTGGTGTAGGCGATGGCGCGCCAGCCGACCCGGACGCGCGCACGCAAGGCGAGCACTCGTTCGCGCAGACGCTGCTTGGCTGCTCGCGCTTGCTCCTCGCGACCCAGTTCGCGGCCGAGCAGGTCCAGATTCGCCTCGATGTCCTCGTGCCGCAGGGCCGCCGGCAGCACGACTACGCGCACGCCAGCCGCGCGCAGCACCGCCACCGTCTCCGAAGCTTGCCACGCGTTGCACACGACGACGTTCGGCCGATGCTCGAACAAGGGCTCGGCCGCGAAGCGCGCGAAACGCGGCAAGCTCCCCCAAGGCGGCGACTGGAAGTCGCGCGCGGACCATTGCTCGACTTGCTCCGGCAAGGCGGCGAAGTCCTCGGGACCGACCAACTCGCGCGCGTACTCGGCGGCCGCGACCGTGGTCGGCACGAGGCGCAGGCGAGTCGCGTCCATGGTCGGTTTCGGTGCCTCGACGCCGCACGCAACCGACACGAGGACGGCGACCAAGGCCAGCACGGCCCGGGACACCTGCTTTGGGGCGATTCGCCCCACGACGAGTCGATCTTGACGCGCGCGCATCGCCTGCATTTGTACCGCGCGGCCGAGTCGCAGGGATGCGCCAAGCGGCCCAGTCGGCCCCCGCCCGGCGTGATCGTGCTTGATCGCCGCCTCGCGCAGGCCGAAAGTACGCGCAGGAGGTCCTCATGACCGTCGCGCTGCTGGTCGCCGCCCTGCCGGTGGCCGTGTTGCTGTTGTGGTGCCGACTGCCTTTCTGGGCGTTCTGGCTGCCCTTGGGCCTCGTGCTGGCGGCGTGGATGCGCGAACTGGCGCTCGAGTCGTCGCCTTGGGTCGCGCTGCCGATCGTGCTGTGGCTCGTGGCCGGGCTCTTGTTCGGCGTGCGCTTCGTGCGCGCCTCGCTCTTCGGCCCGGTGCTGATGAAGGTGCTGGCGCCGATCTTCCCGAAGATGAGCGACACCGAGCGCATCGCCCTCGAGGCGGGCACCACGTGGTGGGACGCGGAGCTCTTCTCCGGCCAACCCGACTGGGAGGAGATCCTCGCCTTCAAGCCCAAGGAGTTGTCGGCGGAGGAGCGCGCCTTCATGGACGGGCCGCTGAAGACCTTGTGCGCGATGCTCGACGACGCGCGGATCAGGAAGGACGGCGACCTGCCGCGCGAGGCGTGGGACTACATCAGGCGCGAGCGCTTCATGGGCATGATCGTGCCCGCGAGCCACGGCGGCCTGGGCTTCTCGGCGCGCGCCAACTCGACCGTGGTGGCGACGCTCGCCACTCGCAGCATCGCGGCGTGCGTGACGGTCATGGTCCCGAACTCGCTGGGGCCGGCCGAACTCCTCGTGCACTACGGCACCGTCGAGCAGAAGCGCCATTGGCTGCCGCGCCTGGCGCGCGGCGAGGAGATCCCCTGCGTCGCGCTGACCGAGCCGCACGCCGGTTCCGACGCGGGCGGCATGCGCGCGGAAGGCGTCGTCTGCCGCGGCCTGCACGAGGGCCGCGAGGTC
>SXXH01000297.1 GCA_005789645.1 Planctomycetia bacterium
GGCGCCCGGCGCGGAGGACGAGCCGGCGAGCGCCTCGAGGCATGGCACGCCCAGCGCGTCGAGGCGCAGGCTGGCGTCGAGCGGCGGCGCCCCCCCCCCCGCCGCGAGCTCCAGCCAGGCGCTCCAGTCCGCGCACCGCGCGTCGAAAGCGAGTCGCCCCGTGGCGCCGGTCTCGAGGCCGCAGTCGAAGCGCGCGCGCGCCGCTCCGCCCGCCTCCACGTCCAACGCCAGCGTAGGACGCAGCAGGGAGACCGCGACGCCTTCGGCGCGCAGCGCCTCGTCGGCGTAGCGCACGCCGAAACCTTGGACCTCGAGGCGGACGCTCGCCGCGCGCCGCAGCGCCTGGAGCGGCGCCTCGCCGTCATGGATCGCCCGCAGCGGCACGCGCAGCGCGAGCACGCGCATGCGCACCTCGCCATCGAGCGGCGCGAGTTCGGCCGCGGGTCGCGTGGCCGCGAGTCCCTGCGCGACGGTCGCGAGCTCGGCCTGCAGTCGGCCCACGCCGGGCGACAGGCGCAGCTCCACCTCGTCGGGAGCCTCCACCGCGAGCACTCCGTCGGCCAGCCGCGCCTTGGCGGAAAGTTCGGCCTGAGGGCTCTCGAAGCGCAGCTCGAGCCGGCCGCTTGTCAAATTGGCTTGACGAAGCGCGAGTTCGACCGAGGCTTGCGGGCCCAACTGGCGCACCAACGCCCCATCGAGGCGCGCGAAGCCGTCGACCAGCGCCAGCGGCAAGCGCTCGAGCGACAGCGTCGCGTCGATCGGCGGCAGCTCGCCCGCAAGGAAACGCCCGGGCTCGCGGCAGCCCGCGTCGAGCACCAACCGGCCGCTGGCGCCGGCGGCCACTTCGGCCTCGAAGTGCAGGCTCGCCCCCACCCCCGGTTCGATCCGCAGGCTGGTCGAGGGGTCGCCGAGCACGGGCTGCACGCCGCGCGCGAGCAGTTCGAGCTCGGACCAGTTGGCGCGCAGCGGCAAGTTGGCGTCGAGCTGCAGCTCGAGCTCCCCGAGCAGCCGCGAAAGCCGCGTGGAGTCGGCGCGCGCGACCGGATCGAGGAGCAGCTCCAGCGGCAGCTTGCAGCGCGACACCTCGACCACGAAGGGACGCTCCGAGGCCTCGATCGAGAGGCGCGCTCCTTGCGGCAGGTGCGGCGCCAGCGCAGGTTCGATCCAGCCGCGCGGCGTGGGCGTCTCGAGTTTGAGGAGCGGCGGCTCGGAGGCGAACAGCACGCCGTCGACGAGGCGCGCCTGCACGGCGAGGCGCGTGCGCGGCGAGTCCAGCCGCAAGCGCACGGTTCCGGCCTCGAGGCTCGCGTCCTTGGCCTCGAGCGACAGGTCGAAGGTCTCGCCCAGTTGCCCCGCCAAGCGCCCTTCCTGCATGGCAAGGGCGTCGAGCAGGCCCGCGGGGAAGCCGCGCACGCTCGCCGTGGCGTCGAGCGACTCGAAGGGACGACGCGCGTCCTGCAAGAGGCCCAATACGCGCGCCTCGCAGGACAACTCGCCGCCTTGCAGCCCGCCCTGCAGCGCGACGCGCAGCGCCTCGCCCGGGCGCGCCAGCGCCGTCAAGGAAACTTGACGCAACTCCAGCGGCGCCCCGGCGCGGCGCGTGGTGGCGTCCGACCAAGACAGGCGCGGCGCCGACAGCGCGAAGTCCAGCTCCAGCCGGCGCAGCCATCCGGCGAGGTCGAAGGGCTCTCCTTGCGGCTCGGCCGGCGTCGGCTCGGCCGGAGCTGGCGCCGGAAGCGCGCGCGGCGCCAGGGAGCGCTCGAGGTTCGTGCGGCCGGCGTCGTCGGCGACGAGTTGCGCGTCGAGCTCCACGCGCACCTCGCCCACCTTGCCGTCGAGCGCGCCCAGCAAGTCGCGCAGCGAGGGCAGGTCCACCGCCACGGTGGCGACGCGTTCGCCCTCGGGCGTCGCCAACGTCGTGCGCTCGAGCCGCTGGCGCGCGAACCACGCCAACGAGACCTCGCCGACCTCCACGCGCCCCGCGAAGCGTCGCGCGCACTCCTCCTCGATCGCGCGCGCCACCCAGCCGCCGGCGAGGGTGGGCAGCAAGGCGACGAGCACCACGAGCAAGGCGACCAGCGCCAACGAGGCGTACAGCAGGCGACGCGACAGAGAGCGGCGAACGACGGGTGTGGCGGGCATGGCGAACTGGGGATCCATACTCCACCACGCGCGACACCACTCCTAGAGCCAACGACCCGGCGGACTCTGTGACTTGCAAACTCGTTGCAAGCCCAAGCTTCCCCCGATGTTGGCGCTCATCACTCAGCCACAAGCACATGTCCAGCGCTGTACCTCGCCGAGTCGTAATCCACGAGTTATCCACAATCCCTAGTGGGTGCTAGCCATGCAAGCCACAAGCGATAGACTGGCGAGTACGACCATGTCCCCCATGCCCCGCCCCACCCGCATCTATCTCGTCGGCGCGCACGCCACGGGCAAGACCACCTTGGCCCGCTGGATCCGCGACCACTACGGCGTGCCGATGATCAGCGAGGTTGCGCGCGGCGTCTTGGCGGAGATGGAAGCGCGCCTCGACGCGCTGCGCAGCGACCTCGACCTCGTCGACCGCTACCAAAGCGAAGTGTTCGCGCGCCAACTCGAAGCTGAAGCCGCGCACGACGGCCCCTTCGTCTCCGACCGCGCCTTCTGCAACCTCGCCTACGCCGCCCACCACGCGCGCATCCTCGGCACCATCGCCTCCGATCCGCGCCTCGCCGAATACATGCAAGGCGTGCGCGGCGGCATCGTCTTCTTCCTGCGCCCCCACAAGGAACTGGTCGTGGCCGATGGCGTGCGCGCCGGTCTCGAGTGGGAAGAAGTCGTGCGCATCGACGGCATGGTGAAGCTCCTCCTGGAGATGTTCTCCGTCCCCTACATCCCCGTCGAATCCCTCTCCATGCAGGAACGCGTGCGCCTCGTCGAAAGCGTCCTGAACCTCGCCGGCGTCCAACCCCGCGGCGAACTCCTCCCCACCCGCCTCCGATCCACGCGCGGCAATGGGCACGCTGTGGAGAACCAGTTGCACGCGAACTGAGATCGCGCAACGCGCGGAGGCATACGCACCCCCCCCTCGAGGGACCCCCTCCCTCGGCATGCTGGGCGCCCTAGGCGGGCGCTCGGTGTGTTTTCAGGATGCTGGTCCCGGTGATTGTGCGTGGATTGGCGGACAACCTGCCACGCGGATGGCGTTTCCAGCGTCTATTCCAATGGAGGCAGTCGCCAGGCCACGGGCTGGGGACGACACCGCGCTGCCGCCAAAGCGGACAAGGCGGCTTGCGCCTGCTCGACACGCTGAGGAGGGCTTGCCAAGGCCCTGATGGCGTCGCTGGGCCTCCTGGCCGTATCGCACTCGCGTCGACGATGGGATCGCGAAACAAGCGAGGTCGGCTTCCTTCAGGCCCCGTGCCAACCGAGAACCTGCTCCCTCAAGCAAGATCCACAAGACCAGCCGTCGCCAGTGCAGGGCACTTGAGTGCTCGCAGCGACTCTACGACCAGCACAGTGCGCATCCTGCAAGCGGTCGAAAGCGGCCACCCGGCCCTCCGACCACGCGGGCGGGGCGCAGGGCCTGCGAAAGGAAACCGGAGGAGTCCGATGGGAGATTCGTTCAGACCAACGCTCGCACAATCAAAGGGACCAGCATCAGATCAGCTCGCTCCCCTCCGCCCTCACCGTCCTCATCACCGCCGCCGCCTCCACCAGCGTCGTCGCCTGCATCGCCTCTCCACGCACTGCAGCCAACGCGGCCCGCACCTCGCCCTCGTACCCGGTCCCGGGGCCAGGATCGATCGCCTCGACCTTTCCGTCCCGGGTCAGCTCCAGCGGCGGGGTCCGGCGCAAATCGTACTCGAGGGTCGCGAGCTCGAACTCGGCCACGAAGCCCATGCGGAACGGCACGGCCTGGCCGGCGAGCCAACCGCCCTCGGCGACCACGAGGCGCGGGCCGCCGGCGTAGATGTACTGGGTCGACACATGGTCGATCGTGCCGACGCTGCGCACGGCGTCAGGAGGACCGAACAACCAATGGACGAGGTCGACGTCGTGCACGTGCAGGTCGCACAGCGCGCCCCCGGTCCGCGCGGGGTCGTCGTAGAAGCCGCCACCCCAGCTCGGCCGGGCGCCAAGGCGGGTGAAGCGGATAGCCCGCAGGGCGCCATGGCGGCGATCGACGACCATGTCCTTCAACTCCGCCCAGCCCGGCCAGTGACGCATGCACATGGCCGGGATGCAGAGGCGACCGGCCGAGCGAGCTGCGGCGTCGAGGCGTTCGATCTCGAGCGGGTCGAGCGCGATCGGCTTTTCCAGCAGCACGTGCTTGCCGCTGGCCAGCGCCCGCAGGGCCAGCTCCACGTGCGTGTGGGTGGGCGTGCAGATGCTGACCAGCTCGACCTGCGGGTGGCCGAAGACGAGGTCGGGTTCGACGCCGGTCGCCACCACGGCGGGATCGAACAGCAAAGCCTCGCCACCGGATTGAAGGTTGCCGCTCGCCTCGCTGCGCCCTGTCAAGCGTTCTTGACGACTGTCGGAGACGGCGACGAGACGACACGGATCGCCTGCGAGCCGCGCCGCGGCGTAGGCCTCGACGTGCACGCGACCCATCAGGCCCAGGCCGACGACGCCCACGCCGACTTCGCGCTTCAAGCAGCCGCTCCACGATGGGCGCGCACGAGCCGCGCGGCCGTGGCGATGTCCTGCACGCGCGCATCGCCCATCTCGCGCTCGATCATGCAGTCGATCCCGGGGAGCTTGTCGGCGAGGATCTCGAAGAAGGCTCGCCAATCGACTTGTCCTTCGCCCGTCGGCATCTCCTCGCCCCATTCGCCGCGCTTCCTCGCGGCGCGCGCATCCTTGATGTGCACCTGCAGGACATGCGGCCACAACGACCGCAGCGCGGCGACCGGATCGCCCATGCCGTACAGGATCATGTTGGCCGGGTCGAAATTGACGCCCGCCGAGGGTCGGTCGAGCTCCTCCAACACTTCGAGCAGCGTGCTCGCGCTCTCTTGGCCCGTCTCGAACCCCACGCGCACTCCTTGCGCCGCGAAGATGTCGACCAGCGTGCGCAGGCGCTCCAGCAGCTTGCTGCGTTCGGCACCGCGCTCGTGAGGCAGGAACCCCGCATGCAAGGTCACGAGCTCGAGCTCCAGCTGCCGGGCGAGGCGCGCTTCGGCCTCGAGGTTGGCGCGGTTGGCGGGCCAGTGCTGGTCGAGGCGCACGCCGCCTGTCCGCTCGATCGCCTTGAGGCTCGCATAGTCCTCGCCGATCGTCTGGACCATGCCGGACCGCACGCGCACGCCACGGCGCTCCAGTTCGCGCAGGGTCGCGTCGACGTCGAGGCGACCCTCGCGCAGCGGAGTCAGGGCGAGCTGGGTCCAAGCCACGCCGCAAGCAGCGAGCTTGTCGGCGAGATCGGCCGGCGACGTGGGCTGCAACGACCACGAGCAGGCGCCGAGGACGCCTGCGCGCGCTCGCGGCGGATGGGAGGTCGAGGGCGCGCTCGGCGCCTTGGAGGGCTTCGCCATGGTGTGGCCATGCTAGCCTCGTGCGCAGCGCGCGGGAACGCCGCGCGAATCCCTCGACAACCGACGATCCAGCACGATCCTCCTGCAGCCATGCGAACCAGACCGCGATTGCTCGCCGCTTGCGCCATGCTCCTCCTCTCGCAGTCGATCCTCGCCGCGACGAACTCGCGTGCGCAGGAGTCGGACGGCTGGACCTCGTTGTTCGACGGCAAGTCGCTCAAGGGCTGGGTCGAGACTGGTGGCCGCTACGACGGCGACGCCGATTGGAGCGTGGAGGACGGCGTCATCGTGGGACGCCAAGGGCCCAACGGCCAAGGCGGCCTGCTCTACACCAAGAAGCCGTACGCGGAGTTCGAGCTCGAGCTGGAAGCATTGATCTCGCACCCCTTCGACTCGGGCGTGTTCGTGCGCATGGCTCCGGCCCTCAAGGGTGCGCAGCTGACGCTGGACTACCGCGATGGAGGCGAAGTCGGCGCGATCTACTCGGACGGGTTCCTCGCCCACAATGAAGCGGGCAAGGCACGCTTCAAGAAGGACGAGTGGAACCAGCTCCGCCTGCGCGTCACCGGCAAGGACATGCGCATCGAGGCCTGGCTCGATGGCGAGCCGCTGGTGGATTATCGGCTGCCGGCCGGCACGCAAGGCTACGCGACCGCGGGCCTGATCGGACTGCAAGTGCACGGCGATCGCGACGATCCGGCCGGCTCGGCCGCGCGCTTCCGCAAGATCCGCATCAAGGACTTGGCGCCCACGCCCTCCGAGCACTTCAGCGAGGGCAAGGATGGCTTGCTGGCCATCACGCCATGGGGTGCAGCCAACGGCTGGACGAGCCTGTTCGATGGTCGCAGCCTCGAAGGCTGGGAGGAGGCGGATGGCGTCGGCGGCTTCGCCGCGAAGGACGGCGTGCTCAAGCTTGCGACCAAGGGTGGAGCCAGCCACATCCGCACCAAGGAGGACTACAAGGACTTCGAGCTGCAGCTCGACTTCGCCATGGCGCGCGGCACGAACTCCGGCGTCTTCCTGCGCGGCGACCGCAAGGGCGGCGACCCGGCGTGGTCTGGCTGCGAGGTGCAGATCCTCGACGACCACAACTGGGAGGAGGACCAGAAGTCCCAGCTCAAGCCTTGGCAGTTCACGGGCTCGCTGTATGGATCCGTCGCGCCGCGCGCGAAGGCGCTGAAGCCGCACGGCGAGTGGAACCGCATGACCATCCGCATGCAGGGCTCGCGCGCGAGGACGATCCTGAACAACTCGGTGCTGTGGGAAGTCGACACCACCGAGGCGACCGTGCCCGAAGGCCAGAAGCCCTTCGCCCAGCGCGCCGCCACGGGCTTCATCGGCATCCAGCGCCACGCGCCGGAAGGCTTGCAAGTCGACAGCTACATGCAGCTGCGCAACATCTTCGTGCGCCGTCTCTGAGGGAGCCTGTCAAGCGTGCTTGACAAACGCGCAGCTCTCCTCGTCGGCCTGGCCTGCCTCGCAGGCGGCTGGACGTGGACGCGCTTCGCCTCGGCCGACGCGGAGCGCCGCCATCCGATGGCCGGCCGCATGGTCGATGCAGGCGGAGTGCCCCTGCGCCTGATGGAGCGCGGCTCGGGGCCGCCGGCCATCTTCGTGCACGGCGCTTGGGGCGGCCCCGAGGACTGGGACTCGACGGTCGTTCCACTCGTCGAGCACAGGCTGCGCTGCCTGATGTTCGAACGTCCGGGCCACGGCTGGTCCGGCGACTCGACGCCCGGAGCCGGGACCCCGCTCGAGCAGGCTCGCCTGCTGCGAGCGGCTGCGCGCGCCGTCGACGCGGAACGACCGCTGCTCGTTGGCTTCAGCTACGGCGGTTCTGTGTGCGCCGCGTGGGCATCGAACTGGCCCGACGAAGTCGCAGGCGTCGTGCTGGTCAACCCCGCCCTCTACCGCTGGGAAGGCATCGAGAGCGCCAGCTTCTCGCTGGCCAGCCTGCCGCTCGTGGGAGATCTGGGAGTGCCGACATTCGCCATGCCAGCAGGCCTCGTATTGTCGGGGCCCTCGCTGTCCAAGGTGTTCACCCCCGAATCCCCCACCGACAACTTCGAATTCTCTCCTTGGCGCCGCAGCCTGCGCCCAGCCGACTTCCGCGCCAACATCCGCGACCTGCGCCGACTGAAGTCGTCGCTAGGCATCCAGTCGAGCAACTACTCGCGCATCAAGGCACCCGTGCGCCTCGTCGCCGGGCTGGGCGACCAAGTGACTTGGCCGGACTTCCATTGCGGTCGGATGGCGCGCGAGGTGGCGGGTGTGGGCGTGCGGTTCGTGGAGGGTGCTGGGCACCAGTTGGTGTACACGAGGGCGGAGGTCGTGGCGCGCGAGATTGTCGAAATGGTCGAGGCGGGGGGATAGGCCAGCTTCCGATGCTGGCCCCGTTCGTTGTGCTCGAAATCGCGCCAGCCTGCTGCATCGCCTGCGTTCCCGAGCGTCAGTGAGTTGGAGGGCCATGTCGTCGCTGCGCGCCGCCGGCCCGCCCCGCGCGGCAGCTTCCGCGCGGTCCTCCACCATCCCGGCAGTTCCGGGAACCCCGCGACGAGGCCAGCGATGACCGCCTTCATGCCCAAGTTCTGCCCGCGCAGCGAGTGCGAGGGCGCCACCTCCTTCCAGTTCCACAAGAAGGGCGAGTACTGGCGCAAGTGCGACAACCGCTTCGTCCAGCGCTTCCTCTGCAAGACCTGCAAAGGCACCTTTTCCACGCAGACGTTCCGCTTCGATTGGCGACTCAAGCTGCCGCTCGCCACTCTCGACCTGCTGCGCGGGTTCGTCGCCA
>SXXH01000298.1 GCA_005789645.1 Planctomycetia bacterium
CATGGTCGACGTGGGCGACGATGGCGATGTTGCGGATCTGCTTGGCTGTCATGTGTGGCGCCCGGGGCGCGAATGGGGGCGTAACAAGTTAGGCACAACCGCGCGAAGGCACAACCAAGGGCCGCCAAGTAGGCCCCCAAGGGGTCGTGGAGGGCGGTTGGCGGCGAGCGAGGCGACGCGCGCCGGAGGCACTACGGCTCGACCCGGCGCACCCTGTCGAGCCTGTAGGTCTTCAACATGCCCGAGCGCAGGCACTCGGCCTCGAGGTAGCCCTTCTCGCCCGACTCGTACAAGATGCGCGGCAGGACGCGCAGCGCGGCGAGCCCGCCTTCGTGCTCGCCGTAGTGCAAGAGGACTTCGGATCGGGCGCGGCAGGCCGCCTCCAAGGGTCGAAGGCGCGGCGACAAGCGCGGCGCGCGCGGCAACGCCTGCGTCAAGTCGCGGCGCGACGCGCCATGGTGCAGGAACTCGGCCCACAGCGACTCGCCCGAGGGCGCGTCCGCCTCGGCGGCGCGTCGGGCCAGGCACTCCTCGACCACCAACCACGCCGCGGTGGCGTCCGACAGCGCGCGGTGGTGCTCGAGGATGTCGAGTTCGAGGTGCTGCACCAGCGTCTCGAGCTTGTGGTCGCTCGATTCGCCGATGTGGCGCCGCGCCAGCTTGAGCGTGTCGAGCACCGGGCGCGGCGGCAGCGCGAAGCCGTGGCGCGCGGCCTCGTAGCCCAGCACTCCCACGTCGAAGGGCGCGTTGTGCGCGGCGAGCCAGCACTCGCCCATCCAGGAGAGGAAGCGCGGCACCACCGCCGACGCGGGTTCGGCGTCGCGCACGTCGGCGTCGACGATGCCGTGCACCTCGCTGGTGCGCGCGTCGATCGGGATCTCGGGGCGCACGAGGCTCTGGAAGTGGTCGACCACCTCGCCGTCCTCGATCGCCACCGCGCCGAGCTCGAGCAAGTGCATGGCGAGTCCGCCGTTGGCGGTCTCGGTGTCGAACACGACCAGTCTGCGGGGCATGCGGGCGAGCGGGGGGGGCGCCTTCGCCCCGTCGGAGCAGGTTACTCCGAACGCGCCGTGGCGCCATGCGCGGCCTCCAGCTTGGCCATGGACGCGCTGGAGGCCGGCGCATCCCGGGGGGAGGCGGTCGCGCGCCCTGGCGCGGCTTGTCACACGAATTTGACGGTCAGGACCACTTGACGCGGCGGGTGCGCGGCGGCGAAATACGCCGCTCCATGAAGAACAACGTCGAACGAGTGCGCGAAGCGCGCGGCATGTCCCAGTCCGACCTCGCCAAGGCCGCCGGGGTTTCCCGCCAGTCGATCCACGCCCTCGAACGCGGCGCCCACGAGCCGCGCCTGAGTCTCGCCTACCGTGTCGCCGACGCGCTTGGCGCGACGCTGGAAGCCGTCTTCCCCGCTCCGCAGAAGGTCCCTGCGAAGAAGTCGGTCGCCAAGCCGGCCGCGAAGCCCGCTGGCAGGAAGGCGGCCAAGAAGGCCGCGAAGAAGGCCGTACGCCGCTGATCGCGGCGTGCATTCGGGCGCCGCTCGGCGTCTCGCTCGGCTGGCGCGTCGCACCGCGGCGCGCCAGCCGCGTTTCGAGGCTTGCCTCGACGAACCCATCCTCCAGCCGAGCTCCTCCGTCAGCCTGGTGCTTCCTCGAACGCGTTCGCCTTCACCTGGGGGCGCGCGCGCGGAACGAATGCGTGCGCGGGACCGGGGCCTACACGACGAGCTTCTGGAAGCCCGGCAGGCCGCGCAGGACCTCGAGGTCGGCGTTGCCGTACAGCTCGCTGCGCACGAAATAGCCGCGCTCCTGGGCCTGGACCAGCGCCGCCAGCGCCTCCTCGAGGTCGCCCAGCACAGCCAGCACGCAAGCCGACTGGAACGAGGTGTAGCCGTCCTTGGGATACAGCGCGCGCGCCGCCGCGACTGTCTCCCGCGCCGCGTCGTGGGCTCCGATCCTCGCGTGGAGCAGCGCCATCGAAAGTCGCGCCTCCTGGTCGTCGGGCGCCGCGGACAGGTGCTTCTTGGCGGCGGCGATGCCCTCGTCGGCTGTCTCGATCGCCTCCTCGTAACGGTCGAGTCGCTGCAGCGCCATGTGCAGGTGGTCGTACGAGCCGATGTGCGCCGGCTTCTGCGCGATGGCGACGCGCAGGAACGAAGCCGCGCTCTTGTAGTTGCCGCGCCTCAGGAGCAACGCGCCGAGCAGGCGGTGCGCCAGCCACTCGCCGTGGTCGAGCTCGATGGAGGCGCGGTATTCGCGCTCGGCGTCGGAGGGGTGGCCCGACAAGTGCCACGCGAAGCCCAGCGAGGTGTGCGCCTCGGCGCAGCGTGGATCGAGCTTCAACGCCTTGGCGGCTTGGCCGCGCGCCTCGTCGAGGAAGGCCTCGTCGCCGTCCCAGTACAGGTACTTGCGCACCAGCGCCTCGGCCATGCCTGCGCAGGCCAGCGCGCTGGTCGGGTCGGCTTCCATCGCGCGGCGGAACGAGCTGATGGCCGCCATCAGGTGCTTGGTCGTGCCGCGGTGCAGCAGGTTGTGCGCGTGCTTGGCGTGGCGCACCGACGCGGCCGCGTCCCGCACCGGCGCCGCCGGCAGCAGCGAGACTTCCTGCAGGCGCTTCTTGGCGCCGCGCGCCACGAGTCGCGCGAGTCCGCCTTGCAGCTCCCACTCGTCCGCCGAGCGGTACTCGACGCGCTCGGAGTGGCGCTCGACCCCCGCGACCGTGCGCGTGGCCAAGGTCCACTCGCACGCGCCGGCGGACGGCGAGAGCTCGAGCGAGAGCGACAGCTCGTGGTCGGCCTGCGCGTCGGCGGTCTTGGCCACGGAGAGTCCCTTGACGCGTTCGAGCTCGGACGAGAGGTCGGCGCGCAAGGCGTCGGCGAACGCCTGCGCGGCGCTCGTGCCTCCACCCACCAGCTCGGCGGGCTGGATCGCGAGGCTGCCAAGGCTCGTCGCGCCACCCGAATCTCCGCCCAGCACCATGTCGGCCGCCGCGTTGAGCGCCGCCAGCGCCGCGCGCGCGTCGGCGTGGCGCTCGGACGCCTCCGGCGCCATGCAGCGCAGCAGGAACTGCTCGAGCGGCCCCGGCAGGCCCGGTCGCGCCTCCGAGGGCCGCCGCGGCCGCGCCTCGAGGATCGCCATGTAGACCTCGGGGAAGCTGCGGCCGGGGAAGGGCAGCTGCCCGGTCCAGGCGTGGTACAGCACCGCGCCCAGCGAGAACACGTCGGTGGCGGTGGTGACGTCCTGGCCGCGCACCTGCTCGGGCGCCATGTACAGCACGGTGCCGACGAGCATCCCTTGTTGGGTGATGCGCAGCTCGTCCTTGGCGCGCGCGATGCCGAAGTCGAGCAGCTTCACTCCGCCGTCGGCCAGCACCATGATGTTGCCCGGCTTCAAGTCGCGGTGGACGATGCCCTTCTCGTGCACGTGCGCCAGCGCCGAGCACACGCCTTGGGCGATGCGCACGCCCTCCTCGAGGCCGAGCTGCTGCTCCTTGAGGATCTTGTCGAGGGTGCGGCCCTCGAGGTGCTCCATGGCGATGTAGGAGGTGCCATGGTCGTGGCCGTACTCGTACACCACCGCGATGTTCTGGTGCTTGAGGCTCGAGGTCTGGCGCGCCTCGCGCAGGAAGCGGTCGTCGGCCGACGGATCGATCTCGACGTGCGCGCGCAGGATCTTCAGCGCCACGACGCGCCCGAGGCGCGTGTCGACGGCGCGGAAGACCTCCGACTGCGGCCCTTCGCCGAGCTTGTCGGCGGCGGGGTCGAATTCGAAGTGGGCGAAGCGCATGGCCGCACCGATGCTAGTCTCGCGCGCGAGCGGACCGCCACAGTCGGCACGCGGAAAACGAAGCGAGGAGCGATGGCGAAGACCAAGGACGATGCGGAACCGGCGGCGCCCCTCGAGCTCGCGGCCTTCGACGATGGCGACTTCCACTGCTTGTCGAGCGGCCTGTCGCGCGACCCGCAGTACAACGACCGGCGCCTGGTTGCGCGGCGCAAGCTGCTCTCGCTCGCCAAGGTGCTGGTGGCGCGCTGCGGCGAGGCCGGCTTGGCGCTCGAGGCGCGTTCGAGCCTGCACCAACCCAGCGTGTTCAACGGCATGCAGGTGCGGCGGCTGTGGGGTTACGCCATGCGCGACAAGGCGGCCAAGAAGAAGCTCAAGTCCGTGCTGGGTGCGGACCTCGCCAAGGACCTCGACGCCGCGTACCGCAACGCCTACTTGTGCGTGGCGCTCGAGGCGGAGGCCTTGGAAGTTTCGCTGCGGGTGCACGCCGACGCGTGGTTCGACGGCACCAACCTCGTCAACCGCGTCAAGGCGGAAGGCGTCAAGCCGTGGCGCGACCAGCTCAACCAGCTCGAGGGCTTCGTGCTGCGCCTGGCGGATTGGAAGGGCGAGTGGGTCTGCGGCAAGCTCGACGCCCTGCAGCTCGAACAGTTCCTCAAGTACTACAAGCCCGCCGAGCACGCCTTGTCGGTGGAGCAGCGCGTGCCCGCGCCACGCGGGGCGCGCGCCCACCTGTGCGAGCCCGACGTGCCCGGACGATTGGTGGAGCAAGCAACGCGCCTCGTGCCCTTGATGCGCCACATGGCCTGGTCCGACGAGTCGGACTTCCTGTTCGCGCGGTGAGCGCCTCGCGGCCATCGCGCCGTTCGTCGAGTCTCCGCCCGGCACCTTGGGACGCGGCTAGTCGACGCGCGCTTCCACTCCCGCGATGGGCGAGCCCGCGCCGTCCGCGAGGTGCAGCACGAGGCTCGGCGCGGCGAGGCCGGCCACGACCTTGACTAGCAACCGATTCTCGCCGCGCGCGAGCCGCAGAGGGAGCCACTCGTCGCGCGCGCCGCCGTCGCGCGCAGCCACTTCCACGCCGTCGAGCCAGATCTTCAGCGGCGCGTCGCAGGAGAGGAACAGCATCGCCTGCCGCTCTGCGTCGCTCTCCAGGTGCGTGCCGAGGTAGTGCGCGGCCACGGCGGACGCGGCCGGCAGCGCGGCGCGCGAAAGATCCAATTCGCGCCACGCCGCGCTCGCGCCCTCCGGCCGGCCGCGCAGCGCGAGCGAGCGCTCGGGCAGGAACGAGGTTGCATGCGCTTCGCGCGCGTCCTTGGCGGGGACCGGCCCGATGTGCTTGAACTTGACGAGCGCGCGGCGCGAGAAGGGATTCGGCAGCGGATCGCGCAGCGACAACTCGTGCCACATGCCGCGCGTGACGTCCTCGCGCATCGCCGCGAGGCACCAGTCGATGCCCTTCTGCCCGGAGCGCACACCGTGCGGCAGCGACTCGTCGGGATCGGGCACGAACGCGTCCGGGTAGCCGCAGCGCCGCGCGAAGGCCCAGTCCGCCTGGTGCAGCCACTCGTGCAGTTCGATCTCGCCATCCGCGCGCGCGTCGGGCGTCCAAGTCATGTGCGTCCAGCCCGCGCCGCCGAGACCGAGGTCGGCGCCGTAGGTGCAGCCGGCGTAGGCGCGCGGCAACGCGCGACCCGACTCGGCGTACTTGGCGTAGAGGAACACCGACTCGTACTGCGCTTCGGCCGCGAGCGGCGCGAGCTCGGCCTGCACATCCCAAGGCGCGAGCCAGAACCCGTCCTTGGCGTCTCCCGACCAGCGGCGTTGCGGTCGATCGACGATGCGCCATTCGCAGTCGAGCCGGCGCACTCCACCGGTGCCTTGGCGCACATGGTCCGCCAAGGACTCCATCGACAGCCGGATGCCGCGCAGATCGTCCTCGCCCATCGTCGCCGCGTAGCTCTGCTTGCGTCCGGCGAGGTCCGTGTACTCGCATTCGACGCGGCGCAGCACGACGACCAATGTGCGCCAGCCCTTCGCGTCGCGCGTGTCCGCGTGCGCCGGCCCGACGCGCCGGCGCAGCTCGCCGACCCGCGCCATCGCTTCGCTGCGCGCCTCGCGCGGGGCCTCGCAGCGGTCGAGCAGCCGTTCCCACGCGCGCAACTCGAGCTCCGCGTCGCCACGACGCGCCAAGGCGCGCGCCTCCGCGAGCTGGGCCGAGGCGTCGAGCAACTGGTCGCCACCGAGCCAAGCCGGCCGTGCGAGGGCGTCCAAGGATCGTGGACCCGAGGAAGGACCGGCCGGGACGAGCGCCAGCAGCAGCGCCGCGACGGGGATGAGGGGCAACATGGGACACCGAACGCTACTCGCTCCTTCGGCGCTAGGCTGGGCGCCATGCTTGCGCGCGCCCTGTTCGGTGGAACTTCCTTCTTGCTGGCCATGGCCTGCACGCCTTGCCTCGCCGCGCCGCGGGCGCAGGATGCGCGACCCGCCGTGGACGCGAGCGCGGTCGTCGAGGACCCGTTGCACGCGCGTTCGCGCCAGGTGGCCGCGTTGATCGCCGCCGAGCCGCGGTTGGAGCCCGGGGCCTTCGGCGCGGACTTCCTCGCCGCCGTGCCCGAGAAGCGCCTCTTCTCGCTGGCGAAGGGCATCCACCGCCAGGGCGGCGTAGTGGTCCAAGTGTCGCCGTTGCGCCGCGATGGTCCGTGGTCCGGGCGCTTCGAGTTCGCGCTCGAGCGCGGCCGCGTGCTGGTGGCGACCCTGTCGATCTCGCCGCGGTCCCCGCACCAGGTCGTCGGCTTGTACTTCTCCGCGACGCAGGAGCTGCACGCCGACTGGAGGGCGCTGGACGTCGCGACGCGCGCCCTCCCGGGCCGCGCCGCCCTCTGCGCGCTCTTGCTCGAAGCGCCCGCGCCCGGCGCTTTGTCCCGTTCCCTTGACACGCGTCCCGAGCCATGGCGGAGCGCGGGGCTCGTCGACGAACCGCTCGCCATCGGCTCGGCCTTCAAGCTTTGGATCCTCGGCGCGTTGGTCGACGAGGTGCGCGCCAAGCGCCTCTCTGGCGCGGAGGTGGTCCGCCTCGATCGACGCTGGAAGGCTCCGCCCTCGGGCCGCATGCAGGACTGGCCCGATGGCGCGCCCGCGACCCTCTTCACCCTCGCCACCGCCATGGTCTCCGAGAGCGACAACACCGCCACCGACCACCTGCTGCACGCGCTCGGTCGCGGTCGCGTCGAGGCCCTGCTCGAGCCGTTGGGCCTCGCGTCCGCGTCGCGCAACTTGCCCTTGCTCTCGACCGGGGAGATGTTCCGCATCAAGTGCGGACCGTTGGAGGAAAGGCCGTGGGAAGAGCTCGACCAGGCGGCGCGCCGCGCGCGCCTCGAAGAGTGGGCCGCCGCGCCCTTGCCGGGCGAGCAGCTCGACTTGTCGCGCCTCTCGCGTCCGCTGCGCATCGACTCGGTCGAGTGGTTCGCCTCGGCGCGCGAGTTGGCGCGCACTCTCGATTGGTTGCGTCGCGCCACCGAGGAGGGGCCCGCCGCCCCGCTGCGCGCCATCTTGGCCGTGAATCCCGGCTTGCCGGCGGTCGCCGCGCGCCACGAGTGGAGCGGGTTCAAGGGTGGCTCGGAGCCGGGCGTCCTGTGCCTGGCCTTCCTGCTGAAGGACGGGCGCGGCCGCTGGTGGGCGCTGGTCGGCATCCATAACGATGCGCAGGCGGTGCTGGACGAGGCTCGCTTGACCAACTTGGTCGAGTCGGCGGCGCGCCTCTTGGCCCGCGACCCCTGAGGATGGTGGTCCAGTTGGCTGTTGGGGGCCGCTCGGAGCCTGCCAGGCCCGGCCCCAATGCCTTCACGAGAGCCTCCACGGCGCGCGCGGCGACCCTGCGGAGTCGCCCAACAGCCAACTGGACCACCATCCTGCGCGGATCGCTGGGCGGCTTCGGTGCTGGCCCCCCAACCGCCATGGCGTAGAGGGCACTCCGGTCCTTAGACTGCGGCGTCCTTCGCCCCGCCCGACGGTCTCGCGCGGCGCCAAGGCCCCCCTGTGATGGACACCACGCTCGCCCGCACCTCCCACGAGCTCGCGCTCGGGATCCCCGGCTACACCTTCCTCGACCTGCATCGCCCCGAGCGGCTGGCGGACTTGCATTCCGACTTCCTGCGGGAGCTCGCCGCAGGGGACGCCGAACTGCACGCGCGGTGGTTGGCGCACGTCGATCATCGCGACCGCCAGAAGGGGCCCGCCGAGGGCGAGCTGCTGATCCGCGTCTCGCGCCATGTGTCCACCTTCGTGGCGCGCCTGTTCCGGCTCGCGGACTACGCGCAGCAGCGCCGACAGTCGCTGCTCGATCGCCAAATCGTCTACAAGGTGCGCAACGGCTTCGTGAAGAAGCAGATGCGCCGCGTGGTCCAGCAGGATGCCATGGCCGCCGAGGCGGCGCGCAAGGCGGGCCAGTCCTTGCTCGAGCGGCTCTCCGGCACGCCGGGGGTGGACACGGACGCCGAGGAGCGGTTCGCGGGCAAGGTGTGGCCGCTGCTGTCGCTGGCCCCCGAGGCGCCGGTGGCGGGCACGACCGCGGGGGCCGCGCTCGAGACGCTGGCCGCCTGCCTGAAGGCCATGAAGGACGCGGGCGAATGCTCCGGTTGGCGCATGTTCCGCGAGATGAAGGACCTCGACTTCGCGCATGGGTTGGTGCACCACGTGCGTCCGCACGCCGACCTGCCCGAGGCGATCGAGGGCCTGCCGGAGCACAAGCGCCTGCGCGACGGCTTCAAGCTGACCGATCCGCGCGGGACGGACAAGTCGGTGCTCGCCGAGGTCGACCAGTGCGTCTTCTGCCACGAGCGCGAGAAGGACTCGTGCTCCAAGGGCCTGTTCGACAAGAAGAGCGGCAAGCTGGCCAGGAATCCGTTGGGCATCGACCTCGCCGGATGCCCGCTCGACGAGCACATCAGCGAGATGCACGCGCTCTACGCCGAGGGCGATCCGCTCGGCGCGTTGTCGCTGGTCATGGTGAACAACCCGATGTGCCCGGGCACCGGCCATCGCATCTGCAACGACTGCATGAAGGCGTGCATCTACCAGGCCAAGGAACCGGTCAACATCCCGTTGATCGAGACCAAGGTGCTGACGGACGTGCTCGACATGCCGTGGGGCCCGGAGATTTGGCTGTTCCTCACGCGCTGGAATCCCTTGCGCGAGAAGCGCCCGTATGCGCTGCCCTACAACGGGATCAACGTCGCCGTCGTCGGCATGGGACCCGCGGGCTACACGCTGTCGCACTACCTCGCCAACGAGGGCTTCGGCGTCGTCGGCGTCGACGGCCTCAAGGTCGAGCCGCTGCAGAAGTCCGTGTCCGGTCGCCTGCAGCCGGTCGATGCGGTCGTTCCGCCGGTCCCCGTCGAGAGCTACGCGCAGATCAAGCGCGACCTCGATCGGCGCGTGCTGCTCGGCTTCGGAGGTGTCTCCGAGTACGGCATCACCGTGCGCTGGGACAAGAACTTCCTCACGCTTCCGTACTTGTCGCTGCTGCGTCGCGCGAACTTCGAGCTGTTCGGCGGCGTGCGCTTCGGCGGCACCTTCGACCTCGAGTCGGCCTGGAAGCTCGGCTTCCACCATGTCGCCATCGCCTCGGGCGCGGGCACGCCGACGATCGTCGAGATGAAGAACAACCTGGCGCGCGGCATCCGCAAGGCCTCGGACTTCCTGATGGCGCTGCAGTTGTCGGGCGCGTTCAAGGAGGACTCGCTCTCCTGCCTGCAGCTGCGCTTGCCGGTGGTCGTGATCGGCGGCGGCTTGACGGGCATCGACACGGCGACGGAGTCGCTGGCGTACTATCCGTTGCAGGTCGAGAAGATGGCGCGGCGCCACGCCACGCTCGTCGCGCGCTTCGGCCAGGCGAACATCGAGCGCTTCTTCGGCGAGGAGGAACGCGAGCACCTCGCCGAGTTCCTCGAGCACGGCAAGGCCGTGATCGCCGAGCGCGCGCGCGCCAAGGCGGCGGGCTCGGAGCCCGATTTCCAGCGCCTGGTGCGCGCCTGGGGCGGCGTGCGCCTCGCCTACCGCAAGGGCATGGAGGACTCGCCGGCGTATCGACTCAACCACGAAGAGGTCGCCAAGGCGCTCGAGGAGGGCATCACCTTCGTCGAGAACATGTCGCCCGTCGAGGTGAAGCTCGACCGCCATGGCGCGGTGCGCGCCATCGTGTTCGAGCGCCAGAAGAAGGATTCCGAGGGCAAGTGGCACGCCAGCGGCGAGATGGTCGAGATGGCGGCCGGCACGGTGCTGGTCGCCGCGGGCACGGCGCCCAACGTCACCTACGAGCGCGAGCGCCCCGGCACCTTCGGGCTCGACAAGCGCGGCAGCTACTTCCAGGTCGGCCGCGTATCAGAGGGCGGCTTCAAGGTCGTCGAGCGCGGCAAGGACGGCGATGGAGCCGCGTTCCTGACGAGCCATGTCAAGGACGGACGCACAGTCAGCGTCTACGGCGACAATCACCCCGCCTACGCCGGCAACGTCGTCAAGGCCATGGCTTCGGCGCGCGATGGATACCACGCCGTCGTGGCGCAGTTCGCCGGCGCGCTCGCCACGCTGGATCGTTCGGACGAGGCGCAGGCGCGGCGCGACGCGGCCTGGAGCGCGCACCTCGGGCGGCTGCATGCGGAGTTCGACGCCAAGGTCGTGGCGGTCAACCGCCTCACGCCGACGATCACCGAGGTGGTCGTGCACGCGCCCGCGCAAGCGAGGAACTTCGAGCCTGGGCAGTTCTACCGCCTGCAGAACTTCGAATCGCGCTCCGCCACCGTGGCCGGCACGACGCTGGCCCTCGAGGGCATCGCGCTCACCGGCGCGTGGACCGATCCCGCGCGGGGCCTCTTGTCGATGATCGTGCTGGAGATGGGCGTGACTTCGCGCTTGTGCGCGTTGCTGCAGCCAGGCGAGCCGGTCGTCGTGATGGGACCCACCGGCGCGCCGACCGAGATCCCCGAAGGCGAGACGGTGGTGCTCGCGGGCGGGGGACTGGGCAACGCCGTGCTGTTCTCCATCGGGCGCGCGCTGCGCAGGAAGGGCAATCGCGTCGTGTACTTCGCCGCCTTCAAGAAGGGCGAGGATCTGTACAAGCGCGAGGAGATGGAGTCGGCCGCCGATGTGGTCGTGTGGTCGACGGACGCCGGCGAGGCCATCGCCACGAACCCCGATCGCCCGCACGACCGCCACTTCCGCGGCAACGTCGTGCAGGCCATGCTCGCCTACGCCAGCGGCGAGTTCGGCGCGATGCCCATCGCGTTGAAGGACGCCGAGCGCCTCATCGTCATCGGCTCCGATCGCATGATGAACGCCGTCAAGGAGTCGCGCCGCGGCGTGCTGCGGCCCCACTTGAAGGAAGGACATGTCGCCATCGGCAGCATCAACGCGCCGATGCAGTGCATGATGAAGGAGATCTGCGCGCAATGCCTCTGCAAGCAGGTCGATCCGGCGACCGGCAAGGAGGCCGCGCCGGTGTTCTCGTGCTTCAACCAGGACCAGGAGCTCGACCGCGTCGACTTCGAGAACCTCCTGCAGCGCCTGCGCGCCAATTCGACCCAGGAGAAGCTGGCCAACTTGTGGTTGGACCACCTGGTGCACGAGGGGCGACTCGGCCTGTGGACGGTGCTCGCCTGACGCGAGCGCGCTCGGCGCGCGGGCTTGTCGCTCGAGCCCGCGCGGCCTAGCCTCGGCGCATGCGTCGCTTCCTGCCGTACCTCGGGTTGATCGCAGCGGCGATCTTCGTCGCGGCTTGGTACGAGGGCAAGAGGCCTGCGCCAGCGCGCCCGGCGACCTTTCCCGACGCGGCGCCATCGCGCGAGGTGCCGCCGCTCGCCGCGCCGATCGCGCGCGAGGCGACTTCCGAGCCGCAGCTCGACGGCGGCGAGGTGCGCCTCGTAGATGGCCGATACGCGGCGCGCGGCGAGCTGTGGTTCGACGAGCTCGCCGCCGATGGCCAGCTCTTGCGCGAGCGCAAGGCGGCGATCCGCGACGGGCGCTATCGCCTCGACGGGCCGCGAGGCTTGCGGTTGTGGCCCCGAAGCGCGCAGCTGCAAGGTGCTCCAGCGACTGTGGTCGCGCCGCTCGCGCCCATCGAGCCCGGGTCGCCGCCGCCGCTGGTCGAGCTGCGCTTGCTGGAACCGTGGCGCCTGCGCGTCGTCGCCTCCGAGGATGGCGCCGACTTGGAGGGCGTCGAAGTCTGCGGCCTGCAGTCGCGCGAAGCCGAGGGCCTGCTCTTGCCGCCCACGCGCTACGGTGTGGCGCGCGACGCGCGTTCGCCGTTGGTCCTGCCCGATCCACCGCGGCGCCGCTGGCACTCGCCTGCGACGGCTTGGGTGCGCGCGCCAGGCCGCGCTTGGGGCCGCATCGATCTCGTGCGAGGCGCCGAGTCGTCCGCCACGCTGGCCCTCGAGCCGGCTTGCACGCTCGTCGTCGACGCGCGCGCCTTGGCGGGGACGGCCGTCGACGAGCTGGTCGTGGCTAGACTCGTCGCAGGTCGCGAGCAGGTCGTGGCGCGCGTCCCTTGGGCGGAGGAAGTCCTCTTCGAGGGCCTCGCGCCGGGCGAGCATGTCATCCAAACGACGGGGCTCGGCGCGGCCGAGATGTCGCGAACGATCCTGGCGCCCGGACTGGAGTCGCGCGCGATCTTGGACGCGCCGAGCGGCGT
Organism: Planctomycetia bacterium; assembly: GCA_005789645.1. Taxonomy (GTDB): domain Bacteria; phylum Planctomycetota; class UBA1135; order UBA1135; genus SXXH01. Next base: position 12,472 of record SXXH01000298.1, read on the forward strand.
CACGCGCGGCGATCCTGCGGTCGGGCTGGTGGGCGAGTTGCGCATCCATCCTTCGTGGATGGACAAACCACGCCGCTTCACCTTGGCGCTCGTCGGCGGCGGTCGCGTCGATCGCGCGCCGCTCGGCGCTCCCGAGCGCCAGCCCGGTGGTTGGGCCGCGAGGTTCGACTTGCTCGTCAAGGCAGGCGCGCACGAGTTGCTGATCGAGGACCTGTGGCCCGTGGCGCGAGTCGTGGCGCCGCACGAGGCGTTGCAGCTCGATCTCCCGCCCCGGGTGCGCACGAGCTTCGTGGGGGCCGAGCAGGCCGCGCTCGAGCTGCGACTCGCCGAGGGCGAACATGGCTGGCGCCAGGCCCCTCCCGGAGTCGCGAGCCTCGACTTGCCTGAAGGCGAATGGCTCTTGCGTTCCGCCCCCAGCTCCGCCGTCGCGGTCGCGGAGCGTCGACTGCGCCTGATCGCCCCCGAGACGACCTTCGTGATCGAGGCGACACCGAAGAGCCTGGTCAGGTTGGAGGTGGCCCAAGATGGACGCGGACGTCCCTTCGAGTCGCATTGGCAAGCATGGCTCGTCGACGAGTCGGGTGGGGCCGTTGCGCGCCTCGAGGCGGATGCCAGGGATGGGTGGATGTCCGCGCGGGCGGTGGCGCCGGCGGGCGTGCTGCTTTCGATCGCACCGTTCGGGGTTGATGGGCGTCTCACCGGGTCAGTGCCGATCGCGCCGCTGGCGCCGGGGGAGACGCGCGAGTTGCGCATCGAAGCGCCACGCTAGATGCTGGTCCCTTTCGTTGTGCGCGCCACCGGGTGCGTGGCAGCCGTCTGCGCGTTCGTGTTGCGAAAATTGGCGGTCGGGGTGCTGCACCGCATCTCCCCGCCAGCGTCCAAGTAGTAGTTGGAGCATGGGACTTCCGCCAAGTTGCGGGCGACGGCACGCGCGCACACGCTCTGGATGCGCCTCCCATGACGCTGGCAGCGAGTGGTGTGTCGTAGCCTCCCAGCACCCACCTGGCCTGCTGACGAGGACCTTCGCGCACGCGCGTCGAAGTCCTCCTAGGCTGTACCTCGGCAGTACGCGCGCCCGCCCTCCGGCCGCGGTCTAGCCAAGACCCGCACCTGATGCCGGGCTAGCTGTCCAGGCTCCCGGAAGCCATCTCTCCGGGCCTCGGGCTGGGTCCACCTGCGCGGCCCAATTGAAACTAGACGCGCGCCGGTGTGCTCCCGGCAGCAGGCGGGCCGAATTTCCCCCTGACACTCGCGCACAACGAAGGGGGCCAGCATCCCCTGAGTCCTACGCACAAGTGCGTTCCCTCCTGCGTCCTAGGTCCCATGCGCGGGTCTGACAAGCACCCTATTCTCGCCCTCGTGACAGGCAAGGACACGCGCGCAACTACGATATCCGAACCAGGCGCGAGCTCCGCAGGAGTGGGCGGCGCCGTTCTTCGTGGATATCCGGTAGGCATGAACGATCCCACCCTCGAGACGCCCAAGGCGAAGTCCTACGCCGATCGCGATGCGGAACTGGCACTGCTGCGTGCGCTCGTGCGCTCCAGCCTCGATCCGCTCGTGGCCATCGACCAACGCGGTCGCATCCTGCTCGCCAGCGAATCGACCGAGCGCGTCTTCGGTTGGGGGCAAGAGGAACTGTCGGGCCTGAACATCCGCGTGCTGATGCCCGAGCCCCACAAGTCGGCCCATGACGGGTATCTGGATGCGTGGCGTCGCACTGGAATCACGCACATCATCGGACGCACGCGCGAGTTCGCCGTGCAGCGCAAGGACGGCTCGACCTTCCTCGCCGACTTGTCGGTCAGCCAGGCGGTGCTGCCCGGCGACGAGGTCGTCTTCCTCGGCAGCTTCCGCGACGTGGATGCACGACGGCGCGCCGAGCATCTGCTGCAGGAAAGCGAAGCGCGCTTCCGCGCCGTCTTCGACGGGACCTTGCAGTTCATGGGCCTGCTCGCGCCCGATGGCACCTTGCTCGAGGCCAACGCGACCGCCATGCAGGCCACCGGGACGCCGCGCGAGGCGGTGCTCGGACTCAAGTTCTGGGAAGGTCCCTGGTGGCAAGCGACGAACTCCGGGCCAGAGCGCATCAAGGCGCTGGTCGAACGCGCCAGCACCGGCGTCATCGTGCGCGATGAACTGGTCATCTCCGGCCCCAACGGTCGACGCATCGAGATCGACTTCTCCATCACGCCCGTGCGGGATGGGCAGGGCGCGGTCCAGTACCTCATCCCCGAAGGCCGCGACATCACGGAGCAGAAGCGCGCCCAACAAGCCGAGACGTCGATGCTGCGCGCCTTGGCGCAGGTCGGGGAGTCGGCCGCGGTGCTGGTGCACGAGATCAAGAACCCCATCACGGCCGTGAACGTCGCCTTGCGCGCGGTGGCCGATCAACTGGGCGCCGAGCACAAGGTCGTGCTGGAGGACCTCGCGACGCGCATGCAGCGCTTACAGGAACTGATGCGCGGCACGCTGTCGTTCGCCAAGCCCGTGCAGCTCAAGACCGTTCCGGTCGAAGCGCGCCAGTTCCTCGAGGGCTGCATCGCGCGTTTGCGCCTGCACGTGGTCAAGCTCGGAGCCGATGTGCGCGTCGAGGTCGCGCCGCAGGACTTGCGCCTCGAACTCGACCCGGCGCTGTTCGAGGAGGTGCTGGCGAACCTCGTGATCAACGCGCTCGACGCGCAAGGCCCGGGAGCCAAGGTCGTCGTGCGCGCCGAGCGGAGCGGAGATGGAGCGCGCGTCGTGGTCGACGACCATGGGCCGGGCATTCCGGAGTCCAAGCGCGAGGAGGTCTTCCGTCCATTCGTGACCACCAAGTCCCAAGGCACCGGCCTCGGCCTGCCCATCTGCAAGAAGATCGTCGAGGCCCACGGCGGCACCATCGATGTGGGCAGCGCACCCACGGGCGGCGCGCGCTTCTCGATCCGTCTCTGGCCGAATCGGCTCTGACCACCAACCACCGCGACCACCAACCACCGCGACCACGACATCATGAGCATCCTTGGAACTCCTGTGAACGCTTCCCCGATCCGTGTCTACCTCGTCGACGACCAGATGATGATCCGCGCTGGATTCAAGAGCTTGCTCGGTCGTGATCCGCGCTTCGCCGTGGTGGGGGACTCTGGCGACCCGCGTTCGGCGGTGGCGCGCATCGGCGAGCTGCGCCCCGACATCGTGGTGCTCGACATCACCATGCCGGGGCTGTCGGGCATCGACGCCATCCCGCTGATCCGCGAGGCGCACCCGCGGGTGAAGGTGGTCATGCTGACCCACCACGAAGGCGAGAGCTTCGTCGACCAGGCGTTGAAGGCGGGCGCCGACGGCTACTTGTCGAAGGACTCCGATCCGGCCGAGCTGACCTTGGCGCTGGAAAGCGTCTCCAAGGGCCAAGCCTACTTGTCTCCCAAGGTGGCGGGCGCGCTCTTGCGTCGTCCGTCGCGCGGCGAACCCAGCGGCCCCGCCACGCGCAGCCGCATCGAGATGCTCACGCCCCGCGAGCGCGAGGTGTTCCAGCTCCTGGCCTTGGGCAAGGCCAACAAGGAGGTCGCCAAGCAGTTGGGCATGACCGTCAGCACGGCCAAGAAGCACCGCGAGAACCTGCAACGCAAGCTCGATTGCCACTCGCCCGCTGAGCTCGCCATCCTCGCCATCAAGGAAGGCTTGCTGGGCGCCTGAGGCGCGCGAGTCGCGGCGAAGGCGCGCGCGCGATCTACGACTTCGGCCGTACCGCTCGCGCGCTTCGCCTACGGATCCGTTGGTCGTCGGCTACGCACGCAAGCCTGTACCGGATCGCGCGACCGGTGACGATCCTGCTTGCATGCGCGAAGTGCCCACGCTGTGGATGCCGTCCGATGGAAGCCTGCTCTCGCTGTCCTTCGCGCTCCTCCTGCGGCGCACACTCGGCGGGCGGCCGTTGACCGTCTCCTCGTGCTGTTGCGAGCTGAAGGACACGCGGCCGCTGATCGTGGTGTTGCCACGACTCGATCTCGACCTGTGCTGTCGGCTGCGCACCAGCGGTGGTTCGCTGCTGGTCCTCGCCGCGGCTCTCGACGAGCACGAAGCGCGCCACGCGCTCGCCGCGGATCTCGAGGGCGTGCTCGACGTGGAGGCGGTCGCGGACGAATTGCCGCGCGCCATCGACGCGCTGGCCGCCGGTGAACGCTGGCTGTCGCCTTCGCTGGCGTGCCGACTGGGAGTTGCGCTGGAGCCCGTCGCTTGTTGAACCTCCTACGCACGCGAAGGCCGTGGCCTTCGATCCGCTGCGAATGTCGGGATCGCCGCGCGCGCCGCATGATCCAGCGCATGCATGCATTGGTGCATGCGCACGAGGAAACGAATCCATGAAGATCATGCCCTTCCGCCAACGTTCCAACGAGCAAGTCGCCGACATCCGCGACATCCGCGACACCTTCGAACAGATGTTCGAGCCCTTCTTCGAGTCCGGCTTGGCCGTTCCGCGGCGGTTGCCGTCGCTTTTCGGCGAGTCGCTGGTTCCGCCCGTCAACATCGCCGAGAACGACAAGCAGTGGACCGTCACCTGCGAGTTGCCTGGGATGCAGGAGAAGGACATCTGCGTCGAGACGCGCGGCGACAGCCTCGTGATCTCGGGCGAGCGCCGCTTCGAGGAGGAGAGCAAGAAGGGCGATTGGGTGCGCGTCGAATCGCGCTACGGATCGTTCCGCCGCTCGATCCCGCTGCCGCGCAACGCGCGCGTCGAAGCCGACATGGTCGCCGCCACCTTCAGGAACGGCGTGCTGGAGGTCGTCGTGCCGAAGATCGAGCCGACGCCCACTGGCAAGGTCAAGATCCGCGGCAGCTGAGATCTGTCCAATCGGCTTGACAAGCACGGCGCGCGCCGCCTCCCGCGACTGCGGGGGCGGCGCGCGCCGATTCGAATCGGGCTCGCGCGGCGGTCAGGCCGGCACCGCGCTCGACTCCTGCGCAGCGCCACGCGCACGGGCCACGCGATCGAGCGCTTGGTCCGGGTAGGCGCAACCAGGGTGGGTGGCGCGGAACTCGATCAACTCCTGCAGGTTGGTTTCGCGCAGCCGCGCGTGGAAGGCGCGCGCCGTGTTCGTCCAATACGCGTGCAGCGGACAGGCCCCTTCATCGCGGCACTCGCTCTGCCCGAGCAGGCAGGTGTCCGCCGGATGCAGGGTTTCCTGCGTGTTCACGATGTCGACCAGCCGCACGTCCTTGGCGGCCTTGGCGAGCTTGAATCCGCCACTGCGCCCACGCTGGCTATGCAGCAACCCGCTCGTCACGAGCGGTTGGAGGACCTTCCCGAGGAACGGGGCGGGAATCCCCAATCGTTCCGCCATGTCGCGCGCCAAGTGGTGGCGTCCATCGCCCTCCATGGCCAGAAAGGTCAGGGCACGGATGGCGTACTCGCTGGAACGGGAGATCACGATTGCCTTTGCGGCCCTGGATGGCGACGGGATGGTCGCCGAGACGGGCCTCCACGTAAATGGTTCGCGCGCGGGCTCGAGTTGTCTGCATGGCTTGGAGGAGTATTCGGGCCTGCGGGTCGGAATTCGTGCAATAAGGGCAAATCGTGCAGAACGCTTGCAGGGATGCTGGCCCCCTTGATTGTGCGCGGCCGCCACGCTCATAAGGAATTGTGGGGTAAAGCTTTGAGGTCATTCCTGCGGACCTGCCACGTCTGAGAGTCCGACTGCGTTCAATGCAGAATGGGATGCTTGGTTGGTCCCTCAGTCCAAGCCAAGCTCCGAAGCACTTGTGCAACCCAGACACGGTGACCAAGGTCCGGTGACCTTCGAGCACGAAGAGCAAACGCCGCCCGCGGCGAGAGCGTGCAGTTCGTTCGAGCGCGGACCTTCGCGGACCTAATGCGCGGCAGCAATTGGAGCGTCCCCAGAGGGTTGCTCTCCAAATTGTCGCCTTAGAGCCTGCCGGGGCCCTGCGCTTGCGCCTGTATCACGCCAGAGCGGCTGCCGGACCTCGGGCGGGGTGCCCATCGCTTGATTCCCATTTGAACTAGGACGCTCCGCGCCGGGTCGACGGAGCAAGTTCGGCCGGATTTCGCATCCAGTCGCGCACAACGAGGGGGACCAGCATCGGATTCGCACTCCACCCCCGCCCCCCTGCGCCCTCTGGTCCGGCGCTTCCCGCCCCGTTCCATTCTCCAATGGCCCCAAGGCCGAAGGAGAGCCCCAGACCATGAGCCGCGTACCGTTGACGATCGAGCACTACATGACCCGCGTCCTAGTCGTCGTGGGACCGCAGGAGACCATCGCCGAGGCGTCGCGCCGGATGCGGCTGCACGAGGTGCGGCACTTGCCGGTGGTCGAAGCGGGGAAGGTGGTGGGGATCCTGTCGCAACGGGACATCCACCTGATCCAATCGTTGTGCGCCTCGGATCCCCACGAAACCCTGGTCGAGGAGGCGATGGTGCACGACGTCTACCAAGTCGAGGCCGAAGACGACTTGCGGCGCGTCGTGGCGCACATGGCGGAGCAGCGTCTCGGCAGCGCGGTCGTGGCGCACGACGGCAAGTTGCTCGGAGTGTTCACCACCACGGATGCGTTGCGGGCGCTGGCGGCGCTGTTGACCGAACTCGAGGCGGTCGACTCGTTCTGAGGCGACCGGCGCGGCGCGCGGCTGTCAATTTTGTTTGACGGATCGGCGTGGTTGCCCGCGATTCATCCGGCGATCGCGGCGCGCCGTTCCAGCGTGCGCGCTTCGATCTCGGTGGCGACCTGCTCGAGCGGCAGCACCTTGTCGGCGAGGCCGGAACGCGCCACGAAGCCGGGCATGCCCCAGACCACGCTGC
>SXXH01000299.1 GCA_005789645.1 Planctomycetia bacterium
GGTGAAGGTCTTGCCCGAGCCCGTGATGCCCAGCAAGGTCTGGTGCGGCGCGCCCGCCAAGAGCCCGCGCGACAAGCTCTCGATGGCCTTGGGCTGGTCCCCCATCGGGCTGTAGGGGCAGACCAGCTCGAAACGCCCCGCAGCCGGCGTGGCGCGAGCGGCGCGGGAGGGGGCGGAGGCGTCCATGGCGCGGGATCGTAAGCGCCGGAGCAGCGGCTTTCGCTCGGGATTCAAGGCGCTCGCAACCACCCTGTTGCAACCACTTTGCGGCGACCGTACGGTCGGCATCGTTCCAGCAGCCCCCTGGACCCGACCCGATCGCGACCCTCATGCAACACCGCCTCGGCCGCTGCGACGACTGCCGCGCCTCGTACGAGATCCCTGCCAGCTACTTGCCGCGCTTCGCGCGTTGCCGCCTGTGCCGCGGCATGGTGCGCATCGGCCGCGCCGGCGGCGAAGAGCCTTGGCGCCCGATGCCGCGTAGCGCGCAGGTCGCGCCGGGCACCGCGCGCTCCGGTTCCGCGCCCGAAAGCGACTACTTCCTGCCGCGCGTCGCCGCCACGACGCTCGCGCCGCTGACGGGCGAACTCGCCTTCGACGAACCTCTGGCCGCCTCGGCGTGGGCCTTGGCCGACGTGCTGGATGGCAAGGCGTCGACTCGGCCGCCACGCCCGGGCGAACTGCGGCACCGGAGCGCGGCTGGCGCGATGATCGAAGTCGCGCAACGCGCGGCAGCCGGCCACGCTCCTGACCACGCCTGAGCGCTGCGACTGCGCAACCTTCGACGAGGCGCTCGCCGCGCAAGCTGGCTTGACCGCGAGGTGGAACGCGCGTTCAGCGCTTCGTGGTCGCGCCCAAGCCGGTGCGGCGCGGATCGTGGACGGCGCTCGGCTTGGCGCCGGGTGCATCGAGATGGATGGCGCCCACGAGGGCGAGGTGGCCCGCGGCGGGCTTGAGCTCGTGGCCGAAGGTCGCGCGCAACTCCTCGAGCAGCGCGGGGTCGAAGCCTTGCTCGAAGAGCGAGTGGCTGGGCGAGTGCTGCTGGTGCAGCCGCGGCGCGGCGATGGCGTCCTCGAGCGGCAACCCGCACTCGAGCGCACGCACGAGCACCTGCAGCACGGCGACCGGGATGCGCGGACCGCCGGGCGCGCCGACGACCAACGTGTTGGCGTTGCCGCCTTGGCGCACGATCGTCGGGGTCATCGAGGACAAGGGACGGCGACCCGACCGGATCGTGTTCTTGTCCGAGCCAGCGAGGCCGTAGCCGTTGACGCTGCCGGCGGCGAGCGTGAAGTCGTCGAGTTCGTCGTTGAGCAGGAAGCCCGCGCCGCCGACGAGGATGCCGCTGCCGAAGCTCGAATTCAGCGTGGTGGTCAAGCTGACGGCGCCACCCGCCGCGTCGAGGACGCAGATGTGCGTCGTCTCCTGGCCCTCGAGCGGCGCGAGCGGTGTGGCCTCGAGCGCGGGATCCGCGCGCGGTCCGATCGCCACCCGGCGCGCGGCCAGGCGCGCGGGCGCCAACAGTTGGTCCACGGGCACGCCTCCGGCCGGGTCGCCGAAGTGTCGCGCGCGTTCGGCGTAGGCGCTGCGCGTCGCCTCGAGGAAGCGGTGCCACCACGACGCGTCGGGGGTCGCCGATGGCGGGGCGAAGCCCTCGAGCACGCCAAGCACGTGCAGCAGCACGAAGCCCCCGGCGGAAGGCGGCGGAGCCGTCAGGATCTCGAACCCGCGATGCCAACCCACGAGCGGCTCGCGCCGTTCGACGCGATACGACTCGAAGTCCGCGGGCGCGAGCCAGTCGCGTCCATCGGGCGCGACGCAGCCGCCCTTCTCCGGCGCGGCGCACGGCGTGCGCGCCAGCTCCGCGCGCACGAGTTCGCGCGTCTCGCCCGAGTAGAACTCCGCCGGACCGCGCGCGGCCAAGCGCTCCAGCGTGCGCGCGAGGTCGGGTTGCGCCAGGCGCTCGCCTTCGAGGAGCGGCTTGCCGCCGGGGGCGTACACGGCGCGCGCGGCCGCGTTGAACTTGTCAAAATTGCTTGACGATGCGAGGTCGCGCGCCAAGTCGGCATCGACCGGGAACCCCGCGCGCGCCAGGAGGATCGCCGGCTCGACCAGCTGCGCGAAGGTGAAGCGTCCCGAGCCGGCGGCGCTCCACAAGGCGTGCAAGCCCGCTGGCGAGCCCGGCACGCCCACGGCGGTCGGCCCGCGCGCGCCGCGCTCGGGGACGAAGCGTCCCTGCGCGTCCAAGTACGCCTCGGGCCGCGCGGCCAGCGGCGCCGTCTCGCGGAAGTCGAGGAACAGCGCGTCGCCATCGTGGTCGGCGTGCAAAGCGAAGCCGCCACCTCCGAGGTTGCCGGCGCGCGGCAACACCACCGCCAGCGCGAAGGCGGTGGCGACCGCCGCGTCGGCCGCATTGCCGCCCTGCTCGAGCACGCGGATGCCCGCTTGGGTGGCGAGCGGGTGCTCGCTCACCACCGCGCCACCTTGCGGCACCGGCCAACTCATCTCGCGCGGACGCGCCGGCGCGAAGCAGGACGCCAAGACGAAGCAGGTGCAGGCGGCGATGCGCCCGACGAGATGCACGCGGGGCGTGCGCAGGCACGCCTCGGGCCCCGGACGAGCCGCGCGACGTCGCACGACCTCAGCCCTTCGGACCGTCGGTGAGTTCCTCGACGCTGACCCCGCGCTCCTTCAAGTAGGCGACCGAAAGTTGGATCGCCGCCTCCTCGCCTTCGATCTCCACCGCCACCAACGCCATGGTGTCGGTGATGCTCGCCGCGCGGATGTTGGGCACTACGCCGAACTTCTCGCCCAGCGTATGGCTGATGATGGGCTCGGAGATCAGTTCCTGCGGGAAGGTGCAGAAGTACTTGTGCAGCGCCATCTCGGTGGGATCAGCGAGTCCTGGGGGTGGTCTGGTCGTGCGCGCGGTTGATGCGTGGCCCGCCTGCGCGCACCCAGCGCGTCGGCGACGCCCCAGGGCTCAAGCGATCCCGCCGGAGGCGAACCACGCCACGCGGGCGCGGCGCTCTTGCCACCAAGCGAGGCTCCATGTTCCCACAAAGGCGACCGCCGGGGCAAGCGAGCCTTCGGCCCACGACGACCACGGCCCAGACAGGCTCGTGGTGGCCGAGTCGTAGACCAGTGGATGCCGCAGGACATCGACGCCCGCGGCGGCGAGCGTCGCCACCAGAGGCGAGGCCTGCAGGGTCCATGCGGCCCAATCGGCCTCGAGCGGCCGCCCGAGCAACAAGCCTGCGCTCGGAGCGAGACCAAGGACGATCGAACCAAGTCCCACGACCAGCACCGCCCCAGCACCTCCGCGCCAACGCTCCCACCATCCACCAAACACCCAGCCCACCGCCACCAACCCCGCCACCACGCACAGTCCACCCGCGAGCGACGGCACCAAGCGCTCCCCCAGTGCGCCCGCCATCGCCAAGGCGAAGCCGAAGCAGCCGACGATGCCCAGCGTGTGCGGCCACAGGCGCAACCCGAGGCAGCGGGCCCACGCGCCGCACGCTGGCGCGACCAACGCCAACCAGACCAAGAGGGCCAGCAGGTCGCAGCCTCGGGGTCCAGGGAGCAGACCGAGGCAACCTAGGGAGGCGGGAGCGAGGAGGAGGAGGAGCGGCTTCATCCGATGCTGGTCCCGATCATTGTGCGCGCAGATACGCGCGCGCGTACAGGCACTTCGCTTGCGCGTCCACTTGGGACCCGCTCGGGAGCCGAAAGAGTGAGCCGCCTTGCGTGCAGGGGCCCTGGGCGACGCGCAGAGCCCCGCAGGGGGTCGCGGACCATGGCAGTCCTCGGCGCATGGATCGCCAAAGGCCGCGCAACGTAGCTGCGACACCTGCGCGCGCCAGAGTTGCCCGCGCGCAAGTCCGATCCACCTGGGAGGCTTGAACCGGGCCTCGGGCTGGGAGTTGGCCAACGCCCATTCTTGAATGGGACGCTCGCCGACCATCGGCCAGCAGCAGTCAAACGCTCATTTCCGGTGCTCAGCCATCGACTTCCTGCACAACGAACGGGACCAGCATCAAGCTCAGGGGCAGAACCCCACCCGCACAGCATTCGACAAGTTGAACCCCGCCCCGCCCCCCGCCGGATTGCGGTACCACAACTGGAATCTCCAGGTCGATCCCGGCACGAGCACGCCCGCCGCCGGCGCTTGCGCGAAGTTGACGGCGCGGTTCAAGGTGCCGAGGAAGTCGGCGTTCTGGACGCTGAAGCGGAAGACGGAGCCGCTTACGCAGCGGTAGCCGTTGCCAAAGGGTTGTTGGACGGCGTTCAGGCCGAAGTAGTACAGGCCCGCGGCGCCGGGCGGCAGGCCCTGGGTCTGGAGCAGCAGGTTGTTGGCCGCGATGCTGGTGCTGCCGGCGACGGCGATGGTGGCGCCGGGGCCGACGGAGTTGGGAGCGGCGAGGCAGTAGGTCTGCACGAGGCACTCGCAGCCGTCGGGGATCTGGTTGCCGTTGGCGTCGACATCGAAGCCCGTGGCGATGTCGGTCGTGTCGGCGATGCCGTTTTGGTTGCAGTCGACGATCGGCAGGCGCAGGTCGACGTAGACCATGCGGTGGTCGCTGGCGGCGGCGCTGCAGCCCGACGCGCCGCCGGCGAAGCCGACGACCTCGGCGGGTTGCGAGGCGGTCGTGTTGCTGCCGCTGATGAAGATCCCCTGGTTGCGCACGGTGGCGATCGAGTCCTGCCACACGATGTAGTCGAGCTTCGCGCCGCTTTGAAAGGACGCGTCGGAACCGGTGGACCAATGCAGCGCGCCGTCGATGGTCGCGTCGCTGCCGTCGCGGTCGACGCCGTCGCTCGCGCCACCGACGGTCTGCGCCTTCGCCAGCCATTCCGCCGGACCGCGCGTGGCGCCGTTGGCGAGCTCGTCCTCGTTCCAATCGCCGCCCAGCACCACCGGCGTGGTCGCCGGCAATACGCTGGTCGCCACGGGCGAGTCGGCGATCTTGGCGAACGGATCGACGCTCGTCGTGCCGCCGCCGTTGTAGAAGTGGCGCACGTAGTACGACACGTTTTGCGCGGCGACGAGGCGCTGCTGGCTGTCGTTGGTGGTGCCGCCGGACTTGAGGTGCGCGTTGCCCACCACGAGGTTGCCTTGGTAGGTCGCGCCCGGCAAGTCGAGCTCCGCGAAGGCGAAGCCGCGCAGTCCGCCGTCGCCGCCGGGCGCCCACAGATGCGACGTGACGGTGGCGATGTCGGCGTAGGTGCTCTTGCCGTCGCCATTGAGGTCGGCGAACGGGAAGCGCGAGAGGATCACGTTGCGGTTGAAGCCGTCGTTCTCGCCGCTCACGTAGACGTGCGGCAGGTCGTAGGCGGGCGCGTACTTCCTGACCCACGCGCCGACCGCGACGCCGCCGTTGAAGGTGTCGCTGCCGCCGTTCAGGAACAGGTTCACCGTCGTCGTCAGGTTCGCCACGCTGTCGACGCCCGAGCCGGTGCCATTGCCGCTGTTGTCGCCGCACTCCTGCAAGATCAGCACATCGGGCTTCAACGCGGCCACGATGCGCGCCATGGCGCACCAGTTGTTGTTGGCCTCGCTCTTCGTGTTGCTGCTGCACAAGGCGTCCCTGACATTCCAAGTCGCGATGCGCACATCGGCGGCGTCGGTCTTGCCCCATTGGCCTACGGCGGGGTTGTACTGGGCCGCGGCGGGCACGGCGAGGAGGGCCGCGAGGGCGAGATGGCGGATCGTGCGCATGAGGGGGGTGCCGGGACTTGCGGACTGGCGCGAGCGGAGTGCGAGGGACGCACGGCGGCCGACGGACTCCGCAGGCAAGGCTCCCACGGAATCCGCCAGCGGTCAAACCCGCTTGCATGGGCTTTCCCATGCAAACGCCGCGAACGAGCCACTTGTTCCCACGCAGCGCCTTGCCGGCACGAAGAGATGGGTCTGCGGAGGCGCGGGGCCGACTTGGAAGGCACCAAAGGCCGAACTCGAAGCGTGCCGACGTCGTTGGGCCCGCCAATGCACCCGTGCCCGCTCGTTGGCGTGCGGGAGCCTCGAGCCCTCGCTAGTCTTCGTCGGCCCGGTCCGGCTGCGTGGACGCGGCCAGCAGGAAGGCGTCGATGTAGCCCTCGAGCACCCGCGACAAGCGGGCGCTCGACAAGCCGCTCCTCCTGTCCTTGACGAGTGGCGCGGGCCCGAAGCGATAGCGTCGCACGACGGCATTGCCGGCGGCGCGGCCGCCCTTGGCGGCGATCTGCGCGCCGAGCAAGGGCAACAAGCGCTCGACCTGCTCCTCTTGCGCGCCGGCGCCGCGGCCCTCGACGCGCACGAGGCTCGGTCGATGCAAGAGCGACACGAGCAGGCGTGGCTGGTCGACCAAGCGTCCGCGCGCGGCCGGCTCGACGCGTGCTTCGACGGAGACATCGACGCGGCGCGGCTCGACGCCGTCGAAGAGCGGCAGCACCTCGACGCGCACCAACTCGCGTTCTTCGCGACCGCGCTCGTCGCCGACGCGCGACAATTGGTGGAGGCCGGCCTCGTTGGCGAGCAACGCCCAAGCACCTGGTCCGGAGACCACGAGCGCGGCCGACTCGGCGGGCGTGCCGCAGCGATCATCCAGCACCTCGACCTGGTAGCGATGCCGCTCGGCCCAGCCGAGGTACATCTGCGCCAAGCGCTCGACCGCGCCGAGCGCCGATTCACGCGGACGCAAGAGTCGCAACACCACGGCGGCGTCGCCCAACTGGCGCGCATCCATGGTGTCGAGCAAGAAGCGCAAGCGCAGCGCTTCCTCCTCGAGCTCCACGAGCCGATCGACAGTGCGAGCACGCTCGCGGGCCTCCTGCGAGCGCAAGGCCCACTCGGCGAAGCCGCGCGCCGCGTGTTGGAAGCGCTCCAACGACTCGAGCAGCGCCTCGATCTTGTGCAATTCGTCGAGACGTCGCAGCGCCACCACGCGATCATCCCAGAAGTGCGGTTCGCCCGAGGCTTCGAACAAGGCGCTGCGCCGCTCGCGCCAAGCCTCGGCGGAGTCGAGCAAGTCGTCGCTCCCCGCCGCGAGTCTTCCGGCGCGTTCGCGCAAGGCGCGCTCCTCGCGTTCCAAGCGGCGCGGCGCGGGCTCCACGGGCCCGGGAGTGTTGGCCTCGGGCTTGACGATCTCGAGCGCGCAGCCATCGCCGCGTCGACGCAAGCTGACGAGCGAACCCGTCGGCACCTCGCCTTGGGCCACGGCGCGCGCCAAGGGCAGGAGCACGAGCCGCTCGACGGTGCGCTTCAAGGGACGCGCGCCGAAGGCGGGCGACCAACCCTGCTCGACGAGCAGGGCCACCAGCGCCGGATCGACATCGATGGCCAAGGCGCGCCGCGGCACGCCGCTGCGCTCGAACACGGCCGCCAACTCGCGCCGCGCGATGCGCTCGGCCGTGTCGCGCGACAGCGGTTGGAACTGCACGATCTTGTCGAGGCGGTTGAGGAATTCGGGCCGGAAGAAGGCGCGCAGCTGCGACAGCACCATGGCCGCATCCGGCGGCGGCGGCACGCTGCCGCCGAAGCCCAGGCGCGCCTCGGTCGGCACCGCCGAACCGAGGTTCGAGGTCAGGATGATGATCGTGCCGCGCAAGTTCGTCGTGCGCCCGCCGGCATCGGTCAACCGCCCCGCGTCGAACATCTGCAAGCAAGCGTCGAACACGCTTTGGTGCGCCTTCTCGATCTCGTCGAGCAAGAGCACCGAGAACGGCCGCTCGCGCACGAAGCTCGTCAGCGTGCCCGGCGCGCGTCCAGTGCCTGTCAGGCGCTCGAGCGCCTCCCAGGTCGCGTACTCGCTCATGTCGAAGCGCAACATGCGCGCCGGATCGCCGAAGATCAGCTCGGCCAGCGCGCGCGCCAGTTCCGTCTTGCCGACGCCGGTCGGTCCGACGAACAAGTACACGCCCAAGGGCCGCAGCGGATCGCACAGACCAGCCTTCACGAGGGCCACGAGGTCGAGCAACGCCTCGACCGCCTCGGGCTGGCCCATGACGCGCGACTCGAGGAAGCGCCGCACGCTGGCGAGGTCGAGCGGGCGGTCGTCGTCGAGGAAGTCGACCGGCAGGCCGGTCGAGGCGGCCACGGCCTGCAGCAGGTCGCGCGGCGCGGGCGCACGCTCGGGACAAGCCGCCAAGGTGCCGCGCACGAGCCCGACCGCTCGGCCAGGCGCGGACGAGTGCGCGAGGTGCAGGTCCGCGAGCTCGCAGGCGCGCTCGAGCCACGACTCCGGCACCTCGCGTCCCGCATCGCGCGCCACGGCGCGCAGGATGGCGAGCGTGCGCGCGCGATCGGCGGCGGGCACGTCGATGTCGAGCAGCGCGCCGCGCAACGCGCCGAGCGGACGCGACGAGGCGCGCAGGTGCTCGGGCGTGGTCTCGCCGAGGATGGCGACGCGCCCGTTGGCGACGTACGGCGCCAGCGCGCTGGCGACGTTCTCGACGCTGTCCGTCGCGCGTCCGGCGTCGACCA
>SXXH01000300.1 GCA_005789645.1 Planctomycetia bacterium
CATCGACGACCTCGAGCGCGGAGCGGGGTGGCAGGCGCTGGCCATCGAGGAGCGCGAGAGGCGCGCTTTCGAACCGGCGGCGGAAGAGCGCGAGGACCTGGCTCGCGCCAGTTGGCGCCACGAGGAGCTGGTCGCCGGACGCGCGGCGCTCGAGCGCGGCGACGACTCGGTGCTCGCCGAGCTGCGCACGCCGTCGTGGACCCTGCTCGAGGCGGCGCGCGCTGCGCGCGAGGAAGGCGCCTACGAACTGGCGCGCAGGTTGCTCGAGGGGCTGCGCGCGGACCTCGACGCCGATCCGCGCGCCCGCCAGTGGTTGTGGGGCATCGAGTTCCTGGCCGCGGTCGAGGCGAGTCTCGGCTCGACCTTGTCCGACCAGGGCGATCCGCGTCGCGCCCAGGCCGAACTCGAGACGAGCCTCGCGCGCCTCGAGGAGCTGGAGGCGTTGCTCGAGCGCCGTGGCGACGCGCCCTTGGTGCTGCGCGCCTTGCGCAACCAGCAAAGTTCCGTGCTCGTGTCGCTCGCCGTCAACGCCAATGTCAAGCAGCGCGATCCAAAGGCCGCGCTCGCTTGGTTCGAGCGCGCGTGGGCCTTGCGCAAGGACGAGACGATGCGCGTGCTGGCTGCTTGCTACAGGGCGCGCGCGGGCCGAGCCAGCGAGGCGCGCGAGCTGTTGGAGGGCGTCGCCTCGACGAGCCTCGTCCACTACAACCTCGCCTGCGCGTGGGCCCTGCTCGGCGAGCGCGAGCGCGCGCTCGAGGAGCTGCGCCGCGAGCTCGACGAGGGGCGCGCCGCGCCGGGCGCCATCGCGCGCCGCAAGGAATGGGCGCGCGCGGATCCCGACCTCGCTTCGTTGCGCGACGACCCGCGCTTCTCGACACTGCTGCGATGATGGAAGAGGCGCGGGTGGACGGGCGGGACGCGACGGCGAAGTTCGTCGCGGGCGAAGTCGTGCTGACCGGGCGCGGGCGGCGGCGCCTCTTGTCCGGGCACCCCTGGATCTTCCGCGACGATGTGGCGCGCGCCGACGCTAGACCTGGCGCCATCGCGCGCATCGTCGCGCCGCAGGGCGAGCTGCTCGGCCACGGCGCCTGGAGCGAGGCCTCCAAGATCTCCGTGAGGCTCGTGGCGCGCGGCAAGCACGAGCTCGGTCCGGACTTCTGGACGCGTCGCGTCGCGCAATGCGTCGCGCGCCGCGCCAAGCTCGGGCTGCTCGACCCGCGCGGCGCCTGCCGCCTGGTGGCGGGCGATGCGGACGGCTTCCCCGGCCTGGTCGTCGACCGCTACGCGGACGTGCTCGTCATCCAGTCGGGCACCCTGGCGGGGGACGAACTGCGCGAGCGCGTCGTCGACGCACTGGCGGCGCAGCTCGCCTTCCCGCTGCGCGCGGTGCTCGATCGTTCGGACGCCTCCGCGCGCAAGCTCGAGGGCCTCGACAAGCGCGTCGAGCTGATGCGCGGCGCCCTCGATGGCGAGGTCGTCGTCGAGGAGTCCGGCCTCGCCTACTCGGTCGACGTGCGCGCGGGCCACAAGACCGGCCACTACCTCGACCAGCGCGACAATCGCGTCGAGGCGGCGCGCCACGCCCGCGGAGAAAGCGTGGTCGACGCCTTCTGCTACGACGGCCTGTTCGGCGTGCGCGCCGCCCTCGCGGGAGCGAGCCGCGTCTTGTGCCTCGACCAATCCGAGGCCGCGTTGGAGCGCACGCGCGCCAACGCCGAGCGCAACGGCGTGCTGCACCTCGTCGCCACGGAGCGCGTCGACTGCATGGACGATTTGCGCGAACGCGTGCAGCGCGGCGAGCGCCACGGGCTCGTGATCGTCGACCCGCCCGCCTTCGCCAAGAATCGCGCTGCGGTGGCGGGCGCGGCGCGCGGCTACGTCGAGTTGAATCGGCGCGCCTTCGGGCTCGTGGAGGACGGCGGAGTCGTGGTCAGCGCCAGTTGCTCGTACAACATCGGCGCGGCCGACTTCCTCGACCATGTGCGCGAGGGCGCGCAGGCCGCCGGGGTCGAGGCGCGCCTGGTCGCCTCGCGCGGGGCGGCGCCCGACCATGCCGTGCTGCTCGGGCTGCCCGAGTCGGACTACTTGAAGTGCGTCTTCTGTCTCGCGAGCCGGCCCTGAGCGCCGGACCGCGGGCTGGCAAGCCCGGCCTCGGAGCTCGCGCTTCCAGCGCCGCTCGCCTGCATCCTGCGCGGATCGGCGTCGACTGGCGCCGGGGACGCCGGGAGGATGGAGCCGATGCGAACCCCGCTCGCTATCCTGTCCCGCCCATGGACCCGGCCTCCGCCTCGATCGCCTGCCTCGTCAACGGCGCGGCGTCGACGCTGCCTGCGGGCACGACGGTGGCGCGGCTGGTCGAACGCCTGGCGCTGCGGCCCGAAGTGGTCGCCATCGAGATCGACGCGCGGCTAGTGCCGCGCGCCGCGTGGAACTCGCGCGCGCTGGTCGACGGCGAGCGCATCGAGGTCGTGACGCTCGTGGGAGGCGGCTGAGCCGCGTGGCGCGAATCTTGGAGCACAGCATGATTCCCGAGCACGAAGCCGACCAGCCGCTGGTCGTGGGCGACACGACCCTGCGTTCGCGCCTCCTCGTGGGCACCGGCAAGTACAAG
>SXXH01000301.1 GCA_005789645.1 Planctomycetia bacterium
CGTCGTGTCGGAGAAGAACCCGTCGCTCGACGACACGGCGCGCCGCCAAGTCGCCGAGCAGGTCGGCATCGGCGCGCTGGTGTTCAACGACCTCAAGCGCGAGCGCATCAAGGACGTCGAGTTCGACAAGGCGCAGATCCTCTCCTTCGAAGGCGACACCGGCCCGTACGTGCAGTACGCGCACGCGCGCCTGGCCTCGATCCTGCGCAAGGCCGAGGAATCCGGCGAGGGCCGCGCCGCGCCGGACATGGGCGCCTTGGCCGACGCGGCCGGCGTCGTGTTGGCGCTGGCGCGCCATGGCGTGGTGTTGCGCACGGCGGCCGAACGCTGCGAGCCTTCGCTCTTGGCGCAGCATCTGCTGACCTTGTGCCGCGAAGTCAGCAGTTGGTACGCGCACTCGCGCGTCCTCGGGCAGGATCCCGGCGTCACCGCGGCGCGCCTGCGTCTCGTGCGCGCGGCCAAGGCGGTCATCGCGTCTGGATTGGATCAACTGGGCGTGGCCGCACCCGAGGCGATGTAGCGGTACGCTTGGCCCACGCGGGCCGCACGGCTCGCGCAGCGCATGCAAGCCAACCACGAGCAGGGACCTGATCGACGCGCGCTCGTCGCGGGCTTGGCCGCGGCCCTGGGCTTGCAAGCCTTGGCGCGAGCGCAAGGCAAGGGCGCACCAGGCGGACGCGAGCCCGAGTCCAGCCCGGCGAGCATCCCCTCGACGGGCGAGGCGCGGCCGCAGTTCGCCTCCTACGACCGCATGATTCTGGCGCTGATGGCCGAGCATGGCGTGCCGGGCGCCAGCCTCGCCGTGGCGCGCGACGGCAAGCTCCTCTTGGCGCGCGGCTACGGTTGGGCCGACATCGAGAAGCGCGAGCCGGTGCAACCCGAGTCCATGTTCCGCATCGCCAGCCTGACCAAGCCGCTGACGGCGGCCTTGGTGCTGCGCCTCGCCGAGCAGGGCGAGTTCCGGCTCGACGACGCGATCCTCGAGCGCCTGCCGCGCGCGTTGCTGCCGAAGAAGGGCGCGTTCCTGGATCCGCGCCTCGCGCGCGCGACCATCCGCCATTGCCTGCAGCACACTGCTGGATGGGACCGCGGCATGGTCGGGGACCCCATCGCCATCCCGCGCGAGATCGCCAAGGACCTGCGCATCGAAGGCCCTCCCGCGCCGCGGGACATCGTGCGCTGGCAACTCGCGCAGCCACTGCAGTTCGAGCCTGGAGCGCGCCACGCGTACTCCAACGTCGGCTACCTCGTGCTGGCGCGCATCGTGGAGGAGGCCACCGGCAAGCCCTTCGCCCGGGCGCTCGACGAGCAGATCCTGTCGCCGCTGCGCATGGCGCGCACGCGCCTCGGAGGCGCCACGCTCGAGAAGCGCGTCAAGGGCGAGGTGCGCTACTACGACGGCGAAGGACGCGAGGCGCCGAACCTCTACGAGACCAAGCGCCCCTCGCAGGTGCCGGTGCAGTACGGCGGAGAGCACTTGGAGGGCTTCGAAGCGCACGGCGGCTTGATCTCGTCGGCCATCGACCTGGTGCGCTTCGCGAGCAGCTTCGACGATCCGCGCGCTTCGCCCATCCTCGGCTTCGACTCGATCCGCGAACTGTGCGCGCCGCCCGCCGGGGAGCCCGGACACGACGCCCAAGGCAAGCGCCGCGACGCGTACTACGGATGCGGGATGCTGGTGCGTCCGCTCGGCGAGGTCGGTCGCGCGAACTTGTGGCACTCCGGCCTCATCGCCGGCAGCGAGTCGTTCATGGCGCACCTCGGGAACCGCCTCAATTGGTGCGTGCTCTTCAATACGAACGGCAACGCCAAGGATGGATGGTTGGCAGGGCAGGTCGATGGTCGCCTGCACGAGGCGACGAGCGGCGTGCAGGACTGGGAAGCCGCGGACCTGCACCCCCGATACGCGCGCTGACCGTCGCGCCCGGCACTGCTCGCGCCGACGCGACGGCTAGGAGCCGCGGCACGCCACCTGGCCGCGGCGTGGCCCAGACCGGGCACGGCGCCACAAGATTAGACTCGGCAATTACTTAGGGCGCTTTTTCTTGGCCGAAGCTGGCCCACATGGAAGAATCTTCTCAAGGGGTGGGAAGGCCCCGACGAAAACAGGGGTGCACCACCTTTCCCCCGCGCGCCATCGTCCGGCCGCGGCAACCGTTGGTCGCCCGGACAGCATCGTGATCCAGAGCTACATCCGCGACATCCCCGACTTCCCGAAGAAGGGGATCATCTTCAAGGACATCACCCCGCTCCTGCAGAGTCCGGAAGGCCTGCAGATGGCGATCAAGGGCCTGGCGCAGGTGGTGGACCCGGCGAGCTACGACGTGGTCGTGGGCATCGAGTCGCGCGGCTTCATCTTCGGCACCGCGGTCGCCCACCACCTCAAGAAGGGCTTCGTCCCCATCAGGAAGCCCGGCAAGCTGCCGTCCAAGACGGCCTCCGAGGCCTATGAACTCGAATACGGCACGGACAAGATCGAGATCCATCTCGACGCGGTCCGTCCCGGACAGGGCGTGCTGCTGATCGACGACCTGCTCGCCACGGGCGGGACGATGTCGGCGGCGCTCAACCTCGTGCGCAGGATCGGCGGACGGCCGGTCGCCTGCGCCTTCGTGATCGAGTTGTCGTTCCTCGAGGGGCGCAAGCGCCTCGGCGACGTCGCGGTCCATTCGTTGATGAAAGTCTGACTGCGCGCGAGCGCGAGGCGTCTACCATGGTTCGCAGGAAGATCGCGGAGGTCGAAGTGAAGGAACCCAAGAAGCAGGGTCGCAAGAACGAAGTCGACCTGGGCTCCCTGCAGACCGAGGACATCTGGGCGCTCTACCACAAGGCGCGCGCCAAGAAGCAGGTGGCCGAGTTGGAGACCCTGCGCAACGCGCTGCTCGAGCGCCACCAACCTCTGGTGCGCTACATCGCCGAGCGCCTGCTGCAGACCCTGCCCAAGTCGATCGAGCTCGACGACCTCGTCAGTTGGGGCAACTTCGGCCTGATGGACGCCATCCGCGGCTTCGAGCCGGAGCGCAACATCAAGTTCAAGACCTACTGCACGACGCGCATCCGCGGGGCGATCCTCGATCAACTGCGCTCGCAAGACTGGGTGCCCCGCCTCGTGCGCCTCAAGGCCGGCAAGATCGACCGGGCGCTGCAGAAGCTGACCGGCGAGTACGGCCGCGAACCCACCCACGCCGAACTGGCGGACGCGCTGCAGATGGACCACGACGAGTTGCTGGCCGAGATGGAAGGCGCCAGCGCCAAGGCCGTGTTCTCGCTCTCGGAGAAGTGGGACGACCGCGACGACGACAGCGCGGTGGAGAAGGTCGACGTGCTCGAGGACAAGAAGAGCATCGACCCCATCGGCGAGTTGCACAAGCGCGACATGATGCTCTACCTGACGAGGTCCTTGACGCACAAGGAGCGCTTCATCATCGAGCAGTACTACCAGGTCGGCCACACGATGCGCGAGATCGGCGAGATGCTGCAGCTGACCGAGAGCCGCGTGTGCCAGATCCACAGCAACGTCATGTCGCGCATGAAGGACATGCTCGGCCAGCGGGACGGCACGATGCTGCAGTGAGCGCCACGCTCGCCGTGGAACGGCCGGACGGCGCGCGGAGATGCGATCTCCGCGCGCCGTCCGGCATTCCACGGTCGTGCAGCGAGCCGCTTCAGCGCGGGTCCTGCAGGCGCACGCCGAGGCGCGTCGCGACGGCCTCGTTGGGCGTGCCGTCGGCGTTGAGCAGGCCGTTGTCCACGAGGATCCTGCGCACCTCGGGCCTCAAGCCGGTCCCGTAGGCCTCGCCGCGCGTCGTCGGACGGAAGCTCGTGTTCGGCGCGATCGTGGGCATGTCCGCGTGGCCGCGGCGCACGCCTTGCACGACATAGCTGAACTCGACATCGCGATCGCTCTTCACCACCACCGACTCGAGGTCCGCCGACTCGTACCAGATTTGCGCGCGGCCCTTGGCCGTCAACATGACCGACAGGCCTTGCGACTCGCTGGCGAGGCGGAAGTCCTCGGGCACCGCGATGCGCGCCACGCCGCCCACCACCTTGGCCACGCCGCGGAAGTAGGTGCCCGACTCGTTGCCTTCGAGGCAGTAGAAGCGGATCTCCTTGGTCGGGTCCTCGGGGTGCGGTTGCACGAAGCTCTTGGCGCCGGTGACGCCCAGGTTGCCGTCGGCGAACAGTCCGAAGCCGTTGACGGAGTTCGTGCGACCGCGCACGCCCACGGCGTAGCCA
>SXXH01000302.1 GCA_005789645.1 Planctomycetia bacterium
CGCTGGCAAGAGCACGATCATCGACGCTCTATGCTTGGCGTTCGGACGTCAGAAGCTCGTGCCCGTTCTGACGGAGCACGACTTCAACGGAGGTTGTCCGGCGGTCGCAGATCGCTTTTCCATCGTCGCGACGATTGGCGGCTTCAGGCATAAGGACCCCGACCGACACCACGAGTGGTTTCGCAAGGACCGAGGCGTGCCGAAGTGGTGGAATCCGAAGACGCGGAGGATCGCGGCGACGTCGTCCGCTGATGACGACGTCCTGTGCGTGCAGATCGGCCTGATGGGACGCTTCGATCACGAGCAACTCGAAGTCGAGACCCGCCGCTACTTCCACGATTCCGACGAGATCCGCGACGCATTCGACGAGGAGACGATCGTTGCCGTACCTGGATCGTTGCTCAACGAGATCGGGTTCTATGTCCTACCCGCGCGGCGTACCTGGGAGTCTGCGGCGTCATTCGGCTCTGAGCTGTTCCGCCGAACCGTGGCCGGGTCCGACGCATTCCCGGCCGACAGCGTTCTTGCACAGCGCGACTTGCTGCGGAAGCCGTCTCCCCCGCTCGAACTTGATCCAAAGCTGAAGGCGCTGGTCGAACGGGTGAACTTGCAGTTGGGACAGCTCATGCCTGGGCACCCGAAGTTCCAGCTCCGAGTCACGGCCACCGACTCGGACTCGCTTCTCCGGTCGCTCATTCCGCACTACGAACGCGATGCTCAGCCATCGCTGCCTGCATCTCGACAGGGCACCGGGCTCCTGGCCCTTCAGTCCTTCGTCATCCTGCAGGAGATCGGCCGTGCGCGACGGGAAAAGGGCTGGTCGTTCATCCTCGCACTCGAAGAGCCCGAACTGCACGTCGCGCCGGGGCTTCAGCGTCGGATCATCACGTCCGCCGTCGCCGGAGCAGACCAAGTTCTCTGCACGACGCACTCCCCCGAGGTCGCGGCTGCATTCCGAGCCGAGGAAGTTCGCATCCTCCGCCCAGGTTCTTCGCGATTGGAGGCGCTCCCGCTCCTAGAGGCGAACTCGAACACGGCGCGCAATACGGAGCGTCGGCTGGCACAGGACTTTCGAGCGCAGACGGTCGACGCGCTCATGCACGAGGTCGTCCTTGTCCCCGAGGGACGAATCGACCACGAATGGTTGCGCCTGCTCTCCAACATCGCCCTCGGCGCTCCCGTCGACACCACGACGGGCGCTGGATCGTGCAGCAGGGCCGCGTTCGGAACGGCAGTGGCGACCATCCCTACGCCCAACGCGCACGTACGCGACTGCTGCGAGTTCATGATCCGTCTGCACCCGCGCGTCGTCGCGCTCGTCGACGGCGATGCAGCCGGTAACAGCTACGTTCCGACACTGACGTCGCTCGTGCCTCCTCCCGTCGCCGTGATTCAGTGGCCGCCCGGTTGGACCATCGAGAATTGCGTTGGCTGGATCGTGGCGGCAGACGAAGCGGCTGTACTCGCGGGCTTCGCAGAGAGGACAGGTCAGCCTCCCCACAAGGATGCGGGCACGCTCGTCAACGCCTTACTTTCCGAGGACTCCCGCGCTGGCGGGCTGAAGGGGAATTACCTAGCTCATCAGGACCTCGCCGCGACGCTTTCCGAGTCCCCACGCTGCTCGGAACGCGCAAGGCGTCTGCTGGACGTCGTGGCACGAGCGGCGCTCGCTCCTAACGAGCAGGACCCCATGATCGAGGTGCTTCGA
This sequence comes from Planctomycetia bacterium, assembly GCA_005789645.1. Taxonomy (GTDB): domain Bacteria; phylum Planctomycetota; class UBA1135; order UBA1135; genus SXXH01. The sequence goes on from SXXH01000302.1 coordinate 1,709, forward strand.
GCGACATCCGCCTCGTGCCCCGTACTTCGCGTGCGACATGAGCCTCCTGCTACTTGAAGGACCGGCGGGCTCCGGGAAGACGACGGGACTCATCGAAGAAGTCAGGCGGTTTCTCACGAGCGCACCGATGGCGGATGGTCAGCGCGTGCTGGCGCTCACGAAGATGCACGGGTCGCGCCGCCGCATGGAAGCGAAGCTGGGCACGGAACTCCACCCGACGCCAGCGGACTGCCAGACCATCGACAGCTTCGCGCTCCACATCAACCGGCGATTCCGGGATCTCGCGCAGGTTCTGGTGGGTGGCGCGCCACCTGGAGTCGGCGATTTTCAGGGACAGTGCGACCTCGCCGGAAGACTCCTTGCGGAGCCCACCGTGGCCCGGTGGGTCGCCGGAACCTACCCGGTCGTAGTCGTCGATGAACTACAGGACTCCAAAGGTGGGCAGATCCGCGTCATCGAAGGGCTCACACGCACGCTGCACTGCATCTGCGCCGCCGACGAGTTCCAGGACTTGACTGGCGACACGTCGAGCAATGCGGCCTCTTGGGCACGCGGCCACTGCACACCACGGGTGCTCGCGGGGAACCATCGAACGAGCGTGAGCGGGCTTCTCGCAGCAGCTTCGGCGCTACGCGCGGGCACGACCGGCCCGTTGGTTTCGGTCCCACGGCAATTCGTGGTTAGAACCTGTGCGAGCGCAGCCCATGCCGGAGCCTTCGTGTCCTGGGAGATCACGTCTTCGCGATCCGAACAGTGCCGAGACATTGCCATCCTCTCGCCGACTGGGAGCGATAGCTCCGTCTTCGTCCGGGACGTCGTGAACTGGGTCACGTCCAAACCTGCAACGACGAAGAGGAATTCGGCGACGTCGGGTCCCCACCGTATCAGGTGGGAGTCAGCCGCCGCTGTCGAGGCAGACGACATCATCAACGCCTTGAGCCTCGACGTAAACTGCGCGATCCCGCTCGCCTTGGCGGACCTGGAAGCAAGCGCGAGAGAGATCGGTGCGGACGATTTGTCCGCTTCCATGAAGCGACGTCGCATTCTCCGCGGTGAGAGCACGATCAGCGCGGGTGACGCCATCAGTTGCGTCCAGCATGCGGTGTCTCTGCGCCGCAGTTTCGGGACACACCGTGGGTCCAGCGTCTCGGCCATGACCATCCACGGCGCGAAGAACCGTGAGTTCGACGCCGTCGTGGTCCTTTGGCCCCGCGAGGTTCGCAAGGGCGAAGAGATGCACCGCCGGTTGCTCTACAACGCGATCACGAGGGCTCGGCGTCGCGTGCTCGTCGTGGTCCACGATACGAAGGGCAAGCGCATCGCTGTTCCGCCGTTCTGCTTGCCCTAGCAGGGCATCGCCCTACGACGCCATCGCGGTCTTGACCCGGCTCATTGATGTGGGTACAAACTGTTCCTACACCTAGAGGTCCAGACGAGCATGAAGCGCAAGAAGGTCCGATTGTCCGAGCAGACCGTTCGCGACCTAAAGAAGAAGGGCACGGTGGGTTACGTCTTCGTCGCGAAGACGGAGGTCATGCGCATGCGGGTATCGCCGGACCAGAAGGCCGCAATCGTGGCCGACGCGAAGGCGCTTGGGGTCTCGGCGACGGAGTTGCTTCTGCATCTTCACCGTGTCGTGTCCCCCACGCTCCGCAAGAGAGCTGAAAAATGAGCGCCGCACGTCTCTCGAACGTCCTCACGCGGGGAAGACTCCCGCGCCTGCACAAGTGCGGCTACCGACACTCAGCGGATACGTCGGCGGGAGGTGCGTCATGGTGAAGCCCCCGCCCGCAATGCTCGAACGCTTGCGCGCGCAGCGCGAATACATGCTGCGCTCCACCCGGCTGGAGTTCGCCGTCACGGTGGAACACGTCGAGGACAAGCTCCCCGACTGGAGAGGGCACCCCTATCTCCGTCAGTGGCTCTGGTCGGCGTACTCGCGGCGCGCGGGTGACCTTCCGATTGATTGGTACGAGGCGATCACAGAGAAGTGCCGCCTCTCGTTCTCGAACCTGCCGTGGCCCCGGCGCAGCGACGCTGAGTCGGTCTCGCTCGTCAAGTGCAAGCTGGCGCTCGATTTCAAGCGCGCTCCGCTGAGCGACAGCGAGATCCGGTTCCTCAGGGACCAGCTCTACGCGCTCGCAGAGATCCTTGTGGACGGCAACACGGGGAGAAGACCATGAATCGGCCTATCACCCGCACCCGCCCGGCAACGGCATTCATCTACAGCCGCGTCAGCTCGCGGCGGCAGGTTGATGGCACCAGCCTCGACCGACAGCAGCGAGAGACGGAAGAGTTCTGCAGGCGACGCGGCTGGGAAGTCCTGAAGGTCTGGGTTGAGCCGGGGGAAAGCGCGAAGTCGGCGGATCGACCCGTCTTGCAGGCCATGTTCCAAGCCGCGAAGCAGCTTCGAGGCAAGCTCGGATACGTCGTGGTTCATTCGACTACCCGATTCGCACGCAGCACGAGAGACCACCACGAACTCCGGGGCATCCTGTCGGACCTGGGGATTGCGCTGCGTTCGGTTACGGAGCCATTCGATGAGACTCCCGCTGGGCGATTCAGCGAATCGGTTCTTGCTGGCTACTCGGAGTTCGACAACAGCGTGCGGTCCGAGCGATCGGCCGACGGGATGTACGACAGGGCCGTCGAAGGTTGCTGGGTCTGGAAGGCCCCCCTCGGGATGGTGAACGTCTCGCGTTCGCAGGGTGGCCCCAGTCTGGCGCACGACCCGAGCCGGGCACCCGCTGTCCGCGTGGCCTTCGAGATGTACGCGACAGGCGAGCACTCTAAGGCCGACGTGCTTAGACATGTCACGGCGCTCGGACTTCGCAGGCTCAACGGCAGCCCCCTGACGCCCCAGAGCCTATCCAAGCTCCTGGCGAAGCCGGTCTACGCCGGACGCATCGTGAGTCCGGGCTGGAAGCTCGACAGGAAGGGCGACTTCGAGGCCATCGTCAGCGAGGAGACCTTCGCGCGCGTCCAGGCATTGCTTCATGGGACGCTCCCCGATGAGCGGCGGCACGCTCTGAACAACCCGCAGTTTCCACTCCGGCGGTTTGTTCGCTGCGCGTGGTGCGCAGTCCCGCTCACAGGTAGCAATTCCAAGGGACGATCCCGCGCGTACTCGTACTACCGCTGCCGAAACGCGGCTTGCATCGGGGATGGCACGCGCGTCGGTGTGGGCAACATTCCCGGCGGGAGTCTGGAGTCGAAGTTCCTGGACCTGCTTCGGGGGCTGGCTCCCACGGGTGGGCTTGACACCCTCTTCGGAGAGATCGTTCGGGATGTCTGGAAGCGTCGCCGTGCTGACGAGACGACGAAGCGACGCAAGCTCCAGGGGCGGGTCGATGAACTCGCGGTCAAGGAGCGCCAGCTAACCGAGGCGTTCGTCACGAAGGGAGCGATCGACAAGACCGCCTACGACGACCTGCTCTCCCAGTACCGGCTGGAGTCAGCAGCGGCCCGGCTCGAACTTGAACGCTTCGACTCCGACGACCTGGATCTCGATCGTGCAGTTGACATGGGGCAGCGCCTACTCAAGGACGCCGCGCACCTGTGGTCCGACCTGGACCCCGACCGGAAGGCGCGTCTGCAGCGGTTCCTCTTCCCAGACGGCATCACCTTTGACGGCGAGCGATTTGGAACCGCCCCGACCTGCGGCATCTTCGGCCTTGCAGGCCCCACCAGGGCCGAAAAGGGACCACCCACCCCCGCGCTCGCAGGGGTGGGTGGTGGAATGGTGACCCCAAGGGGATTCGAACCCCTGTCGCAAGGATGAAAACCTTGTGTCCTAGGCCGGGCTAGACGATGGGGCCGCCTGTACGGTCGGTCGAACCTGTCCCGGCTGACCGGTTCGAGGGCGAGGAAGATAGGGTCCTGGCACCCGTGTGTCAACCACCGTCGGCGCGGGTTCTTGGCTTGGACGCGCACGGAGCGCGCAGCCCCCCCGCACGTTCGGCTGGATCCCGTTGGCTGGATCACGGCACATGGCCATCCATCTTCGGCGCTCGTGCACGGCCTGCGGCGGCAGGCTATCCCCCTCTCCGGCGCTAGGCCCGAGCTTCCGCTCGGCCTCATTAGGCTTCGGCGCGGCGCCAGCCGTGACTCTCGAGGATCGGCAACAACGCGCGGTACTCGCGCTCCAAGCCCACCACCAGGTCGCCATCGGACCCGCCCAGGGCAGCCCCCAGCGTTCCGCCCAGCGCCGACCAGGTGTAGGTCTCGATTTCCAGGTGCAAGTCCTCCTCCGCCGGGGTGGACAGCAACCTGTCGAGCGTGCGGCGGGTCAGGGCGAAGGTGGTCGAGAGTCCCTCGGCGGCCGCCAAGTCGACGGGCACATGGAAGTGCGTGCGCCACTCGTCCGCGCCAAGCCAAAGCTCGCGCTCCGGACCACAGAGGGCGGCGCGCACCTCGGGCAGGTCGCCCGCGCGCATCAACCCCTCGCCGACGCGAGCATTCGTCTGGTGCAGCCAGCGCGGCTCGTCGAGGGCCAGCAAGGCCTCGACGGCGCGCGGGTGGCGCGCGGGATGCTCGAGGCGCAGGGCGTTCGTCACTTGGACCTTGACGATCGGCACGCCGCCGTGGGAGCCACGACCCAGGCGCTCGAGCGGGTCGTCCTCGAACTCGACGGCACTGTGGCACAGGTCGAGGCAAGCACCCATGTGCGTCGTCCATGTGGCGAGCCAAGCGGTGCCGTCGGGCCGCGAGCGCAGTTCGGCGCGAGCGCGATCCCAGAACGCGCGCAGGTCGCCTTGCGACGACAGGTTCGCGCGCGGCTCGGGTTCCAATCCGAGGCGCACGCGCCGTCCATGCGCCAGGGAGAGCTTGGCGAAATCGCGCGCCGTGCTGTCAAGCAAACCTGACGCGATGGCCTCGTCGGGCGCGCTCCAACGCGTGGAATGCCCGCCGGTGTGGGTGCTGATGGAAAGGTGCGCGCGCGCGTCGGCGAAGCGTTCGTCGCCGCCGATGCGCGGCGCGAGTTCGTCGCAGCGCAGCAACTCGACGAGCTCCAGCGCCAATTGCGCCACTTGGCGCGTGTAGGTGGCGCGCGCGGGATCGCTCCAGCGCGGCTCGAACACCGACTCCTTGACGCCCGCCGAGTGGAACTCGCCGTGGGGAAACGCGTTCCAGGTGAAGGGCTCGAGGCGCGCGTCGCGCAGGAACTCGACCAGGCGACGCATGGCGGGCGGCGAACGCAGCAGTTCATCGACGACCGTCGCCCCCATCCACGGACCGACTCCGAAACTGCCACGCACGCCAAGGCGCTCGCGCAACGGCACGGCCACGGCGCTCGTGCGACGAAGGAACTCGTCCAGGTCGCGCGCGGGATGCAGGTTGAGGCAATACCCGAGCAAGAGCCGCCGCGCCGGATCGCTCGAGTGCACGAAGCGCATGGCGTGGCGGCGCGCTCAGCGCGACGCCGACGCGCCGGGGACTCCCGCGAGCGGAACGGCCTCGTCGAGGAACAAGAAGAAGATCCCCTCGCGCACCGGATACGCGTACTGGCCGTCGGCGCGCACCAGCACTGCGTCGAAGGGGCGCTCGACGGTCTTGCCGCCGCGGTTGGCGAGGCGCTTGGCGGCGATGCGACGATTGAGCTCGGCGAGCAGCTCCGCGCCACCTTCGGCGAGCTTCTGGCGAGTCTCGGGGCAGACGACGCGTTGCAGGAGGTCGTGGTCGAGGGCGGTCATGAGTGGTCGGGCGCGGCCGCGGATCGGCCGTCGAGGTCGGCAGAGCATGGCGCACGCCAGCGGATGGCTCAAGCACGACCTGCGCCGCGAGCCACTACGCCGCAACAACCGAGCACCGACGAGATGCTCAGGAGGGCTCCCGTGGCGTTCCAAGAAGCGCGCGGCTCCTCTGCCAGGCGTAAGGACGACGCAGGCGCCTGTTTCGTGGCGCGAGGGGGCGACGACGCCCGAGGCGTCGAGGAGATCCACGACGATGATGGCCCGTTCCGGCAATCCCGTCCTCGGCGAGGGCACCTTCGAACGCGCGACGGAGCACGCCCGAGCACTGCTCCAGCCACGCGTCGGCGATGGCATGACGCTGCACGGTACGGCGTTCAAGACGCTGGTGCTGCTCGCGCTCGCCGTGGCGAGCGGCTCGGTGCCTTGGACGCAGGTCTTGGTTGGCGACGCGGAGGGTGCTTGGCCGTGGACCCTCGGCGGCATGGTCGCCAGCTTCGTCTTGGCGCTCGTGCTGCGCTTCAAGATGCACTGGGCGCCATTCCTCGCGCCCGGCTACGCGCTGGCGCAAGGCTTGTTCCTCGGCGCGCTGTCGGCCGTGTTCGAGCAGCGCTACCCAGGCATCGCCTTGCAAGATGTACTGGCGACCGGAGACACGCTGGTGGCGGTTCTCTTCGCCTACATGGCGCGCCTCGTGCGGCCGAGCCATAACTTCCGCTTGGTGCTGATCGCCTGCACCGGCGGCATCGGCCTCGTCTACCTCGCGGGCTTCATCGGCTCGTTCTTCGGCTGGCGGATCCCCTACATCCACGACAGCGGGCCGATCGGCATCGCCTTCAGCTTGTTCGTCGTGGTCGTGGCGGCCCTCAACCTCGTGCTCGACTTCGACTGCATCGGAAACGCCTGCACGGCAGGCGCGCCCAAGCGACTCGAGTGGTACGGCGCCTTCGCGTTGATGGTCACGCTGGCGTGGCTGCACGTGGAGATGCTCAAGTTGCTGGCGAAGCCGCGGCTGCGCAACTAGTCTCGTCTCCACGCGCACCGCGCTCCGACACCATGCTCTTCCACGTGTGCCTCTCCGCGCTCCTCGTCCTCGCCCAGGAAGTCCAAGCGCCGCCCCAGCCCCGGGTGGAACTGCCGAGCGGACCACTGGCCGACGCGCTCGCGCTCATGGGGCCGGCGACGCGGCCATCGACCGCGCTGGCGCCCGGTGCGCGCGCACCGGCGGTGTCCAGTGCGCTTGACAGTCCAGCGACCTGGGAAGCCTGGGGCGCGGACTTGCGCGCGCTCGAGGCGAGCGACGAGGCCGCGCGCGGCTTGGCGCGCGCGCGACTGGCGCTCGTGGCGCTGGAACAGGAACGGCCCTACGACGCGTGGGCGCACCTCGAGGCGCTGCGCGGCGACGAGGCGCTCCTCGCGGCGCTCGTGCCGCGCTTCATGCCGGGCGCGCCAGCCGGCGCCCCGCTCGCAGGCGGCGGACTGTGCGGCGAGCTCCCCGACGGCGTCGAGCTGCGGCCGGCACTGCCGCACGAGCCACGCCTGTCGGAAGCGGCGCGCTGGGCGCCACGCACCGCGAAGGTCGATGGACTCGTGGTCGGCAAGGCGCGCATCGGCCTCGAGGTGGCGGTCGAAGGCGAGGGCGTGCAGGTGGTCGTGCGCCACCAAGGCGGCGAGGCGGCGAGCCTCAAGGTGCGCATTCCGCGCCACCCGACCCTCGCCATCGAAGCCGAGTTCGTCGATTGGTGGCAGCAGGACAAGCTTGGCGAGGCCTGGGAGCTCGATCTGGCGCCTGGCGGCGAGGAGCATGTGCTCTACGGACGCTTCAAGGCCGGATCGGCGGCGCGCAGCCAACTCGTGCCGACGACGGTGCCGAACCAGTTGGCGCGGCACGGGATGCTGATCCTCGTCGAACCAGCGTGCGCGCAAGTCGCGGCGTTGGACGCCTTCGCCAAGTCGTTGGCGGCGACCTGCGGCGTGGCGTCGCGGATCGTGGACCAGCGCCCCGCGCCGGACGCCGACGCCGCCCCGCTCCTCGTCGACTGGAGCGATCCGGCGACGCGACTTGCCGAGTGGCCGCATCTCGCCGGCCGCGTCGAGCGCTTCGTGCTGCAGTGACCCGCGCACCGCCCCTGATGGGCGCTCATGGCGGGTAGGTGGCGGCGGAGCTAGCGACGCGCCATGCTTGGCGCCGGATCGGCGAGCGGCGCACGCCGACGCCGCCGCACGAGCACGATGCAAGCGAACCACGACCGGGCGGGCGCTCGTCAGGACGCGCCGCGCGCCACGCGCGTGGAGCGCGGCGTGGCCGTCATCGGATTGGTGGTGCTGCTCGTGCTGCACTTCGACGCGTGGCGCGAGCCGGACCCGGCGGCGCGCGTCGGGTGGCTGCCGCTCGAGCTGGCGTGGCGCCTCGCTTGGATGGTCGCCGCGGGCGCATACCTGTGGTGGTTCACGGCGCGCTTTTGGCGCGCGAAGCGCTCGGAGCAGGCGGGCCGATGATCGCCGTGCTGGCCATCGTGATGTACTTCGTGGCCCTGCTCGCCATCGGTTGGCGGGCGGAGCGCGGCGCGGAACGCAGCGCGCGCGGCTACTACCTCGCCGGCGGAGGCCTCGGATCGCTGGCGTTGTTCTTCGCGCTGTTCGGCACGAACTGCTCGCCCTTCGTGCTGATGGGCATCCCGGGCCAGGGCTACCACGACGGACTCGGCATCTTCAGCCTCAACGCGCCGATCATCGCGCTGGTCGTCCCGCTGACCATGTGGCTGGTGGGCGTGCCGGCGCGCGCCATGGCGACGCGACTCGACTGCGTGTCGCCGGCGGAGTTGTACGCCAAGCGCCTCGACAGCCGCGCGGCGGGCCTCGTGCTCGTGGCGGCCTTCGCGCTGTTCACCTTGCCGTACATGGTGACGGGATTGCAGGGCTGCGGCATCGCGCTGGCGCAGCAATTCCCCGAGCACATGTCGCGCCGCTTTGGCGCCGCGCTGGCGCTGTTGGTGGCGCTCTGCTACACGCTGCTCGGCGGGATGCGCGCCACCGCGTGGACGAACGTGGCGCAAGGGGCGTTGTTCCTCGTGGTCATGGTCGCGGCGGCCTGCGCCGTGCTCGGGGAGCTGGGCGGACCGGCGCTGGCCTTCGAGCGCCTGGCGGCCGAGCGAGCCGACCTCGTCGTGCTCGACCGCGCCAAGCCGCGCTTCGCCACGGAGGCCTTCGCGAGCCACAGCCTCGCCATCGCGCTGACGGTGGTGTGCTTTCCGCACATGCTCGCGCGCTTGATGGCGGCCAAGGGCGAGGCCACCTTGCGCGACAGCTGCAGGTGGTATCCGCTGGCGCTGGCGTTGCTTTGGACGAGCGCGGTGCTGGTCGGCGTGTTCGGCGCCTTGCTCGCGCCGGGGATGGTTGGACGCGCGTCCGACGGGATCTTCCCCGCCATGGTGGCGCGCACCTTCGGCGCGGAGTGGTCGGTGCTCGGCACCTTGGCGGTGCTCGCCGCGGCCATGTCGACGCTCGACGCGCAGCTGCTGACCCTGGGCTCGATGGCCTCGCGCGACCTCGCACCCGGAGGCGGTCGGCAAGGACGCGGGCTGGCGCTGGAACGCTGGATCCTCGCGGGCGTGGGCGTGGCGACCCTGGGGCTGCACGAGCTGGTCGAACGCTGGCAGTGGTCGATCTTCGAGTTGGCGCAGTTCAGCTTCTCCGGGTACGTGATGCTGTTCCCGACCATCGTGTTGGGGCTGTCGTGGCGACGCTTCACCGCCACCGGCGCCATCGCGTCCATCGTCGCCGGCATCGGCATGCTGGCCGCGTGCCAAGCGGGCCTCGTGCCTCTTCACGGTTGGCTGCCGGTGGCGCCCGCGTTCGCGACCGCCGCGCTGGCGGCCGTGATCGGCAGCCTGGCCTCGCGGCCGACCGCGCCGGAACGCCTGCGGCAAGCCTTCGGGGCCTGAAGGACGCCGCACCAGGGCTCGAGCGGCGATTCCTTTGAATCGCCGCGGGCTCAAGCCGTATCTTGCCCTCCGCGCCAGCTTGGCGCCCCCCCATGGATCTCTCCTTGCTCTCGGTGTTCCTCGGCTGCGCCGCGCTGGGCGGCTTGGTGCTGCTCGTGCAGACCGTGCTCCTCCTCTTGGGCCACGACGACGGCGGCGACACGCTCGCCGAAGGCGCGCCCGAGATCGGCAACGCCGGCAGCGGCGAGATCCACGGCGACGACGGCCTCGGCCTCTTGTCGATCCGCTCGGTGGCGAGCTTCTTCTGCTTCTTCGGTCTCGGTGGTTGGATGGCGCTGGCCCAGGGCATGGGCAACGGCGCCGCGCTGCTGGTGGGCGTCGCCGCCGGTCTAGTCATGCTGTTCGCCGTGGCGTGGTTGTTCTCGCTGCAGAAGAAGCTGCACTCCGCCGGCAACATGGACACCGCCAACGCGGTGGGCAACACGGCGCGGGTCTACATCAGGATCCCCGCCCACAACGCCGGCAAGGGCAAGGTCCAAGTCCTCGTGCAAGGCCGCACCGGCGAGTTCCAAGCCTGCACGCGCGCCGCGCGCGACCTCGAGTCGGGCAGCGAAGTGCGCATCGTCAAGCAGATCACGCTCGACACCTTCGAGGTCGAGCCTTTGTCCTAGCGGCGCCCGCGCCCGCAGCCCTCGTCGCCAAGCCTCCGCCGGCTCCCCACCACCACACCGCCATGAAACTGTCTCTGATGCAAATCGAGTTGGACGCCGAGATCCTGCCGGTCGCGTTCATGATCCTCGTCGGCGGCCTCGTGCTGATCAGCTTCATGCTGGTCGTCGCGCGCCGCTACAAGCGCTGTCCCTCCAACCGCGTGCTGGTCGTGTACGGCAAGACCGGCACCGGACGGTCATCCAAGTGCATCCACGGCGGTGGCGTCTTCGTCTGGCCGCTGATCCAGAACTTCGAGTACCTCTCGCTCGACCCGGTGCAGATCGAGATCCCGCTGCAAGGCGCGCTGTCGATCGAGAACATCCGCGTCAACGTGCCCAGCGTCTTCACCGTCGCCATCGGCACGGACGAGGAGACGATGAACAACGCGGCGGTGCGCTTGCTGGGCCTGCAGACCACGGCCGTCATCAAGCAGGCCGAGGACATCATCTTCGGCCAGTTGCGCCAGGTGATCGCCTCGATGAGGATCGACGAGATCAACCGCGACCGCGACAAGTTCCTGTCGAAGATCCAAGACTCGCTCGAGCCGGAACTGAAGAAGATCGGCCTCGTCCTGATCAACGTCAACATCAAGGACATCACCGACGAGTCGGGCTACATCGAGGCCATCGGCAAGAAGGCCGCGTCCGAGGCCATCCAGCAAGCCGAGATCGACGTGGCCATGCAGTTCAAGAAGGGCGCCATCGGCGTGGCCGAGGCCGACCGCGACCGCGTGATCGAGGTGTCGAACAACGAGAAGCTGCGCGACATCGGCACGAAGTCCGCCGAGCGCGAGCGCGCGGTCAAGATCGCCGAGCTCGAGAAGGAGCGCGCCATCGGCGAGCAGACCGCGCAGTTCGAGCGCGACGCCAAGGTGCGCGACGCCCAGCGCTCGATGCGCATCCAGGTGGCGGCCGCCGACGCCGAGGCGGTCACGGGCGAGAACAAGTCCAAGGCCGACATGGCGGCCTCGAACGCCTCGCTCAAGGTGCGCGAGGCCGAGGCCTACCAGTTGTCGGAGACGCGCTTGCGCGAGGCGCAGGCGGCGGTGCTCGAGGCGCAATACCTCGCGCAGGCGCGCGCGGCCGAGGCGCAGGCCAAGAAGATCGAGGCCGAGAAGCGCGCCGAGCTCGAGGCGCTGGCGCGCGCCGTCAAGTCGCAGGTGATCATCGAGGCCGAGGCCGAGGCCGAGCGCCAGCGCATCGGGGCGCAAGCCGAGGCCGCCGCCATGTACGCGCGGCTCGAAGCGCAGGCGCGCGGCGAGTACGAGATGCTGGCGAAGAAGGGCGAGGGCTTGAAGGCCATCATCGAGGCCTGCGGCGGCGCCGAGCAGGCCTTCCAGATGCTGATGCTCGAGAAGCTCGAGGAGTTGTCGAAGACCGCCGCCACCGCCATCTCGAACGTCAAGTTCGACAAGGTGGTCGTGTGGGATGGCGGCCAAGGCAAGGATGGGCGCAACGCCACCTCGAACTTCCTGCACTCGCTGGCGGGCTCCCTGCCGCCGATGATGCACATGATGAGCGAAGTCGGAGGCGTCAAGATGCCGGAGTACTTCGGCAAGCTGGTCGCCGATCCCAAGTCCATGGAGAAGCCCGCCGAAGCCGCCGTCGCCACCGAGGAACACAAGGCGTGAGGCACAAGGAGCACAGGCTGAAGGCGCTGGAGGCGTTGCAGGCGCGGAGTGCCGCGGGCATCTTCCCCACCGCGCGCCACAAGGTGCGCAACTTCGACGCCGAGTACCGCTTCCGCCCGGATTCGGACTTCGTCTGGCTGACGGGCTTCGCCGAGCCCGACTCCGTGCTCGTGCTGCTGCCGGCCCTGCCGGGAACGCTGGACTTCGACGGCAAGCCGTGGAAGGGCGGGCCGCGCAGCATCTTGTACTTGCGCGAGCGCGATCGCTCGATGGAGATCTGGACTGGCCGGCGCCTCGGGGTCGAGCGCGCGCCCGGCACGCTGGGCGTCGATCTAGCCCGGCCCATCGAGCGCTTGTGGAGCGACCTCGCGGTCGTGCTCAAGGGCGTGCAGCGCGTCATGTGGCGCTTCGGCGTGGACGCCGAGGAGGATCGGCGCATGACCGAGCTGCTGGGCAAGCTGCGCATGACCGCCAAGGGCCCCGTGCCACCTCCGATCGAGGTGCTGGACTCGGGCCCCGTGCTCGGCGAGCTGCGCTTGAAGAAGTCCAAGGCCGAGCTCGACTTGATGCGCCGCGCCGCGGCCATCACCAAGGAAGCGCACGCCGCTTGCATGGCGGCCGCGCGCCCCGGCATGAACGAGCGCGAGATCGACGCGCTGCTCGAGTGGCACTTCCGCGCGCGCGGAGGCACGGGCGCCGCCTACACGAACATCGTCGCCTCGGGCGCCAACGCCACGATCCTGCACTACAACGACAACAACGCTCCGATGAGGGACGGCGATCTGCTCTTGATCGACGCTGGAGCGGAGCACGAGTGGTACGCCAGCGACGTGACGCGCACCTTCCCGGTCGGCGGCCGCTTCTCCGTCGAGCAGCGCGCGCTGTACGAGGTCTGTCTCGATGCGCAACTGAAGGCCATCGCGCATGTACAGCCCGGCGTGTCGTTCACCAGCGTCCACGAAACGGCGCTGCGCGCGCTGGTCGAAGGCCTGGTCAAGCTCGGACTCCTGCACGGCACCGTCGACGAAGAGCTGAAGTCCGACAACTACCGCCGGTTCTACATGCACCGCACCAGTCACTGGTTGGGGCTCGACGTGCACGATTGCGGCGCCTACAACGTCGACGGAGCCTCGCGCGTGCTCGAGCCGGGCATCCGCACGGGCATGCCC
>SXXH01000029.1 GCA_005789645.1 Planctomycetia bacterium
GCTCGAGCCGATCGGGCGCGGCGCGGCGACCGGCATCCAGGCGCTCGTGCGACGCATGCGCCAGAAGAACCTCGGCATCCTGATCACCGACCACAACTGGCGCGAGACGCTGCAGCTGGTCGATCGCGCCTACATGATCCACGCCGGCAAGATCCTGCGCGAAGGCAACGCGACCGAGATCGTGAGCGACCCGCGCGTGCGCGAGGTCTACCTGGGCAACGCCGCCGACGCGCCGGTGGCGTGAGCGACCCCTGCCTTGGACGATGGCGCCGAGACCGTGGCGGTGACACTGCCACGCAGCCAAGAGTCGTACACGCATGCCAGGCGGCGCGGCGCCCGGCAACGCCTGCAACTGCGGAGGCATCACCACTGCGGACCAGGTCCCCACGCGGCTTCGAGCACCACCCGCGCACGCTCCAGGTCGGCCGGCGCGACCAGCACATCGACGCGTCGCAAGATGTCGTGCGCCGCGCCCAACTCGGCTCGATCGAAGTCCGGGCCATGCACCAAGCACGGCATGCCGTGCTCGGAGAGCAGTTGGCGCGCCATCTCCGCTTCGTAGGACGTCACCGCCTGTGCGAGCACCGCGTACTTGTCGCCGATACGTTCCATGCGTGTGGTGGGCGATTTCGCATGCGTCGCCCCCTCCCCTGGGAGTGTGGACCACTCACCGCTCCCCGTCCATGGCCCAATGCGAGAGCAGCGCGCGGCGAGGCCGGCCAGCACCTTCCGCAAGCGTCCAATTTGCTTGACACCAGCGCAAGAGCGCCCGAGCGGCGCCGCACAAGTGCCTAGTGGGCGCATGCGCCAAGCCGGGTATGCTCGAAGACATGGCCGACGCGGGGCCGGGCGCCTGGATGGACGCAAGACGTGTCCCGCGCAGTCCGAATGTCGAAGGAGTCGCACTTGACCACCCGCTTGCACCGCGCGATCCCGCTCCTCTTGGCCACCTGCTCCGTGGTGTCGGCGCAACAACCCTTGCTGTCCGGCGCTCGCCCGATGACGGGAGACGCGCTGATCGGCTCTGCTGCGGGCGACCAGCGCGAGGCCGCGATCGCGGCCGGCGACGGACTCTTGCTGGCTGCTTGGAGCGACCATCGAGCCGATCTGTTCCTGCACTCCCAATCGGACGAGTCCGGCCGGGACATCTGGTTGCAGCGTCTGGCCGCGGATGGCGCGCCATTGGACGCGACCGCATTCCCGGCGGGGATCCTGCCTGGCGACGACGTCGCGCCGCGCGTGACGCGTGGCGCGGACAACTGGCTCGTGAGTTGGAGCTCGCAAGCACCTGGCGACTCCCCGTACGAGGCCAGCATCGTCGGCGTGCGCGTGGCCGACGACGGCCGCCTCTTGGATGCAGCGCCCTTCGACATCCTGCGCGCGCCCTTCACGCTGGTCACGCGCCACGCCGCCACCTTCGATGGCCAGCAGTGGATCGTCTTCGCCGGCGAGTCGACCTCGGGACTGCCGGGCCTGTGCGCCGTGCGCGTGGCGACGAACGGCACGCTGGTCGATCCGGCACCCGTAGTGGTGGCACCCGGACTCGTGGCGAGTGGGTCCGACTGCGCTTCCGCGCAGGGCGCCACTTTGGTGGCCTGGCACCAAAGCGGCTCCAGCGGAGACGATGTGCATGGGCGTCGATGGAACTCGGCGCTCGCGCCGCTCGACGCGAACCCCTTCGCGATCGGCGCGACCGCGTTGCCAGACACTGAACCGCGCGTGTGCTCGAACGGTTCCTCGTTCCTCGTCGCTTGGACGCGCGCCTCGCCAGGAACGTTGCAAGGCGATGTGCAAGCACGGCGCGTCGCAGCGAACGGCCAGCTGCTCGATCCGTTGCCGCTCTCGGTCTGTGGCAATCGCCCCTACGGCCCGTCCACGACGAACGTCGCTTGGGATGGCGCCCAGTGGTGGTTGGCGTGGACCTACGGAGGCATCGAGCTGGGACGCATCGACGCCCAAGGCGTGGTGATCGACGCCAATGGGTTCCCATTCCAAGCAGGCGCACCCGACACCCACGACGAGCCGCAACTCGCCGCCTCGCCCGCGGGGGGAGTGCAGCTCGTGTGGGCCGATGACCGCCAAGGAACGAACGAAGGACTCGATCTGCGGGGAGCGCGGGTGAGCTCGCCCTCGACGCAAGGAATGGACACGCCGCTCGCCACGAGCGCACCGGCGCAGCTGCGGGCGCGCGTGGCCGCGGGCGGAACGCACAACCTCCTCGTCGCCATCAGCCAAACCAGCGCGACGCGACGCATCCTCGCGTGGAGGCTCGACGATGCAGGAGCGCCGCTCGACGGGACGCCGATCGAGCTGGGCGCGGCCCCTGCGGCCAGCGATCCCGTCGTGGCCTTCGATGGCGTGCGCTACATGGCGGCTTGGGCCGCCACCGATCCTGTCACCTTGGCTCCATCGGTCTGGACGCGCAGGGTGGCCGTCGATGGCAGCCTCCTGGACGCCGCACCGGTGCGCCAAGCCACGGGTGTCGCGCCCACGATCGCGGGTCGCTCGGGCTCGTTCCTGCTCGCGTACGGACGCTTCCAAGCGCCGGTCTTCCAGCATCCGGCCTATGTGCTGCTGAATGGAGCCAGCGGTGCGGCATCCCAGGCACCAGTGGTGTTGTCGAGCAACCATTCCGTGCAGTTCGACGCTTGCGCCACTCCAAGCGGCTTCGTGCTGGCTTGGCAGCGCAACTACTCCGTGAGCGACATGCACTCGGACACGTGGGCCGCGCTGATCGACGCGGCAGGCGCGCCTGGCGCACCGATCTTCGTCGCGGGGCCGTTCAACGGCTTCCAGAAGTCGATCAGCGTGGCCTGTTCAGGCGCGGAGATCATGCTCGCTTGGTGCAACGGAAGCATGGCGAACGGCACGCGGCGCATCGATGCGCGCCGCTTGTCGCTGGCTGGTGCAGCGCTGGACGCGGCTCCCTTGCGCGTCGTGCAAGGCGTGGCGGGCGAACAACATTCGCCGAGCTTGACGTGGGACGGCACACAGTACATGTGCTTGTTCCAAGACGACCGCGGCTCGACCAGCACGCTCGACCAGCGCAGCGACATCTATGGCGCACGCATTCGCGGTGACGGCTTCGTGCGCGACCCGCAGGGGTTCCTCGTCGAACGCACCAGCGCGTCGGAGACGCGGCCCTGCGTCGCGGGGCTGGGCGCGGGTCGTGCATTGACCGCCAGTTCGATTCTGCGCGCGCAACCGCCCTTCGGCGCGTATCGCCTCTCCCTGCGCACTTTCGAGGGCGACTGCGCCCCGCCGACGACCTATTGCAGCGCCAAGCTCACGTCCTTGGGGACCCTCCCCTCGATCGGGCACCAGGGCTCGAGCAGCATCGCCGCGGGCGACTTGCGCCTGACGCTGAGCCAAGGTGTGCCCAACACGATCGCCATGCCCTTGCGCGCCAGCGCTCCGGCGGCCCTCCCGTTCCAGAATGGCACCTTGTGCCTTCAGCCGCCTCTGGTGCGAGCCCCGCGCGTGACGCTGGATGCAAGCGGCGCGGCGAACATCGCCGTGCCCCTCGCGGCCGAACACCTCGGCACGCGCCGCTGCTACCAATGGTGGTCGCGTGACGTTGGGCAGCCGGACGGCACCGGGATCTCCTTGTCGAACGGCTTGAGCTTCGTCGTCTGCCCCTGACTGCGGCCCTCGCGGACGGATGGGATCGAATCGGCGGCGCGTAGCGCGTTGGCGCGACGTCTGGAGGTTGCCGTGGCGCGGCGGCAGCGGGTAGCCTCGTTGCCCTCGAGCCTCGCCCCGACAGGCCTGGTCGAGTCACCCGAGCACAGCGAGATCCCGCATGAACATCGTGGCCGCCATCAAGCGCGTCCCCACCACCGAGGCGATCGCCAAGGTGGGAGCGGACGGCAAGTCACTCGATCAGGCCGGTTGGCAGTACATGGCCTCGTTCTACGACGAGATCGCCGTGGAGGCCGCGCTGCAGGCCAAGGAGAAGCATGGCGGCAGCGTGACCGTGCTGACGCTCGGTCCCTCCGATGCCAGCAAGGAACTGCGCGAGTTCCTCGCGCGCGGAGCCGATGCGGCCGTGATCCTCAAGGACGCCGATCCTTCCTCGCGCGACGCGCTGTGCACGGCCAAGGCGCTGTGCGCCAAGATCAAGGCGTTGGGCGCGGACCTCGCGTTCTTCGGCAAGGTCGCCACGGACCGCGACAACGCGGCGGTGGGAGCGATGGTCGGCACGATGCTCGGATGGGCGACCGTGACCGATGTCGTCGGCATCGAGTTGACCCCGACAGGCGGCAAGGCGCGCCGCGAGACCGAACATGGCGTCGAGACCGTCGAGTTCGCGCTGCCGGCGGTCGTCACATGCAGCAAGGGCTTGTGCGAACCGCGGCGCTCGAACTTGAAGGGCATCATGGCAGCCAAGAGCAAGGCCATCCCCGAAGAGTCCTTCGAATCCGCGCCTTCGCAGCAGGTCGTGGTCAAGGTCGACCTGCCGCCGGCGCGCAAGGCCGGACGCATCGTGGGCGAAGGCGCGGGCGCCGTGCCGGCGCTGATGGACGCGTTGAAGAACGAAGCCAAGATCCTCTGAGGTGCACGCCATGGGCTCGATCGTCGTCTACATCGAACAAGCAAGCGGGGCCGCGCGCCGCGCATCCCTCGAGGCGCTTTCCGCCGCCAAGTCCACCGGGCAGGAGACCATCGCCGTGGTGGCGGGCGAAGGCGCGGCGGAATGCGCGGCGAAACTCGGCGCCACGCGGGCCGTGGCCCTCGTCGGCGGCGGAGCGCACAGCGCCGACGCGCTGGCCAAGGACCTCGCCGCCATCGTCAAGGAGTCCGGCGCGACCGCCTTCCTCGCGGCCGCCACGGCCACGGGCAAGGACGTCGCGCCGCGCGTCGCGGCCTTGCTCGACTGCACCTTGCTGTCGGACATCACCGCGTTGTGCTCGGACGGCGGCAAGCTCGTCTGCACGCGTCCTTGGATGGCCGGCAAGGCCATCGCGACCGTCTCGAGCAACGCCGACGTGTTCGTGGCCACCACGCGCGTCAACGCCTTCGCGCCCGCCGAGGGCGGCGCCGCCGCGACCACGACGCGCCCCGCCTCGACCGATGGCAAGACCAAGGTCGTGTCCATCGAGGCGAAGGCCAGCGCCAAGCTCGACGTCAAGGAAGCTCCGGTCGTCGTCAGCGGCGGTCGCGGCTTGAAGGGCCCCGAGCACTGGGGCCTGATCGAGAACCTCGCCACGGCCTTCGGCAGCGCCGCCACCGGCGCCTCGCGCGCCGTGGTCGTCGCGGGCTGGCGCCCGCACGGAGATCAGGTCGGCCAGACCGGCAAGCCGGTCGCGCCGCAGCTCTCCCTCGCCGGCGGCCTCTCGGGCGCC
>SXXH01000303.1 GCA_005789645.1 Planctomycetia bacterium
CCACCAGCAGCGGCGCTCCGGCGCAGGCCGCGTGCGCGAGGAGCGAGGCGGCATCGGCTCCTTGCGCGGGCGCGAGACGCCGCAGGAACTCGGGCAGCGCCGCGGCGCCAGCCGCCGCGAGCATGGCCAACCACGCCAAGGCGCTGGAGCTGCGCGGCAGGAGGGCCGGCAAGAGCGCCGCGCCCGCGAACAGGGCCAGTTGCGCCCCGAGCAGCGTGGCATTGTGCGCGGGTTGCAGTCCACCGAGCATGGCCGCGCAGATGCGCGCGTAGGCGAGCTCGAGCGCGACCACGCCCGCGGCGCCGAAGGCAGCCGCCCACCACCAGCGCGCACTCGGCGCCATGGCCTCGAGCCGCTCCGGCGTTTGTCCGGTTTGCTTGACGCCGGAGGCGTCGCCGCGCAAGGCGCGGAGCGTGGCCGCGGCGGCCGCCACGCCGCAGGCCGCGGCGAGGAGCGCCGCATCGCCGAGCGGGCGAGTGCGTGGCAGCATCTCGAGCAGCAGATGCAAGCCGAGCGCGGCGCCGGCGAGGTCGACGCACCACAAGAGCCAAAGTCCGCCGGCGCGACTCGCCAGCGGCGCGAACCACAGCCCCTGCGGAACGGCCGTGGCGAGCACGACGACGAGCGCGAAAGTGGCCGTGGCAGGCCCCGAGCCGCGCGCGCCCAAAGCCACCAACAGCGGATGGGCAAGCGCCGGCAGCGCCGCGCCCAAGAGGAGCAACGCCGCGCGAGGGCGAGGCTCAAGGCGGTTCGAGAGGGCTGCACCCAGCGCGAAGCCCGCGAACCACGCTGCCAGGCCCAGCGGGAGGGCGAGGCCATGGCCGGTGCTCGTGCCGGCGGCTCGCAGGAGGATCGCTTGGGCCGCCGCACCCGCAGCACCGAAGAGAAGGGCCGCCGCAAGCGCCCAAGCCATGCTGGACGCGTTGCCCGCCGAGGCGCGCGCCACGGCCCTCAGCGACGCGCGGCGTCGCCCTCGTGCAGCACGTCCCACGCCTTCTGGGCGTCGCCGGCCGCGACCAGTTGATCGCGCACGGAGTCCTTGGAAAGCACGCGTGCGATGTCGGCCAGCGTGCGAATGTGCAGCAATTTTTGCGCGCGCGGGATGACGAGCAACACGACGATCCGCGAGGGACGACCGTCGATGGCGTCGAAGGCCAGGCCGGCACCGTCGCCGACGATGCCCATGGCGGCCAACACGCCCTCGACCCCGTCCACCGACGCATGCGGGATGGCGATGCCCTGCTCCATGCCGGTCGACATGGAACGCTCGCGCGCGCAGACGGCCTCCTCGATGCCAGCACGCAGGTGCGCAGGCAGGCGACCGCGAGCCACGAGGTGGTCCATCAGGCGCTTGATGGCATCCCACTTGTCCGCGGGTTGGAAGCCGACGATCAGGTCCTCGGCACGGAACAGTTCGGAGAGGCGCATGCGCTTGTTGTCCGGTCGAGGATAGCAGCGTCGACCGCGGAACTTCCACCTGCAGTCCTGTTCCGCGTCGCCTGTCCGTCCCTTGAAGCCCGCGAGCACGTAGCCCGTGGTGCAAGTGGCAAGAGCAGCGGGGAAGAGACCACGCAGATGGTCGTCCAAAGCGGCGCTCGGATGGCCTTGCGCTGGCGCCAGCGGCGGGAAGATCGTGGTTTGACTCTGGTGGCTGGCTCACCTAGAGTGCCCCGGTCCCCGGCAGACGGCGGCCGCGTAAGTGGCGACCGAGCAAAGGGATACCAAAAGACCCGACCGATGGCCCGCACGGCCGCGGCCGGAGCCGGGCGGTCCGTGGGGCCGATCGGCTACGGCTGCTTTCAATAGAGAACCGAAAGTACGCCTTCCACTGCCATGATCGCCAACCAGAGCGCGCTCCTCGCCCTCGCGATGATCCTGCCTTGCAGCGCCTACGCGCAAGGCGCCGCCGCCGGGACACCCCAGGGCGGCGCGCCCGCCGCCGGTGCATCTCAAGGCGGCGCGCTCGCCGCCGCGGGCCAAGGCATCCCCGCCATCCAAGACACGGGCGAGTTCTACGTCCTCAACTTCGACGAGACGAACGAGGGGCTGACGCTCGAGAAGTTCGTGAAGATCTGCCAGGTCGCGACGGGCACCAACTTCACCTACGTGCAGGAGACGGCCGCGGCGTTGCAGAAGACGCCGTTGCGGATGTACGGCCCCAAGCGCATCCCGAAGTCCGACTTCTACTCGTTCTTCCAGATCATGATGATCCTGAACGACTTCACGTGCACGCGGGTCGGCCCCGAGCACTTGGCTGTCGTGCAGATCCAGAACATCCAAGGCAACAACCGCGCGCAGGCGCGGCAAAACGCGATCTACGTCACGGCCGACCAGCTCGATCGCTACGCGGACCAGCCCGCGGTGCTGATCACGACGGTCATCGACCTGCCCAACACCGACGTGCGCAACTTGTCGCAGTCGATGCAGCGCTTGTTCCCCGACCAGAACACGCAGCAGCTGATCCCCGTCGGCACCACCAACAGCGTGGTCATCATGGGCTTCGGCTCGCAGGTGGCGTCCACGGTCAAGATGCTGCGCTTCATCGACGAAGCCAGTCGCAGCACGCAGACGGTGGTGCCGGAGTTCGAGGTCATCGCGCTCGAGTTCGCCTCGGCCGAGGAGTTGTCGGACACGATCACCGAGTTGCTCGAATCGAGCCGCCGCGCGGCGCAGACGCGCACGCAGCAACAGGCCGCGCAAGGCGTGACCAGTCAACTGCAGCAAGGGCAGGCGGAGGCCAAGATCATGGTCGACGCGCGCACGAACTCGCTGCTCGTGATGGCCATGCCCGAGGACATGCCGCGCATCAAGGACTTGATCGCGCGCCTCGACACCGAGGTGATCCAGGGCGAGCGCACCTACCACATCTACAACCTCAACAACGTCGACGCCGAGGAGCTGGCCGAGACGCTGGACGACTTCATCCGCGACGCTGGCCGCGTGTCCGGCGCGGCGCGCGGCGGCGGGGCGCAGGGCCAGGCTCCGGCCACGACTTCTCGCACCGGCGAGGTCGTGGTCGTGGCCGACAAGACGACCAACTCGCTGCTCATCGCGGCCAGCCGCTCCAAGTACCAGGAGGTGCTGGAACTGATCCAGCGCCTCGACGAGCGCCAAGACCAGGTCTTGATCGAGACGGCGCTGGTCGAGTTGACCGGCCAGGACAGCCTCAACCTCGCCATCGAGCTCGGCCTGGCCGAGATCGCCGGCGATGGCGACGGCCAATTCGGCGTGTCGAACTTCGGCCTCGCGACCTACGACGACACCGATGGCGACGGCATCCCCGATGTGAAGGTGCCCAACATCACCACCGGCTTGACCGCCGGCATCCTGAAGGGCGACGACTTCTCGCTGCCGATCCTGATCAGCGCGCTGCAGGAGCGGCGCGACACCAACGTGCTCAACGTGCCGTCGGTGCTCGTCAACAACAACAGCAGCGCGAAGGTCGAGTCGAAGGACGCCCAGCCGACCACGCAGATCACCGCCACTGGCGGCGTCAGCGGCCAGACGCAGGAGAACTTCCGCGAATACGTCGAGGCGGGCATCACCCTGCAGATCTCGCCCACCATCAGCGCCAGCCGCTACCTGCGCTTGAACATCGAGCTCGAGGTGTCGACCTTCGTCGGCGCCGTGAGCGGCGCCATCCCGCCGCCGAAGCTGACCCGCTACCTCAAGACGGTCGTCAACGTCCCGGACGGCGACACGATGGTCATCGGCGGCATCATCACGGACAACAAGGGCCGCACGCGCCGCTCGCTGCCGTGGCTCGGCGACATCCCGATCCTCGGTTACCTGTTCTCGGACAACCAGGACAGCTCGAGCAAGACGACGCTGTACTTCTTCGTGACGCCGCACATCATGCGCGACCGCGATTTCGCCGACCTCGCGAAGTACAGCTTCGAGCGCAAGATGAGCGCCGCCGACTCGATCGGCGCCGACCGCATCCGCCTGGTCGACCAGAGCTTCGGCCAGGAGAAGGAAGGCGTCGACCTGCGCGGCTTCGAGGTCCCGCTGTACCGCGGCCCCGACCGCGGCGAGGTCAAGGACTCGGCCGTCGGCCTCGACGCGGTCAAGGTCAACGAGATGCTCCAGCAGGACGACGCCCAGCCGCAAGAGAAGCAGCAGTGAGCGACGCGACCACCAAGACCCCGGCCACGAAGGGTCGCTCGGGCGGCCTGCACGACTTGCTGGCCCAGGCGGGCTTGTCGCGCGACAAGATCGAGGACTGCCGCAAGGTGGCCGCGGCCACCGGAGACTCGCTCGACAAGGTGATCCTCGCCAAGGGCTTGCTCGACGAGGCGGTCGTGCTGCAGGTCTTCGCGCGCCACCTCGGCTACGAGTTCAAGGCGAGCCTCGACGGCGTGCCGGTGCCGCAGTCCTTCGTGGCCAAGGTGCCGGTGCAGTTCGCGCGCAACTACAACCTCGTGGCGGTCGACGAAGTCGACGGAGTGGTCAAGGTCGCGACCTGCTCGCCGCTGGAAGCGCACCCGATGGACGACCTCGCCGCCATGATGGGCTGCGAGGTGGATCCGGTGCTGTCGCCGCGCTTGGAGATCACTACGCTGCTCGGGCGCGCCTACCGCCACAAGGCGGACGGGGTCGACGAGGCCTTGGCGGATGTCGCCGAGGACGGCAACATCGCCGGGCTCGCCGACCAGATCGACGAGGGCGAGGACGTGCTGGACGTCGCCAACAAGGCGCCGATCATCAAGCTCGTCAACACGATCCTGTTCCAGGCGTTGAAGATGCGCGCCTCGGACGTGCACTTCCACCCGTATCCGGACCGGATGCAGGTGCGCTTCCGCATCGACGGCATCCTCTACGACATGGATCCGATCCCGCGCAAGGCGCTGGACGCGATCATCAGCCGCGTCAAGGTCATGGGCAAGATGGACATCGCCGAGCGCCGCTTGCCGCAGGACGGCCGCGCGACGATCAAGATCGGCGATGGCGAGGTCGACGTGCGCATCAGCTCCGTGCCCACCTCGCAGGGCGAGCGCATCGTCATGCGTCTGCTCGACAAGACCACCAAGGTCTTCCGCCTCGAGGAGATCGGCTTGGCCCCGGGCAACCTCGCCATGATGCGCGAGTACAGCAACTACTCGCACGGCATCATCCTCGTCACCGGCCCCACGGGATCGGGCAAGACGACGACTCTCTACGCGGCCATGGCCGAGGTCGACACGACAGAGAAGAACGTCCTCACCATCGAGGACCCGGTGGAGTACTCGCTGCCGGGCATCTCGCAGGTCCAGGTCAACGCCAAGAAGGGCCTGACCTTCGCCGCGGGCCTGCGCTCGTTCCTGCGCCAAGACCCCGATGTGATGATGGTCGGC
>SXXH01000304.1 GCA_005789645.1 Planctomycetia bacterium
GCGGACCGCGGGCCCGTGCGGCCATCCCCGCGCTGGTCGAGGCGCTCGGCGATCCACCGGGGGCGGCTGTCGCGGCCGCCGCGCTGGCCGCGACGGCCGACGCTTCCGTCGCCGCGCCGTTGGCGCGCGCGTTCGAGGGCAGCGCGCACCACGAGACGCGCGTCGCCTGCCTCTTGGCGCTCGAGCGGCTGTGCGCTGCGCCGCCGCTGGACGCCGCGGCTGCGCGCGTGGAGCACTCGGCGTGGCAGGCGCGCCTCGACGCCGAGGTGGGTGGATGGAGCGCGAAGCTCTCCGCGTTCCACGCGCGCGCCGATCTGCCCCTCGACCTGCGGCAGGCGGCGGCGCAGGCGCTGGTGGCGGGCGATGCAGGACTGGCCGCCTGGGGCTTCTTGTGCGAG
Organism: Planctomycetia bacterium; assembly: GCA_005789645.1. GTDB lineage: Bacteria > Planctomycetota > UBA1135 > UBA1135 > SXXH01. The sequence goes on from SXXH01000304.1 coordinate 399, forward strand.
CTCGCCACGCGCACAGACGGGGATCCCGACACGGCCTTGCGGGCCTTGCGCGAGTCGCTCGAGCGTCGAGCCGCGGGCGGCGAGTCCGCGGCGAACTCGGCCTTGGAGCGTTGGCGGGCGCTTGCGCCCGAGCGCGGGATCATCGAGACGATCGAGGCCGCCAACGCGCGCCGTGCTGGGCAGGCGGAGCTGGCGCGCACCACACCGCCGCGCGCCTGAAGCGCCACCGCGGCCCCAGGTCGAAAAGCCGCGCCACTTCCGGCTTTCTCCGCGCCGCGCGCCGCATCCGCCGCGCACCGCCTCCCACCAGCCTCCCGCGGCGGTCCAGGCTGGACGCCGTGGCGGTCTTGGACGGCTCACGCTCCCGCCGCATTCGACCGATCTAGTACTCTCCTGCAGCCCTGCGCGGGGCCAGATCCCATGTCGATCCGCGAATACCTGAACGGCGCAGCGCGCCACGCAAGTCGGGCCATCCGCGCGAGGTGCGGGCGATGAAGGGCTCCTTCCCCGCGCTCGTCGACCTCGCAAGCGTCGAGGGACCGGTCGTCTGCCTGGCGGCCCATCCCGACGACGAGACCTTGGGATGTGGAGGCACGCTGGCGCTCTTGGCGGCGCGCGGACTCGAGGTGCGCGTGGTGGTGGTCGCCGATGCCGGGGTCGATGGCGAGCGGCGCCGCGCCGAGGCGCGCGAGGCTTGCCGGATCCTCGGCCTGCGCGAGCCGCGCTTCCTCGGGCTTCCCGACGGGGCGTTGGGCGCAGAGACGCACCTCGCGGGACGACTGTCCAGTTTGCTTGACGAGCTTCGCGCGCGCACCGTGTTCGCGCCTTCGCCCTGCGAGCACCATCCCGATCATCGCGCCCTCGCGGCGGCAGCGGCCTCGGCCCTGGCGCGCGGTCCGGCGCGGGAAGCGTGGTTGTGGGCCGTCAACACGCCCGTGCTCGACGGTTGCCTGGTCGACGTGGGGGCGGCGAGCGAGGCCAAGCGCGCCGCGCTGTCCTCGCACGCCTCGCAGCTTTCCGGCGGGCGTCTCGAGCGCGCAGCGTCCGCCGACCTGGCGCGCTCGCTCGATGTGGACGTGCCCGGAGTGGAGCGGGTCGAGGCCTTCACGCGCCGTTCTTCGGGCGAGTTGCTCGACTTCGTCCAGCAGTTGGCGCGCCTGCGCAGTCCTTCGGCCGCGCCGGGCGGCAGGAGCGGCGTCACGGCGGTGGTTTCGACCTGGAACAAGCGCGCCGACCTGCGCGAGAACTTGCTGGCGCTCGAGGCGCAGACGCTGCCCTTCGACGAGATCGTGGTCGTGGACAACGCCTCGACCGATGGCACGGTGGCGATGGTCAGGGCCGAGTTCCCGCGCGTGCGCCTGGTGGTCATGCCGCACGACCGCTACGGAGCCTGCGAGACCTTCAATGTCGGCTTCGCCAGCGCCACGACCGAGTACACGGCGATCCTCGACGACGACATCGTCATGCAGCCCCAATGGGTCGAGAAGAGCCTGGCGCGCATGCGCGCCGAGCCCGAGTCCACCGCCATCGTCTCGACCCAAGTGGTCGAGCCAGGCACGCCCGAGTCGTACCTGCGTTCGCCGCTGGTCAACAGCGAGCGCTACATGTCGACCTTCCGCGGCTGCGCCTCTCTGGCGAAGAGCCGCGCCATCCGCGAAGCGGGCTGGTACGACATCAACCACTTCATCTACGGCAACGAGCGCGACCTGACCTGCAGGCTGCTCAACCTCGGCTGGCGGGTCTTGCAGTACCCGGATGCGGGCGTCTGGCACAAGACGCCGTTCGGCATCAAGATGGGCAAGCGCAGCCTGTACTACCACGCGCGCAACGCCTTCTTGACCATGCTCAAGTACGCGCCGGCGAAGGACCTCGCGCGGCTGCCGTTCCTCGTGTTGTTCAAGGTCGTGCTGCGCGGCTCCAAGCAGGAGGCCGAGGGCACGGTCGCCGACGCCACCGGCACGATCGGCATCGGGCGCAGCCTCAAGGAGACGCCCGGCGCGTGGTGGGTGCTCGTGAAGGCTTGCGCCTCCATCGCGGCCAACATCCCGTACTGCTGGCGGCATCGGCGACCCTGCAGCCACCCGGACTTCGAACTGCCGCTGTCGTGAAGCAGGACGCGTCGCAGGAGCGAGTCGACGTGGTCGTCGTCAACTGGAATGGGCGGCGCCATGTAGAGCGCCTCGTCCCGGCGTTGCGCGACCTGCGGGGGCCGATTGGGCGGCTGATCGTGGTCGACGGCGCTTCGCAGGATGGTTCGGCGCGCGACATCGCCGCCGCGCGCACGCAGGGCGAAGTGCTGCAGCTGGGCCGGAATGCCGGCCCCAGCGTGGCGCGCAACGCGGGTCTCGCGGCGGCGCGCACGGCGCGCGTGCTGCTCGTGGACAACGACGCGTACCTGCGACCCGACGCGCTCGAGAGGTTGCTCGAGGCCTCGCGCGCGCGACCCGAGGCGGCCGTGGCCCAACCACGTTCGGTGTTCGCGGACGAGCCTGCGCGCGTGCACTACGACGGTGGCTCGTTGCACCACGCCGGACTGATCGCGCTGCGCAACTTCTACGCGCCGCTCGCCTCGGCGCGCGGCGCGGGCGTGGTCGAGGTCGACGCCTGCGTGTCCGTGTGCCTGCTCGTCGACAAGCGGGCGGTGATCGCGGCCGGCGGCTTCGACGAGCGCATGTTCATCCTGTTCGAGGACCTGGATCTCTCGTTTCGCCTGCGCGCCATGGACCGCGCGATCCTGTCGGTCGAGGATGCGTCGTGCCTGCACGGCGGCGGCACGCCCGACCTGAGCTTTCGCGATGGTCCGCGCTATCCGGGATCGCGCGTGCGCCAGCACAGCAAGAACCGCTGGCTCTACATCGCCAACAACTACCGCGCGCGGACGATCCTGTGCTGCTTGCCGTCCTTCGTGGCCTACGAGCTGGTGCAATTCTCCTTCGCGTGCGCGGCTGGCGCCCTGGGCGAGTGGTGGCGCGGCAAGCGCGAGTGGTGGGCGGACCGCGCGCATTGGCGCGCGCGCCGCGCGCATCTCGCCCGCGTCCGCACGACGCCGGATCGGCGCCTGCTCGTGGGCGGGCCGTTGACCTTGACGCCAGCGGTGGCGCGCGGCGGCAAGGTCGTCTTCGCCCGCGCGCTCGATTGGTGGATGCGCGCCTGGTGGGGGCTGCTGCGGCCGTTCGCCGGCTAGCGGGTCACAGTCCGTCGACCCAGCGCCGCAGCACCTCGACTTGCGCGGGCTCGAGGCGCGCTTCGGGGTGCGCCAGGCGGTAGTCCCAAGTGGGCATCTCGCCTTGCTCGATCTGCTCGAGCATCTCCTCGGCCAAGGAGAGCTGCTTGGACTCGCGGTAGGCGCCCCACTCGGAGAAGTTCAGTTCGGCGCGACCCTCCTCGACATGGTGCGCCACCTGCCAGCTGATCGGAGCGATGTACGAGTACCAAGGCCAGCGCGTCTCGTTCGAATGGCAGTCGTAGCAGGCCGCGCGCAGCACGGCGGCCACTTCCGGAGGTGCCTGCAGGGCCGAGGGTCCCGTCGCTGGGTTGGTGCGCTCGACAGGCCAGAGTTGCAGCAGGAGGAAGGCGGCTGCGCCGACGACGAGGATGCGCTTGAGGATGGGTCGCTTGGACATGGGCACGAGCCATGGGGCGAGGCGCCCCGGACCGGGAGGATAGCGCCCGCGAGGGTGGCGAGGCGCGAGCGGCCAGCACGGAATCGGAGCGCCTGCGCCTTGTCGCGCACCTGACGCCCCGCGAACTTCGCGGATGGCGCGGTCCTGCCGCGGCTTGCGCCTGCAGCGCGCCGCGCGCATGATCGCCGCCGCCTTGAGGATCCTCCAACTCGTGCACGGCCTGCCGCCCGATCGCGCGGGCGGGACGGAGACCTACGCGTGGCAGTTGTCGCGCGCCCTCGCGGCGCGCGGCCACGAGGTCGAGGTGCTGGCGGCCACCAAGGACCTCGCTCGAGCCGACTTGTCGCTCGCCTCCGTCGAGCGCGAGGGAGTGCTCGTGCACAGCCTCGCGAACAACTTGCTGCACGAGGACTTCCGTTCCACTTGGGACGATCCGCGCGTCGCGGCGGCGCTCGCGGGCTTCGTGCGCGAGCGCGACTTCCACCTCGTGCACGTGCAGCACCTGATCCACCTCGGCAGCGCGTTGCCCGGCCTGTGGAAGGCGCGCGGCGCGCAGGTGGCGATGACCTTGCACGATTACTGGAGCGTGTGCGCCCGCCATGGCCAGCGGCTGCGTCCCGATGGCGGCTTGTGCACCGAGGTCGAGACGTCGCGCTGCGGTTCGTGCTTGCTCGACTTCGCGCACAACCAAGGTCGTCTCGAACGGCGGGTGCTGCCGTTGGCGCGGGTGCTGAAGCGCGCCACGGGCCTCGACATCGCTCCAGCCGCGCGCCGCGCCAAGGCCTTCCTCGCGCGCCATCCGTCCGCGCCGCGCGGGGCGAAGGGCGGAGCGATGATCGGGGCGGAGGACGCCGCGCGCGCCGCCGCGCTGGCGCGCCAGGTGGTCGAGCGCAACACGGCGTTGCGCGAACGCCTAGGCGCGTCAGTGGCGCGCTTCTTCGCGCCGAGTCGGTTCCTGCTCGAGCGCGCCGTGGTGGACGGCGGCCTGCCGCGCGAGCGCATCGAGCACTTGCCCTTCGGCATCGACCTGCCGCCGGTCGCGCCTCGCGCGGAGCGCGCGCCTGGAGCACCCATCGTCGTCGGCTTCCTCGGCGCGCGCATCCGAGCCAAGGGCCCGGACCTGCTGCTGCGCGCCTGGGCCGCCTTGGACGGCGAGGCGCGCGCGCGCGGCGAGTTGCGCTTGCGCGGTTCCGACCAGAGCGAAGCCGCCTACCAGGCCGAGTTGCGTTCCCTCGCGCGCGCGACGGGTGCGCGGCTCGAAGGGGCGCTCTCGCGCGCGGGAGTGGCCGCCTTCCTCGCCGAGTGCGACCTGCTCGTCGTGCCCAGTCGTTGGTGGGAGAACGCGCCGCTCGTGGTGCAGGAGGCGCGCGCGGCTCGCGTGCCGCTGCTCGTCGCCGGGCACGGCGGACTGGCGGAGTTCGTCGAGCCTGGCGTGGACGGCTGGCACTTCGCGCCCGGTTCGATCGAGGACCTGCGCGCCGCCTTGGCGCGCGTCTTGTCAGGTGAATTGGACACCAAGCGCCTCGCTCCGCGGCCCGTGCCGCCCTTCGCGTGGCATGTCGACCAGTTGGAAGCGCGCTACCGCGACCTGGTGGCGGGGCGCCTCGCGCGATGAAGGTGCTGCTCGCCGTTCCCCGCGATCCATGGGGCGCAAGCGACGGGGGGGTGGAGCGCGTGGTGGCGCGCCTCGCCGGCGCGCTCGCTGGATCGGGAGCGCAGGTGGTCGTGTGTTGCGGCCGGCTCGAGCCAGGCGCGGCGCACGCTCGACGCGCGGAGCGCGAGCTGTCCACGGGCGGGCGCGTGTCGGTGATCGAGATCGCGCGGCCCGACTTGCACCACGACCATTGGCAGAAGAGCCTCTCGGCGCGCGTCGGACGCGCCTTCGAGGACCTGGTGGCCGCCGAGCGCCCGACCGTCGTGCATGTCCATCATTGGTTGAGGCTTTCGCGCGACCTCGTCTTGCGCGCCGCGCGCCAAGGGGTCCCGTCCGTCGCGAGCGTGCACGACCACCATGCCTCCTGCGACCTGTCGTTCCGAGTGCAAGCGAGCGGCAAGGGGCCTTGCGAGGCGAAGAGCGCGGTCGCGCCATGCGTCGCGTGCGCCGACCTCGTCCCGCCGCGCGCGCATTGGCTGCCCACCGAGGCGCGTTGGACGGAACACGCGCTGCGTCGCCACGACCTGGTGCGCGAGCTGAAGCTCGCGCGCGTCGTGTTCGCTCCCACGCGCGCGCACGGCGAGCTCCTGCGGCGACACCTCGCGCCCGACCTCGACGGGCTTTGCTTCGAGGTGCTCGGGATGCCGGCGCCGCGGCTGGCGCGCTTGGCGCCCACCTCGCCGGAGGGGCCGTTGCGCCTTGCGTGCGTGGGGCGGCTGGCGCGCGAGAAGGGGCTCGATTGGCTGCTCGCAGCCGTCGAGTCGGCGGCGCGGCGCGCGTCTTTGGAACTGCATCTGGTCGGGGCCACCGGCGACGCGAACAGCGAGCAGCGACTCGTCGCGCGTCTCTCCTCGCTGGTCGCCCGGGACTCGTTGCGCGTCGTGCGCCACGGCGCGTACGCGGCCGAGCGGCTCGACCAGCATCCGGCGCTGCGCGCCTGCCACGCGGTCGTGCTGTCCTCGCTGGCGCAGGAGTCGCAGGGGCTCGTGCTGGACGAGTGCCTGCAACTCGGTCGCGCGCTCGTGTTGTCCGACTTGCCCGCGTGGCGCGAGCGCGTCGAACATTGGGGCGCCGCGTCCGCGTGCCGCTTCGTGCCGCCGGGCGATGTCGAGGCGTTGTCCGAGGAACTGGCGCGCCTCGCGCACGACCAATCCGCGCGCCATGCGCTCGGCGGCGGCTTGCCGCCACGGCGCGCGGTCGAACCCGAGGAGGCCGCCTGGCTCGCCGCGCATCTCGCCGCCTACGAGCGCGCCGCCGCCTCGGGGGCGCCCGAGGCGACCACGCGCGGCGAAGCTTGGTACGAAGAGCGCATGCGCACCTTCGCCGAGGAGCAGTGGGACGCGGCCCTGGCGCGCTCGACGCGTGCGCAGCTCGGTTGCGAGTAGGCGCTCGCGACGGGTGTCGCGCGCTACCATGCGCCGCGGCATGGTTCCCTCCACTCCTCGCCCGACCCGCGGGTCGACTTTGCCGGCGGCTTGCGCCGCGCTGTTGATCGTCGCGTGCGGCTCCACGCCGAACGGGGCGCGCCAGCCACATGGCGACTCCGCCTCGGTGGTGGCGGCCGAGGACTTGCCGAGTCGCGAGCGCGAGACGCTCGCGGCTTGGCGCAAGGGCGGCGCGGCGTGGGAGATCGAGCGCGAGGCGGTGCGCAAGGATCCCGCGCTGGCGCGCTTCATGGTGCAGAACGCGGCGCGCGAGATGGTGGCCAGCTTCGAGCGCTCGCGCCTCGTGAACCAGCCCGCCAAGGACGGTCCGTTCGAGCGCGCCCAAGCGGAGCTGGTGGCCATGCCCGAGCACTCGATCCCGCTGCTCGCCGAATCGTTGCGCGTGAAGGACGGCGTGGTGGCCTTCCTCGCGGCCGATGTGCTGGTGCAGATCGGCGCCGCCTCGATCGCCCCCGTGCAGGCGCTGATGGTCGACGAACGCGCCGAGACCAGACGGCGCGCGGTCGAGTTGCTGGGGCGCCTGCCCACCAGCGGCGCGGACGAAGATCGGGTGCTCGTGCGAGTGGGCGAACTCGCGCTCTCGGATCCGGAGTGGATCGTGCGCGCGCAGGCCGCCCAGTCGTTGGCGTTGCGCGCGCGTCAAGCAAACCAGACAGCCTGGGCCACGGGGACCTTGTGTCGCCTGCTGCGCGACGAGGACCCGGCGGTGGCCTTGGCCGCCGCGGAGGGCTTGACCCATCTGGCCGAGCCACGCAGCTTCGAACGGGTGTTGGCGGCCCTGGAAGCCGCTCCCGCGCGGGGCGAGCCGCGCCTCGTGGTCGAGCTCGAGCGAGCGCTCGCGGCCATCGCTGGAGATCAGCGCCGACGTGGCGTCAAGGAGTGGCGGGCGTACTGGCAGGCCGAGGGACGGAGGCTGCTCGACCAATCCGCCAAGTCCCCGCGCGGACCCTGAGGAGCCGCTCGCAAGCCTCTTCCGGACGGGGACTTGGACCGCGCTCGGTGGGGCGGCGCCAGGGGCATGGACACCCCCTTCCATCCCGCGTACAACCTGCTTCGCGCTGCTTGCGGCGAGGAGCAGGATCCACGATGTCGGAATGGAAGTTCAGACGGCGCAACGGCGCCTGCACCGCGTGCAACTCGGCCTTCGAGGATGGCGCGCGGCATGCCTCGCTGCTGTCGATCTCCGACGACTTCCTGGCGCGCGAGGATCTGTGCCTCGTGTGCTGGCAAGGACGTGGCGAGGTCTGCTCCGGCAAGGGCCGGGTGGAGCGCAGGGACGATGTCGTCCATTGGTTCACGCGCCATCGCGCCGGCAAGCGCGGCTTGCAGCTCGATCTGCCCACGCTCGAGGCCGTGTTCCTGCGGCTCGAAGGTCGCACCGAGCCCAAGTTGAGCGAGTTGCGCTACCTCTTGTGCTTGCTGCTCATGCGCAAGAAGCGCTTGAAGATCGACCGCATCCTGCGCGGCGAAGGCTTGCAGGGCGAGTCGATGCTCGTGCACCGGCCGCGGCGCAAGGAGTCGCTGCGCGTGTGGGTCTACGACTTCTCGCCCGAGCGCATGGAGGCCTTGAAGGGCGACTTGCTGTCCCTGTTCGAAGGAGCCGACGCCTCGCTGCTCGGGGACGCTGCGAGTGCGGCCCACATCGAGGCGCCTGGGACTGAAGTGTCCCAGACTGAGCTGCCGGAGGCCGAGGACTCGTCCGACGCCGAAGCCGCCGCGGCGCAAGCCTGAAGACGGACCCTCGCGGTTTGGGGCGATGTGGTGGCGTCGTGTCTGCGGTGCCGTGCCTGCGCTGCCGTGCCTGCGGTGCCCTGGGAGCGCTGCCGTCGCGAGCTGCTCCCAGTCGCCGACCACGCCTTCGTCGCTGGACGAGCTTCGCGCTGCACAGCTGCGTTCGTCGCCGCGCACCGGAGCCCTCTGCGGCCCTCGCGGACTTGGTGCTCGCAATCCACAGGAGTCCAAGCGGCCAAGGCCGAGGGTTCTCGTGCGGCCTCAGCACCGGCGGGGTGGGGCCAAGTGGGGGGTGGCGGGGATCGTGGGGGGCAGGCGAAGTGGGGGAGTCTGGCCCCTCGCGACCGGTGCGTGCAGGCGACACGAGCGATTTGCGTCGAACGGTCACAAGGTGCGGCCTAGGCGCGGCCTGAGCCAGGGACCCCGATCAAGGTGACTGAAGGCCTGCGACAGGCCTGCAATTGGATACGCAAGTGCTTTTATATCAGGGTCTTGTGCGAATTTTCTTCGTCGGGCCCAAGCGCGTTGCCGTGCCCCGCGGTCGAAGGCCAGCAGGACTCAGAGCTTGAGCGCAGGACCCTCTGCGGGCTTGGGTGCGGGTGTGGCTTGGGGCGGATCCATGCTCTTTTGCAGGCCTTCCGAGGAAAAAAATGAAAAATTTTTTGCGCCGAACCTCAGCCGACAGGGCCTGCGCGGAATTCGCGTGTACCCCCAATCCCTAGTGGTTTTTCTTGGTCTCGCCTTCGATCCATAGTTGTCCGGCCTTGCTCGCGGCCGGTTGCAACGGAGTTGCTGGTCGTCCCAAACCCAAGCCAAGTGCCACTTGCTCGCTGAATGTGGCTTGCGGTGTTGCTTGGTGGGTGGGAAGAATGCGCTTGTGTTGATCAGTGGGAACAAGTGGGAGTTGGGGTGCCGTACGAGCGCGCTCGGTGGGGGCTGTGGCGCGCTCGTCGGCACCTCGCCCCTCCCACGGTTTCACGAGGGGAGGATTCACCGTGTTCTTCGGTGAATCCTCCCACTCTTTGGATGCCAAGGGGCGGGTGACCGTCCCGAAGCGCTTCTTGGAGGGGCTGACGCGCAACGCCGAGGGCAACCTCGTCGTGATCCTGTCCGCGGGGCAGGACGGCTGCGTCTACCTGTACTCGAAGCCGGGGTTCGAGGCGACCATCGCGCGCCTGAACCTCGCCACGTTCGCGGGAGAAGAGCAGCGCGCGGCGCAGCGTCTCCTGTTTCGTTCCTCGTTCGAAATCGAGCTCGATTCCGCCGGACGCGTGCTCGTCCCCGAACGACTCCGCAGCGGGGCGCGCCTCGCCGGAGAGGTGTTGATGATCGGCGTGAATGACCACGCCGAAGTGTGGGCCAAGGATGTGTGGGAGCGCTACGAAGCCACCCACGCCAAGGCCCTCGACAACATCGATCGGATCCTCGGTTCGGCCGGGACGGCCAAAGGATGATCGGTGGGCATCTCGGTGGTCGAACGCGAATCGATGGCGGAAGCGGAGTCGGGCGGCGAGCGGGTGCACATCCCCGTCCTGCCGAGCGCCGTGCTGGCCGCGTTCGCGCGCATCGCGCCTGAGCTCGACGGCGGCTGGATCGTCGATGGCACGGTCGGGATGGGAGGCCATGCCGAGTTGCTGCTCGAGGCGCGCCCGAGCCTGCGTCTCGTTGGTTGCGACCAGGATCCGGCCGCGTTGGAGCTCGCTGGTGCGCGGCTCGCGCGCTTTGGCGGTCGCGTCGAGTTGCGGCGCGCGCGCTTGAGCGAGCTGCGTGAACTCGTCGAACGCGAGGGCTTCGCGCCGGTGGCCGGGATCCTCGTGGACCTGGGCGTGTCGTCGTTGCAGCTCGACACCAAGTCGCGCGGCTTCAGCTTCCAGCAGGATGGGCCGCTCGACATGCGCATGGATCCGACGCGCGCGACCACCGCGGCCGATCTCGTCAACGGCCTCGACGAGGAGTCGCTGGCCGACCTGATCCACGCCGAGGGCGAGGAGCCGCGCGCGCGTCGCATCGCCAAGGCGATCGTCGAGGGGCGTCGTCGCGCGCCGTTCCTGCGCACGCTGGCCTTGGCCGACTGCGTGGCGCAGGCCACGGGCCGCGTCGGCGGCAAGATCCATCCCGCCACGCTGACGTTCCAGGCCCTGCGGCGCGCGGTGAACGCCGAGCACGCCGAGCTCGAACTCGCGCTCGAGTGCGTGCGCGCGACGCTGGCGCCGGGTGGCGTCTTCGTCGCCATCTCCTTCCACTCGCTGGAGGATGGCGTCGTCAAGCGCTTCCTCGCGGCGCGCGCCAAGCAGGACGGCTGGGAGCTCCACTCGAAGAAGCCAGTGGAGGCCGACCACCACGAGCGTCGCGCGAATCCGCGCGCGCGCTCGGCGCGGTTGCGCGCCGCTCGTCGTCCGCTCGCGCTGGAGGTGTCGTCGTGAACGTGCGGTCCACCTTGTCGATCGGTTTGTCCCTGGGGGCCATGGCGCTCTCCGTCGCCACCGCCGGCGTGCAATCCCACAACCGCGCCGAAGCTGATCGCCTCGCGCGCCAGTACACGACGATCAAGCTCATCGAGGCGGTCAACGACGAGCGCGCCGCGCAGATCGTGGCGCTCGACCACGAGCCGGCGGCGCCCGCCTCCAAGGGCAAGCAGGAGAAGGCCGTGCCTGCAGCGCCCCTGCGCAAGGGACTGCAGGCCGAGGTGCGCGCCGAGGACAAGCGCGTGTCGGAGCGCGTGCAGCGCGCCAAGGGGGTCTTGTGATGCACTTCCGCGAGCCGCGGGGCGAGGAGGAGTCGCTGCTCGAGGCGGAGTCCGCGCGCGATGGAGTTCCCGCGAGCTCGTCCGAGCCCGCCGAGACCGACAACGTCGTGCTGCGCTCGGCGTTCTTCGTCAGCGCGCTGATCGGCGTGGTGTTCGCGCTGGTCGGCTTGCGCGCGCTGTTCTTGTCCCTGGTCCCGGAGGGCGAGCAGCCGGTCCTGGCGCGCGACTCGGCCGTCGAGCCCGTGCCCTTCGACCTGCGCGACAAGGGCGGCGTGCCGCTGGCGACGACCGTCGAGTACCTCGAGCTGACAGCATCGCCGACGGCGCTGTGGCAGGCCCACACGCCCGGCAAGCTCGTGCCGCAACTGGCGCGCACGCTCGGCGTGCCCGAGCAGCGCCTGCTCGAGCGCTTGATGCCCGACTACGACGGCCGTTGGGTGGTCGCCCAGGGCGCGCCGTTCCCGCTCGGCGAGGACGCGGCCTTGCGCGTGCGCGAGTGGTTGCGGACCGGACGTGCGGGCGACGCCGACGAAAGCGGCGAGCCTGTGCGCGGCATGCAGTTGGTCGCCGACCAGAAGCTGGGCGGTTGGACCTTGCGCTGGAACCCGTTCGAGGTGCTGTCGAACGAGGAGCGCCTGCGCCAAGGCCTCAAGGAGAAGACCAACCCGGTGCGTTGGACGATGCGCCTCGCGGACGACCTGTCGTGGTGCATCCACGGCGAGCGGCTGGCTTCGGGCAAGGCGCAGGACGACTTCCGCAACAAGTTGTGGGCGGCGTTGATGCCCACGGGCCACAAGGTCGTGCTGCGCGAGGTGCCGCCGGCGTTGGTGGAGTCCGTGCACACGCTGTTGTCGAGCGAGGCGGTCCAGCCGCACCAGATGGAGCTCGTGCGCCACAAGAAGCGCGCCTATCCGGCGCGCACGCAGAAGGACTCGCTGGCGGTCGTGGGCTCGTGGGGCGTGTGGGAGAAGGACGCCGCGCACCAGAAGGCGCGCGAGTCGCTCGGCCTGCCCGTGGACGAGTCGGCCTGGAGCGCGGCGGACAAGCTCGACCACAAGGAGCTATCCAGCGCCCTCGTGCACCTGCCTCGCCCGCGCAGCGGCCTGGAGTTGGCGGTGGAACGCATGCTGCGCGGGCCGGAGTACGCCACCTGGGTGCGGCGCGACGGCGAACGCCACCGCAGCGAGCGACGCTCGGCGGCGCGCACGAATGGCCGCGCGCCCGGCTACCAGCACTTCATCTCGCTCGAGGCGGCCGACGAGCCGGTGCAGGTCGAGACGACCTTGGAGCTCCCGGTGCAGGCCACCTTGCGCGCGCAGCTGGAGCGCACGCTCGAGGAGAAGCAGCCGGCGCTCGCCATGGGCATCGTGGTCGAGGTGGCGAGCGGCGACGTGCTGGCGATCGAGTCGGTCAACCCCTACGAGTTCGGGGGCTTCGCGCCGCTGCAGCACGTCTTCACGCCCGGCTCGACCATGAAGGCGGTCGTCATGGCCTCCGCCTTGCACGAGGGTCTGGTCTCGCCGGGCGAGGTCTTCGACGCCGGCCATGGCAAGTACACCTACAACGGCCGCAAGATCAACGAGGCCGAGGGCGGCGACGAGTGGGGGCGGGCGACCGCCACGGAAGGCCTGGCCTTCTCGCTCAACTCGGTCATGGTCCAGATCGGCACGCGACTCGACGGCGCGGTGCTGGAGGGCCACTTCCGCGACCTGGGCTACGGACTGGCGCCGGGGGCCGGGCTGTCGCACGAACGATCCGGCATGGTGCCGCTTCTCGCGAAGGCGCGCAACAAGACCTGGTCGCATGCTTCGACCTGCTTCGGCCACGAGATGCACGTGACCCTGTGGCAGCACGCCACGGCGTTGGCGACCTTGCTGCGCGGTGGCCACTATCGTCCCCTGCGCTTGGTGCGCGCCGTCGAGCAGTACGGCGCGCGACGCGAGATCCCGTTGGTCTCCGACCACCCGCTGCAGGAGCGCGACTCGCTCTCCGCGGAGGCTTGCAAGCAAGTGCGGGAAATGATGTATGTGGGCGCGAAGATCGGCACCGGAAAGGCACTGCAGCGCGACGACATGGTGATGGGGACGAAGACGGGCACCGCCCAGAAGGTGCCCGGTGAAATCTGCTTGCACTTGGAGCTGGCCCACATCAAGGACCACGGCTGCAGGGGCGAAGCAGCCTGCCGCGCGGGCTTGCGCAACCAAAGCGCCCACCCTGGCAAGTCCTGCTACACCTCGTCGATCTGCATCTTCGGGCGGCTGCCCGGCGACGACCGCGAAGTGATGGTGCTCTACGTCGTCGAGGAGCCCAAGAAGGGCGGTCGCTTCGGTTCGACCATCGCCGGTCCCGGCGCGTTGGCCGTGCTGCGCGAAGCACTGGGCTTGACGCGCGGCGGAGTGGATTCGGTCCTGCTCGACGAAGCAGGTTTCCAAGTCCTGCAGCCGCAGGGCGAGCTCAAGCAGAGGATCTCCAAGGGAGCCCACGACCATCCGTGGGCGGAGGATGCGCGTGCAACCCGCTGAAGCCGTCCATCTCGCCGACTTGGTCGCCAAGCTGGGCGGCTCGGTGCTGCCGCCGAGCGTCGGGCGCGGACCGGCGTTGTCGGGCGTCAAGCTCGACAGCCGCTCGGTCGAACCGGGCGACCTCTACTGCGCGCTGGTGGGCACGCAGCTCGACGGCACGCGCTACGTCCACGACGCGGTCAAGCGCGGCGCCGCCGCGATCCTCGCGCCGCGCGAGCTCGATGTCGTGCTGCGCACGCCGACTTGGATCCATCCGCAGGCCCGCGGCGCCGCGGGCCGCGCCGCCGCGCTCGTCTACGGCGAGCCCGCGCGCGGCATGGACCTCGTCGGCATCACCGGCACCACCGGCAAGACGACGGTGGCGCATCTCGTGGGCCACTTGCTGGCGACGGCGGGGCGGCGCCCCGCGGTGCTGGGCACCGCCGGCAACCGCCTGGCCGACGGCGTCCTGCTGCAGGCCACCCACACCACTCCCGACGCGCCCGCGCTGCAACGCTTGCTGCGCCGCCACGTCGAGCTCGGGGGCGACAGCGTCGCCATGGAAGTCAGTTCGCACGCGCTCGAGCAGGAGCGCGTCGCCGGCCTGTCCTTCAAGGCCGCCATCTACACCAACCTCACGCGCGACCACCTCGACTACCACGGGGACTTCGAGGGGTACGCGCGCGCCAAGCAGAAGCTGTTCGAGGGCCTCGACCCCGACGGCTGCGCGATCGTGAACGGGAACGACCCGCACCACGAACGCATGGCGCAGGCGGCGCGCGCGCGAGGCGCGGCCGTCGCAACGTACGGCGTCGGGTCCGGCCACGGACTTTGCGCTTCTCAACTGCGCAGCGATCTGCGCGGCACGCATCTGGTCTTGTCGGGGATGGGGATCTCACGCACCAGGCTTTGGCTGCCGCTGGCGGGTCGCTACAACGTCGAGAACGCATTGGCCGCTGCCGCCGCGGCGCTCGTCACGGGGGCGAGTCCTTCCACTGTGTTGGAAGGACTCGCCACCGCATCTTCCGCTCCAGGACGATTGGAGCCGGTGCCCGTGGACGGGCGCGGCTTCACGGTCCTCGTGGACTACGCGCACACCGAAGATGCGCTCGAGAACGTGCTCTCGACGCTGCGCTCGGCGTTGGACGAAGCCGCCTCGGGCGATGATTCGCCCACGGTCTCGGCCCCGCCGGGACGACTGATCGTGGTCTTCGGCTGCGGTGGCGATCGCGATCGGGGCAAGCGCGCGCCGATGGGCCGCGTGGTGGACGAACTCGCCGACCTCGCCATCGTCACCAGCGACAACCCGCGCAGCGAGGATCCCGAGCGGATCCTGGCCGAGATCCTCGAAGGCATGTCCGGCGCTCGCGCGCGCCGCGAGGTGCAGGTCGATCGTCGGGCGGCCATCGCCATGGCGATCGAGGAGGCGCGGCGGGGCGACGTGGTGCTCATCGCCGGCAAGGGCCACGAGTCCACCCAGACCATCGGATCGACCGTGCACGCGTTCGACGACCGCAAGGTCGCCCTCGAAGTCCTTTCCATGGCGGTGCAGGCATGACCTCTACGAGCACCTTGGGCGCCGCCCCGGCGCAGGATTCCACCCTCGGCTTTCCCGTCGCCGTCGTGCTGCGCGCCACAGGGGCCGAGTTGGTCGCCGGCGACGCGGGGATGCGAGCCACGCGCGTGTGCACGGACACGCGCAAGATCCAGCGCGGCGATGTGTACATCGCCCTCGACGGGCAGAACCACGACGGCAACCTGTTCGCGCTCGAGGCTTGCGCCAAGGGCGCGGCGGCGGTGGTGCTCGAGGAGCGCGCCTCGGCGCGCGAGGTCGCGGCTGCGCTGCCCCCCGGCGCGGCGGTGATGGTCGCGGCGGACACGCGTCGCGCCCTGGGGGACCTCGCCAACATGCATCGTCGGCGCTTGTCGGCGCGCGTGGTGGGCGTGACGGGCAGTTGCGGCAAGACCACCGTCAAGAACATGCTCGTCGAGCTGCTCGCGTCGCGCTGGCGCACGCTGGGCTCGCCCAGCTCCTTCAACAACGAAGTGGGCGTGCCGCATACGATCTTCCTCGCCGATGCCTCGACCGAGGCGCTGGTGGTGGAGATGGGCACGAACCACCATGGCGAGATTGGTCGCCTGTGCGAGATCGCCGAGCCCGAGGCGGGCATCGTCACGACGGTCGGCGCCTCGCACCTCGAGGGCCTCGGCGACATCGCCGGAGTCGCGCGCGAGAAGGCCGCGCTGCCGCGCTCCATCCCGGCCAGCGGCTTCGTGGTGCTCAACGCCGACAACCCCTGGACCAGCGCCATGGCCGCGGAGACGCGCGCGCGCGTGCTGACCTTCGGCCTCGAGGGCTCGGGCGAGTTCAGCGCCACCGACATCGCCTTCGATCGCCAAGGCACCAGCTTCCGCATGTTCGGCCGCCAGTTGCGCTCGCCGCTGCTCGGCTTGCACAACGTGCAGAACCTCGCGGCCGCCATCGCCGCCTGCCACGGCTTCGGCGTGGGCATCGACGAGCTCGAAGGGGCGATCGCGAGACTCGCCCCGGCGCGCGGCCGCTTGCAGCGCATCGACGCCGGCCGCCTGACCTTGGTCGACGACAGCTACAACGCCAATCCCGAGTCGGTGCGCGCGGCCATCGACACGCTCGCCTCCATGGGCGGCCATCGGCGGCGCGTGCTGGTACTGGGCGACATGGCCGAGCTCGGCGAGCGCGCGGGCGACCTGCACCACGAAATCGGCGCCGTCGCCGCGCGCGAGGAGATCGACCTCCTCGTGCTCGTGGGCGAGCTCTCGCGCGCCACGGCCGCCGGGGCCCTCGAGGCGGGCATGCCGCGCGTCCGCGTCGTGCACTGCGCCGACCTCGAAGAGGCGGGTCGCATCGTGCCCCCGCTCCTCGGCGGTGGCGATGTCGTGCTGCTCAAGGCCAGTCGCGCGAGCAAGCTCGACCAGCTGGCGCAGGCCATCCTCGCCGCCGAACAGGCGCAAGGGAACGCGGCCTGATGCTGCCGGGCATCTTCGACGACCTGCTGTCGGTGCAGCTCTTCGGCTACATCAGCTTCCGCATGGCCATGGCCGCGCTCACGGCCTTCGCGCTGGCGCTCCTCTGCGGCGGCCCGGTCATCCGCTGGTTGACGAGTCGCAAGTTGCAGGAGGCCGCCAAGGGCGATCTCGCGCTGCTCGACGAACTCTCCAAGCGCACCGGCAAGGCCAACACGCCGACGATGGGCGGCAGCTTCCTCGTCGGCTCGCTCCTTGCTTCGGTGGTGCTGTGGGCGCGCCTCGACAACATCGCCGTGGTGCTGGCGATCCTCGTGGTCGCGATCCTCGGCGCGGTGGGCTTCATCGACGACGCCGGCAAGCTGTCCTCCGCCAAGAAGGGCATCTCGCCGCGCGCGAAGCTCGCCGGCCAGAGCATCGCCGCCCTGTTCGCCGCCGGCACCTTCGCGTGGTACGCCTCGATCGGCGACAGGCACGCGCTGCTGGATGTGTTCCCGCCGCTCTTCAAGGACGCGCGCATCGGCTTGGCGACGATGGGCGTCCTGGGAGTGTGCGCCTACCTCGCCTTCCAGTGGTTCGTGGTGGTCGGCACCTCGAACGCCTGCAACATCACCGACGGCCTCGATGGCCTGGCGGCTGGTTGCATGATCATCGCCGGCCTGGCGTTGTCGGTGTTCTGCTACATCACGGGCCGCGCGGATTGGGCGCCCTACCTCGGCATCCCGCATGTGGCCGCCGCCGGCGAGATGGCCGTGGTGGGTGGCGCGTTGATCGGAGGCTGCATGGGCTTCCTGTGGTTCAACGCGCATCCGGCGCGCGTGTTCATGGGCGACTCCGGCTCGCTGCCGCTCGGCGGCTTGCTGGCTTGGATGGCCGTGGTCGCCAAGCAGGAACTGGTGCTGCCGCTCATCGGACTCGTGTTCTTCATCGAGATGGGTTCGAGCTTCCTCCAGACCCAGTGGTACAAGCGCACCAAGACGCGCATCTTCACCTGCGCGCCGGTGCACCACGGACTGCAGCTGCACGGCGGCATCTTCAAGAAGGGCGGCGAGCCCTGGCACGAGACCCAGATCGTGACGCGCGCCTGGATCGTCGCGGCGATCTGCGCGATGGCGTCCTTGGCCCTGCTCAAGGTGCGCTGAAGGGACCATCCACGCATGGCACGCTTTCGCCGCAAGCCCGTAGCCGCTCCAGGCGCCGCAGTCCCGCGCGAGGAGCAGCTGTCGCTGGTGAACATGTTCCAGGCCCAACTCGTGCGCGTGCGCGAGAAGATGGGCGCCGAGAGCACGAGGGACGATCCGCGGGCGTTGGCGACGAGGATGTTCCTCGTCGTGCTGGCCTTGTCCGGCATCGGCATCATGCTGCAGCTCTCGCACGCCTCGACGACGATGGCGCCGGACGGCTTCTGGCACTCGACGCTCATGCAGCTCGTGCTGCGCCTGGGCTCGTTGGGCGCGCTGCTCGTCGGCCTGCAACTCGGACCGCAGGGCCTGCGTCGCTGGATCGGCCCGCTGTTCGGCCTGAGCATCGTCCTCCTGGCGTTGTGCTACGTGCCCGGAGTGGGCATCGAGGTCAACGGCGCGCGGCGCTGGATCGAGACCGGCTTCGGCAAGTTCCAACCCAGCGAGCTCGCCCGCGTGGTCGGCCTGTTGTGGTTGGCCCACAAGGTGGCCGACATCCGCCCGCCCGTGCGCATGTTCGGACCGCAAGTGCGGCCATTGCTCGGCGTCGGCGCGTTGGTTTTCGGCTTGATCCTGCTGGAGACGGACACCGGCGGGGCGCTGTTGTTCCTCGTGTGCTGGAGCCTCCTGCTGGTCGTGGCGTTGGGCCAGGTCCGGCGCGTGATCGGTCCCTTCGCCGTGCTTGGCCTGGCGGGCGCCGGCGCGGCCTTCGCCTTGTCGCCGTACGTGCGCAAGCGCATCGGCGATTGGTTCGACCCGTCGGGCAACCCGCAGGTGCAGGACGCCATGCACGCGCTGGCTTCCGGCGATGTGTTCGGCGTGGGAGTGGGCCAAGGCCTGTGGCGCAACGCGCGCACGCCGCACCTCGAGTCCGACTACATCTACGCGCTGGTGGGCGAGGAGCTGGGCCTGTTCGGCATGTTGCTGGTCGCCGGCCTGTTCGCCACGCTGCTGTTCCTCGGGCTGCGCTACGTGCTGTGCATCAAGGACCGCTACGCGGCCTTGGCCGGCTTCGGGCTGCTGTTGTCGGTTGTCGTGCAGGCGATGATCCACATGCAGGTCGCCGTGCAGCTCGCGCCCCCAAAGGGCATGACCCTGCCGTTCTTGAGCCACGGCGGCACGGCGCTGCTCGTTTCATCCTTCGCCATGGGCGTCGTGCTGGGCGCTGCGCGCCGCGACGCGGCACCTTCGACGGCCGACGCGGCCGAACTCGCCGGCACTACGAACACGGAACCGGGACGCTCCGGGTCCGCCACCGCACCGACCACCACGGTCGCATCCACCTAGGGCTTCGCCCGCAGGAAGAGCCTCATGCAGCAGATCGAGAAGTACGGCGTCATCGCCCTCGTGTTCCTACTCGTCACCATCGTCGCCGTCTCCTTCTGGGGAGACAGCAAGTCGCCCGGCTTCTGGTCGCGCCTGACGGGCGGCCAAAAGGAAGATGTGGCGCAAGCCACCACCCCGGTGGTCGACGAGGCCGCCGCGCAAGTCGATCCCTCCGCGACCGTGCAGAACGACCCGCTCGCCCAGGCACGCGAACTGCCGACCGGCGACCTCGTTGGTGGAGCCGTCGTCGGCCAAGCCGCGAACACCGCCGAGGCCGCGACCGCCACCGTCGACGTGGGCTCGTCCTCGACACGGTTGGAGACGACCTACCTCGTCAAGTCGGGCGACAGCCTCGCGCGCATCGCTCGCCACCAGCTTGGCAGTGAAGCGCGCTGGACCGAGATCCAGGCCCTGAATCCTGGCGTGACGCCGAAGAACCTCAAGCTCGGCCAGACTCTCCTGCTGCCTGTCGGCGCCGCTTCCGCGAGCGCACCCGCCGCCTCGGCGATCGCCAATGCCGCCCCGGCGCGTGGCGAAGCCCAGCCCAAGGCCGGAGCCAAGCCCAAGCCTGCTGTCGCCTCCAAGGCGCCCGCCAGCGCGCAACCCGCCTCCGCGCCGAAGCCGAAGTCAGGCCGCGTCTACACGGTCAAGTCCGGCGACACGCTGGCGCGGATCGCCGAGCGCGAATGCGGCAACGCCAAGTTGGTAGGCCAGATCAAGGCGCTGAACCCCGGCCTCGATCCCGACAAGATCAAGGTCGGCGCGAAGCTCAACCTGCCAGCCCAGAGTGGCGCGCTGGTAGCCAGCGCCACGGGTGCGCGCTCCAAGTCCAAGGTGCAGTGACCAGGACGCCGGCGATGACGCGCGCGATGCGGATCTGGTTCTTGTGCGGTTGCGCCGTCGTGTCCGCCTTGGCGGCACCGGCGGCGTGGCGCGTGGGCGCCATCCAGTGGTCGTCCAGCACCGATGCTGCGGCCGACGCGCGCGTCCACGCCGGAGTGATCGAAGTCGGGCAGCCGCAGGCCGGCCAGGCGCTCGCCGGCGCGGGTCGGCAAGGCGGCGTGCGCGCTCGATGAGCGGAACCAGTTCGCTCGTGGAGTCGACCTCCGCCGCGTCCGCGGTCCAAGGGTTGCGTCCCTTGCGTCTGGCCTTCGCCGGCGGGGGCACGGGCGGGCACATCGTGCCGGGGCTGCACATCCTCGCGGCCGCGCGCGAGGCGCAGGTCGCACCGCTGGATCTCGTGTGGTTCACGAGCGGCCGAGCGGTCGAGGATCGCGTGCTGGCCAACCTCGAAGAGCGGGCCGGCCCCGTGCCGTGCGAGCGCGTGGTCCTGTCGGTCGAGCCCGAGGGTGGCGGCGCGCCCTCGCGCTTGGGACTCGCGTTCAAGCTGCCTGCGAGCTACGGGCAGGCGCTCGTCGCGCTCAAGCGCCACCGACCGCAGGTGGTCGTCGGCTTGGGCGGCTTCACTTCGCTGCCAGTGGTGCTGGCGGCGCGGCGCCTCGGCATCCCGGTGGCGTTGCTCGAGATCAACGCCCACGCCGGCAGCGCCACCGCATGGCTCTCGCGCTTCGCCACGCGCGTGCTGCACGCGTGGCAGGCAACCCTGCCGACCGCACGAGGACCGCGCGACGTGCACGTGGGGCCGCCGCTGGCACCCGACTTCGCCCCCGATCCGCTTGGCCCCGCGGCGGCGCGCGCCGAGTTGGGCTTCGATCCCGAGGCGCCGCTCCTCGTCGTGCTGGGCGGAAGCCAAGGTTCGAGCGCCTTGAACCGCTTCGTGCGCGAGCATGCGCCAGCCTTGGCTGGCAATGGTGTGCAGATCTTGCACCAGACCGGACCGAAGAAGCTCGCCGAGGGCGCCGAGTCGTTCTCCGGCTACCAGAAGCACGAGTACATCGACCCCGTCCGCATTGCCTTGTCCGCGGCCACGGTCGTCCTGTGCCGGGGGGGCGCCTCGACGCTGGCAGAGCTGGCCGCGATGCGCGTGCCGAGCTACGTGGCGCCCTACCCGCACCACGCCGATCGCCACCAGGAGCGCAATGCGCGCGAGCTGGGTGAAGGCGTGCGGCTCGTGCAGGACGAGGCCCTCGACGCGCGCTTTCGCGAGGAGTTGGCGCGCCTCTTGTCGGCGGCCGGCGAGCCAGAGCGCGAGGTGATGCAAGCGGCCTTGGCACGCGCCATGCCGCACGGTTCCTCGCTGCGCGTGCTGGCCGAGTTGTCGGCGATCGCCCGCGACCGCTGAGGCGCGTCGCGCGTCTCGTCGCTTGCTCGTCGCATGCAAGCGCAAGGGACGAGCACGGGACGGGAAAGACAGCGACTCGTCGGATGCGTTGTGGACTTCGACCGCGCGATTGGTTCATCTCGACCAAGACGCGTCGCGTCCGGCGCTCGACCGCGCTGGATCCAGCGGTCGCGCAGCTCCACACCCAGCGGTCGCGCTGCTCCACCTGGCAGCAGACATCCACACGACGCACAGCATGCACGCACACGATTCGTCGTCACTGCCTCGACACATCCACCTGCTCGGCGCCGGCGGTGCGGGCGTCTCGGGCGCCGCCGAGATCCTGCACGCGCGCGGCCACGTGGTCACTGGCCACGACCAATCCGAGTCGAGCTTCGTGCAGAAGCTGCGCGCGCTCGGCATCCCCGTGGCGACGGGCGCGAGCATGGCGCGGCTGTTGCCGATCGACGCGCAGTGCGTCGTGCGCAGCGCGGCGATCGGCGACGCCGATCCGCAAGTCGAGTTGGCGCGCCAGCGCGGCTTGCCCGTGCTCAAGTACGCGGAGGTGCTGGCGCTGCTCGGGCCGCGGCGGCGCACGATCGGCGTCGCGGGCACGCACGGCAAGACGACCACTTCGTGGCTCGTCCACCACGCCATGTCGGCCGCGGCCTCCTCGCTCGCCTTGCCGCAG
This sequence comes from Planctomycetia bacterium, assembly GCA_005789645.1. GTDB lineage: Bacteria > Planctomycetota > UBA1135 > UBA1135 > SXXH01. The sequence continues at coordinate 22,521 of SXXH01000304.1, forward strand.
CCCGCGGCGCTCGTGGGTGGAACTTGCCGCGTCGTCGGCTCGAACGCGGCGCTGGGGGACGCGCAAGGCTGGTTCGCCTGCGAAGCCTGCGAGTACGACCGCTCGTTCCTGAACATCTCCCCCGAGGGCGCGATCGTCACCAACGTCGAGGCCGACCATCTCGACTACTACGGCAGCCTCGAAGCCATCGTGCAGAGCTTCGCGCGCTATGCCGATCGCCTTCATCCCGAAGGCCTGCTGGTCGTGGGTCGCGACGTGCCCGACGCGGTCGAGGCCGCGGCGCCCTGCGCCACGTGGCGCCTCGGGCGCGACTTCGACGTGGAACTCGCCGGCGAGCGCAGCGGACGCTTCCGCTTCCGCGTGCGCGGGCCGGGCTGGCTCTCGGCGTCGACCGAGCTGCAGATCCCCGGTTCCTTCAACGTCGAGAACGCCGCGCTGGCCATCGCCATGGTGACGGGCCTCCTGTCGCGCGGTGGCGCGTTGCCGGCGGGCCTGGTCGCGGACGCGGCGGCGCAGGGCGTCGCGCGGTACAAGGGCGCCAAGCGCCGCTTCGAGCCGTGGGGCGAAGTCGGCGGCATCGAGGTCGTGCACGACTACGCGCACCACCCCACCGAGGTGCGCGTGACGATCGAAGCCGCGCGGCGCGCATTGCCGGGGCGGCCGCTGCACGTGTTGTTCCAGCCGCACCAGCACAGTCGCACGGCGCGCTTCCTCGACGACTTCGTCGAGTCCTTGCGCGGCGCCGATCGCGTCGTCGTGGCCGAGGTCTACGGCGCCCGTGCGCACATCGACCGCCACTCGGCGGGCGCCGCCGAACTCGTCGCGCGCTTGAAGAAGGCCGGCGTCGACGCAGTCGATGGCGGACCGCGCCAAGCCGCGGTGCAACTCTACGCCGGGACCATGCCGCGCGGCGCCGCCGCGCTGGTGCTCGGCGCCGGCGACATCGATCTCTCGCAGCATGATCTCCTCGATGCATTGGCCCTGCGCGGCGCTCCAACAAGCGTCTCTCGCTGACCGCACCACGATGCGCGTGGGCGGAGCGGCCGAATGGCTGCTCGAGCCCAAGACGCTCGACGAACTCGCCAAGGCCGTGCAGGCCGCGCGCGAGTCGGGCATGGTCGTGCGCGTGCTGGGCAAGGGCGCCAACCTCATCGTCGAGGACGGCGTCGTTCCCGGCGTCGTCGTCGCCACGGACAGGTTGAACCTGATGTGGCGTCCCGACTCCTCCGAGGGAGGCCAGGCGTTGGAATCGCTGCTCGACGCCTTGCGGCTCGGGCAGCGACCCGACGCGCGCTTGGCGCCGCAAGGACGCGAGGAGGGCTTGCGCCTGCTCGCCTTGTGCGGGGCCACGCACCAACGGCTCGTCTCCACGGTGATGGAGCTCGGCTGGAGCGGACTCGAGGGCCTCGTGGGGGTGCCGGGCCATGTCGGTGGAGGGGTCGCCATGAACGCGGGCGGCAAGTGGGGCGAGATGTGGAGCGTCGTCGAGTCCATCATCGTGGTCGACGACGACGGCGAGCTGCGCGTCCTGCGGCGCGAGCAGTGCGAACCGTCGTACCGCAACGGCAACCTCGGCACGAAGGTCGTGGCCGCCGCCCTGCTCAAGTTCCGCCCTGACGAGGTGCACGCGGTCAAGCAACGCACCCGCGAGTTCCTCAAGGAGAAGAACGCCGTCCAGCCGGTGGCCGAGTGGTCCGCAGGCTGCGTGTTCAAGAATCCCGACCCCGCCGTGTCGTGCGGCCGCACCACCGGCCGCCTGGTGGACGAGGCGGGACTGAAGGGCCGCATGCTAGGCGGCGCGCAAGTCTCCCCCAAGCACGGCAACTTCATCGTCAACACCGGTGCCGCCACCGCGAGCGATGTGCTCGAGCTCGTGCGCATCGTGCAGGAGTCCGTCTTCGAGCGCTTCGGCGTGCAGCTCGAGATGGAAGCCAAGGTGTGGCGCGCCGAGGTGGACGGCGCGCGCGCGCCCCGGGGCTAGTACACTTCGCGTCCCGATCCCCGGCGCAGCGACCGCCGAGGGCGCCTCCGAGCCAGGTCGGCGCGGGGCGCGGAGCATGTCGCCGAGCACCAACGATGTCCGACTCGCAAGCCGCCCCGCAGGTCGCAGGGCCCTTCCCGCTCTCCACCTTGCGCCACTCCGTGTCGCACCTGATGGCCTCCGCCGTGGCGAAGCTCTTCCCCGGCGTGCAGTTCGGCTTCGGCCCCGCCATCGAGCATGGGTTCTACTACGACTTCGACGTCGCGCAGCCCTTCAGCGACGAGGACCTCAAGGCCATCGAGAAGGAGATGCGGCGCATCGCCAAGACCGCACCCAAGCTCGTGTGCGTCGAGGTGGACCGGGAGGTCGCCAAGCAGCGTCTCGCCGCCAAGGGCCAGTCCTACAAGGTCGAAGCCATCGACCTGATCCCGGTGGGGGAGAAGATCACCTTCTACCAGCACGCCGACTGGGAGGACCTGTGCGAAGGTCCGCACATCGACCACTTCGGCCGCGACTTCCACTTCAAGCTGCTCAATGTCGCCGGCGCGTATTGGCGCGGCGACGAGAAGCGTCCGCAGATGAAGCGCGTGTACGGCACGGCCTTCTGGAGCTTCGAAGAGCTGGAGAAGCACTTGCGTTGGCTCGAGGAGGTCAAGGAACGCGACCATCGCGTGGTGGGCAAGCAGCTGCGCCTGTTCCACATCGACGAGATGGTCGGCCAGGGCCTCGTGCTGTGGACTCCGCACGGCTCGATCATCCGCGGCGAGCTGCAGGCCTTCATCAGCGAGGAGCTGCGCAGGCAGGGCTACCATCAGGTCTACACGCCGCACATCGGCAAGCTCGACCTGTACAAGACGAGCGGCCACTTCCCGTACTACAAGGAGTCGCAGTTCCCCGCGATCGTCGAGGCCGATGCGCTGGCCAAGCTCTCCGACGAGGGCTGTTCGTGCGCCGAACTCACTTCGCGTCTCGACGGCGTTTCGGCGCACTTCGCCTCGACGCTCAACGCCCGCACCGGGCGCGAGGTGGTCGGCAAGGACAAGGTGCTGCCGGACGAGAAGCTCGTCGACGGCTACCTGCTCAAGCCGATGAACTGCCCGCACCACATCCGCATCTACGCCAGCAGCCCGCACAGCTACCGGGACCTGCCGGTGCGCTTGGCGGAGTTCGGCACCGTCTACCGCTGGGAGCAGTCCGGCGAGATCGGCGGCTTGACGCGCGTGCGCGGCTTCACGCAGGAC
>SXXH01000305.1 GCA_005789645.1 Planctomycetia bacterium
GACCTCGACCTCGAGACGCTGCGCGTGCTCGAAGAGGCGATCCAGGAGTACACGGGCTCCGCCATCGTGGTGACCCACGACCGCTTCTTCCTGAACCGCGTCGCCACGCACATCCTTTGCTTCGACGACGTGGAGGATCGCATCGTGTTCTTCCCCGGCGACTACGAGGAGTTCCACGACTGGATCGTCAAGGATCGCGAGAAGCGCGGCATCCCGCCGCGTTCGCGCGCCGGACGCTACCGGCAACTCCTGCGGACCTGAGCTGCGCGCGGCGATGGCCAAGCTGCTTTCGCTCGACGAGCTGCGCGCCGACGGCGACCTCGCCGCGGCGCGCCGCATCCTCGTCGAGTGCGACCCGCGCGACGACGACCAGGCGCGCGAGCGCGACCGCATCGTGGCCTGGATCGACGCGCATCCGGCCACGGCGCACCTGCGCTCGAACCTCGCTGGACACCTGACCGCCTCCGCCATCGTCATGGACTACGCCGGCGAGCGGGTGCTCCTGACCCACCATCGCAAGCTCGGACGATGGCTGCAGCTCGGCGGACACTGCGACGGCGAGGCGAACCTCGCGCGCGTCGCCCTGCTCGAGTGCATCGAGGAGTCCGGCATCGCGGAACTCGCCATCGACCCGCGACCCTTGGACTTGGACATCCACCGCATCCCGGCGCGGCCGAGCGAGCCCGAGCACGAACACCTCGACACGCGCTTCGTGGTCCAAGCGCCGGCCGGCGCGGTAGAGGTCAGGTCCGAGGAATCGCTGGCGCTGCGCTGGTTCCGCTTCGACGAGCTCGAGCAACTCGACACCGACGATTCGGTGCGGCGTCTGGTGCGGGCCTGCATCGACCGCGATCGCTCGCCGCACGACGCCTAGTCGATCGGCCACTTGCACGGGCGGGATCGGGTTGGCATCGTTTCCGCCTCGAATCGCGGAAGAGCATCTATTCGAAATGCACTCCGCGCCCACTACCAGACCGAAGAGACCTGACTACACCATGAAGAAGTCCCTCGCCACGCTGGCGCTCGTCGCCTGCGCTTTCCTGCCCGGCTGCCTCGGCCCCAACAACGCCTTCAACAACCTGCACGCGTGGAACCAGAAGGTCACCGACAGCAAGTGGGGCAACGAAGCCGTGTTCATCGGGCTGAACATCATCCCGGTCTACGGCCTGTGCTACTTCGGCGACGTCGTGATCTTCAACTCGATCGAGTTCTGGGGCGGCAAGAACCCCATCGAAGCCAGCTCGAAGTGAGCTGCCACCTGGCGCCCGGCGCCGGCATCCGGTCCAGCGCCAGCCCGCGGCGGTGATCCCGCACGCAAGCTACGGAGCCCGTTCCTTCCCCGGAAGGAACGGGCTCCGTGCCTTTCATGCGTTGCGCCGGACGCGCGCGCTCAGCGCGAGACGGGCGGCGGCACCACGAGCGTGCGCGGATCCGAATTGGCCACGACTCCCGCGCCCACGCCGGTGACTTCGCCCGGCTCGCGTGGCTTGGCTGGCGACAAGAGGCCCTTGGAATCGGCGAGCGCGTTCGCCGAGAACTCGATCGTCGACAGGTTCCAGACATCGCGCGCAGCGGCGGAAAGGCCGGGCACGACCAGGCGGAATGGGCCGCCATCGGCCGCGGACAAGGGCTCGTCGCCGCGCGCATAGCAGACGATCGCCAGCGCTTCGGCCTCGCGCCGCCAAACGGAGGCCGCGAAGCCCTCGTGGTTCTGGATGTTGAGGAACGCGGCCTCCTCGTGCATGCCCACCAGTTCAATCAGGGCCTTGATGCGCACGCCGCGGATGGCGCCACCGGCAGCGGTGCGAGCGCAAGCGGCGTAGGCGCCCACGTTCTTCACTTGATGGCGCTCTTCGAGCGCGGCGAGGTCGTCGAACGAGAGGCCGAAGTTGGGCCGTTCGATGATGCCGCCGAGTGCGAGGCGTCCGGGGTTGGCTTGGGCGTGTCGGTAGGGACGGTTGATCCAGAACATGCAGCTGGGGCTCGCGCGCGGGCGGTGGACGGAGCGGCGCGGGCTTGGGCGCCGCGGCCGCCAAGCGCACGAGGGCGCAGATGGTACAAGACCGACTCCCCCACCGTCTCTCCCGGCCCATGCGCCAACTCGCCGCTCCGAGCGATTCGAGCGGGGTCCCGCGCGCCGAAGGCCGCGGAAGCGGCCTGGAACGCCAAAGAGCCATGCTTCGACTGCTCAAGATCCTCGTCTACGGTTCCGGGTTGTTGTTCCTCCTGATGGTCGTGGTGGGAGTCTTCCTGCCGCGGCGCTGGGAGGCGCGCGCCACGCGCACGATGGATGCCGCCCCGGGACGCCTGCAGTCCCTGCTCGAGCAGCCGGCGGAATGGGTCGAGTGGATGCCCTGGAGCGCCGAGAAGGACCCCTCGCTGGTCGTGTCCTTCTCCGGTCCCGTGGCCGGGGAAGGCGCCGCGCTGAGCTTCGCCGGCGACATGCTCGGCGCGGGCACGATGACGATCGTCGCCGTGCGTCCCGCCGGCGGCGTCGACTACGAGCTGCGGTTCCGCGGGGTCGAGGAGCCGACGCGCGGATCCCTGCTGCTCGCGCCCACGAGCTTCGGCACGCGCGTCGAATGGACCGATGGCGGCGACCTCGGCGCCAACCCGATCCCGCGCGTGTTCAAGGGCTTGTTCGAAGCGAAGCTGGCGCTGGACTTCGACCGCGCGCTGCAGAAGCTCGAAGCGCGCGCCAAGCGGCAAGGTTGAGCACGCCTCGCGCGGGCTTCGAACGCCGTGCGAGGGCTTGGCGTCAGGCTCCGGGCTTGGGCGCGCCCTCGCGCCGCGTCAACAGCAAGGACAAGAGCACGCCGCCGGCGAGGATCGCGACCACGATGGCGAGCGACAAGCCGATCGGGATGTGGATCGACCACGCCATCAGGATCAGCTTGGCCCCGACGAAGAGGAGCACCAGCGCCAGCGCGTACTTGAGCAGCGCGAAGCGATCCGCCGCGCCCTCGAGCAGGAAGTACAGCGAGCGCAGGCCGAGGATGGCGAAGACGTTGCTGGTCCAGACGATGAACGGATCCTGCGTGACGGCGAAGATGGCGGGGATCGAGTCCACCGCGAAGATCACGTCCGCGGTCTCGATGCACAAGAGCACGAGGAACAGTGGTGTCGCGAGCCACTTGCCGTTCTCCTTCACGAAGAACTTCTCGCCGCGGTAGTCGCTGGTCGCGGGCAGGAAGCGACGCGAGAAGCGGAAGAGCGGATTGTGCTCGGGCGCTTCGGGGGCGCCCGAGGACTTGAGCAGCTTGATGGCGGTGAACACGAGCAGCGCGCCGAACACGGGCAGCGTCCAGCTGAAGTTCGACACCAGCGCGGCGCCGAGGCCCACGAAGATGGCGCGCAGGATCAGGGCGCCCACGACGCCCCACACGAGCACGCGGTGGCGCAGTTCCTTGGGCACGGCGAAGGCGCCGAAGACCGCGACGAAGACGAAGATGTTGTCGACCGCCAGCGCCTTCTCGATGGCCCAGCCGGCGTAGAACTGCAGGCCGATCTCCGGACCTTGCTCGCGCCACACCCAGGCGCCGAACAACGCGGCCAACGCCGCCCTCACGACGCTCCAGATGGCGGCTTCCTTCATCGAGACCTCGTGGGCCTTGCGATGGAAGACGAACAGGTCGAGGGCGATCATCACGAGGACGCCCAGCGCGAAGAGGCCCCAGACCAGCGGGGAACCCGTGTCGATGGCGGCGAGGTGCAGCGGGAACATGGCGGCCAACATGTTCGACATGGGCCTACGCTCGATCAACCCGAAAGAAGGTGGACTACTGTTCGAATTTCTCGAACAATCACGCCAGTCATGTCCCGCCCCCACGCCGCCCGCCGACCCTCGCAAGGGCGCGCGAGTTCCGCTCGCAAGTCGCCCGCCGCCCCCCTGCGGGGCGAACCGGGGCCCGAGCGGATCCTCGACCACCATCGTCTCGCCTGTCTCGCGGCGGTGGTCGAGCATGGCGGCGTGACCAAGGCGGCGCGCGCGCTGCATCTCGCCAGTTCGACCGTGAGCCGCCAAGTCTCGTTGTTGGAACAAGACTGCGGCGTGGCGTTGCTCGTGCCGGAAGGGCGCGGCGTGCGGCCGACGCCCGCGGCGCTCGAGCTGGCGCGCTTGCCAGCTGCTTGGCGCGACCTGCAGCGCGAGGCCTTGGCGCGCTTCTTCGCCGGGCGCGCGGCGACCCTGCGCCTCGGCGTGGTCGAGTCGCTGCCGAAGACGAGCGTGCGGCGCGTCCTGCAACCCATCTGGACGGAGCCCGCGCGCACGACCCTGTCGGTGCGCGAGGATCGTCTCGAGCCGCTGTGCGAGGCGCTGGTCGCGCGCGAACTCGACTGCGTGCTGTCGGACGCGCCCGCGCCCCAAGGCTTGGCCTCGCGCTTGCGCCAGCGACTGCTCGCCGAGGGCCCGGTGGGCTTGTACGCGGCTCCCCCGCTCTTGCGGCGCGTCGAGCGCGGATTGCCGGCTGCGCTCGAAGGCGCCCCGTTCCTGCTGCCGCCGGCGCGCACGCCCTTGCGCGTGGCTCTCGAGGCGTGGCTGGCGTCGAAGGACCTCGCGGTCGAGGTCGTCGGCGAGTTCGAGGACCCGGCGCTGATGAAAGGGCTGGGCTGCGAGGGACGCGGTGTGTTCGTCGCGCCGGATCTCGTCGAGGAGGAGTTGCACGCCTCCGGCGCGCGGCGCTTGTGCGCCTTGCCGGGAGTGCTGGACCGCGTCTGGCTGTGGAGCCCGCGCCAAGGCACGCCACATCCGGCCATGGCGAGTGTCGTGGCGGCCCATTCAAGGAACGCCCATTCCGACCTCGGCGCTCGATAGAGCCGCGCACCCAGAAACAAGAGCGCCGTCCGCGTTCGCGCTGGGCTCTTTCCCATCCCAACCAGAGAGGGGCTGCGGGTGCGCTTCCACTTGGGCGCGAGCCCTCCACAGCCGATGGATAGGGCCCAAGCACCCTGCGCCGTGGACGGCTCGCGCCGCCATCGGGTATCGTGCTCGCCCTTCCATCCGTGGTCCCACTAGCGGACCCGACCCGACACGAACCAGCTCCGTCCCCACACAGGGCGGCGGGGCCCTGAGCGAAGAACCACCGTGCAAGTCACCGTCGAGAAGCTGGGCAGCTGCCAGGCCAAGATCTCCTTCATCATCCCCGGCCAGGACTTCCACGGCACCGTGCAGGAAGCGCTGAAGGAGCGCGCCGCCTCGGCCAACCTGAAGGGCTTCCGCCCGGGCAAGGTGCCGGTGCAGATCATCGAAAAGCAGTTCGGCAAGGAGGTGCGCGGCGCCGCCATCGAGCACTTCGTGCAGCAAGCCTTCCAGAAGGCCGTGCAGGAGCACCAGCTCAAGGTCGTCGGCTTCCAGCGCGTGAACCTCGACGAGCTGATCGACCTGCCCGCCGGCCAGGACCTCGCCTCGAACTTCGAGGTCAGCCTGCGTCCCGAGATCGTGCTCGGAGCCTACACCGGCATCGAGATCACGAGCGAGTTGGCGCCGGTGATGGACCAGGAGGTCGACGACGCCATCGCCAACCTCAAGCAACAGCAGTCCCGGCCCGAGCCCGCCGGCGACGAAGGTCTCGCCGAGAACGGCGTCGCCATCGCCAAGATCGAGTGGATCGTCGGCGAGGAGACGGTGCTGTCGGCCGAGGGCCATCGCATCGCGATGCAGCAGCCCACGCCCGGCGTCGACGAGGCCAAGTGGAAGGCCGCGCTGCTCGGCGCCAAGGACGGCGACGCGCGCGAGGTCGAGATGACCATCCCGGCGACCTTCAACAAGGAACAACACCGCGGCATGGCCGGCACGACGCGCGTGACCATCGTCAACGCGTACAAGCTCGTGCCGCCTAGCGACGCCGAAGTGCAGCAGATGGTGGGCGTGCAAGGCGACGAAGCGCTCAAGACCTTCGTGCGCCAGGAGCTCGGCCGCCAGAAGGAGATGCAGGAACTCGGCCGCGTCGAGGGCGAGCTCCTGCAGCGACTGATCGCCGCGCACGCCTTCGACCTGCCGACCATGATGGTGCAGGAACAAGCCCGCGGGCGCCTGGCGCAGTTCGAGAACCAGCTGCGCCAGCAGCAGGCGCCCGACGATGTCGTGCGCTCGCAGATCGAGGCCAACAAGGAGAACGCGCTCAAGGCGGCCGAGAACGGCCTGCGCGCCCTGTTCCTCGTGCAGGCGATCGGCGAGAAGGAGAACCTGCTCGTGACCAAGGAGGACATGGAGCAGGAGCTCGTCTCGATCGCGCAGCGCAACAACGCCAAGCCCGAGGACGTCCAGAAGTTCTACCAAGAGCAGCAAGGCGGCTTCGACCAGCTCGCGATCGAGATCCTCGAGCGCAAGGTGCGCAAGTTCCTGCGCGAGAACGCCAAGCTGACCAAGCCCCAGTGAGCGCGCGGGAAGCACGCGACACGCACGCACAAGCCCGCGCCGCCGCGGGCCCATTCCGACAAGGACACCGCATGAAGGAGACCGCGATGGACGCTATGGGTTACATGCCGATTCCGATGGTCATCGAGAAGACCGGGCGCGGCGAGCGCGTGTACGACATCTACTCGCGCCTGCTCGAGGACCGCATCGTCTTCATCGGCACCCCCATCGACGACTCCGTGGCCAACGCGGTCATGGCGCAGCTCTTGTTCCTCGACAAGAGCGGGCCCACGCAGGACATCAAGATGTACATCAACTCGCC
>SXXH01000306.1 GCA_005789645.1 Planctomycetia bacterium
CCGCCCGACAATTGCGAAGGCAGCGACCGCGCGCGATCGGCCAGACCCACGCGCTCGAGCATCGCCTCGGCGCGCTGCACGGCGAGCTTGCGCTTCTCACCCAGCACGAGCAGCGGCACGGCCGCGTTCTCGGCGGCGGTCAGCGCCGGCAGGAGGTTGTACTGCTGGAACACGAAGCCCGTCGTGCGGCCGCGATGCAGCGCCTTGGCGCGGCCCTTGAGCGCCTTGACGTCCGCGCCATGGACCACGACCTCGCCACGGTCCTGGGCGAGGATTCCGGCGAGGAGCGAGAGGAGCATGGTCTTGCCGCCGCCCGGCGGCCCCACCAGCATCATCAGCTCCCCCGAGCGCACCTCGAGATCGACGCCGCGCAGCGCGTGCACGGACTCCTCGCCCGACCCGTAGGTCTTCCACACCCCGCGGCAGCGCACCGCCAGCGGCGCGCTGCCGGATCCTTCGAGTCCATCCATAGCGCCCTCCATCATGACTTGAACACCAGCGCCGGGTCGACCCTCAGCACGCGCCACAACGCGATGCCGCCGGCCAACGAGGCGCAGACGAGGATGGCGAGCAAGCCCACTAGCGGGACCTGCCACGGCATCTGGAAGGCGAGGCCGGTGCCCTCGGCGAAGACGCCGGTCAGCGCCGCGCCTCCAGCCCCGATGCCGTAGCCGACCAGCGACACGACGCACAGCTGGACGAACACCATGCGGGCGAGGAGCGCGTCGGAGGCGCCCATCGCCTTGAGCGCCGCGTAGTGGCGCAAGTTGTCGAGCACGAACATGTAGAAGGTCTGGCCCGCCGCCAACACGCCCACGACGAAGCCGAGCAGGATGGTGAAGCCGAAGTTGACGAGGATCCCCGTCTTGTCGAGCACGTAGCTCATCGTGGCGTCCTCGAACTCCTTGGGCGTGCGCGCCTCGAGCCCGGTGCGTTGCTCGATCCTCAGCGCGACCACGGCGGGATCCTCGCCCGGGCGGCAACGCGCCAGCACGTAGCCCGTCATGCGTCGATCGGGCGGCGCCACCTGCAGGGCGCGCGAGTAGGTCGTGTACACCAGCGGATCCCAGAAGAACTCCGGCGACGAGCGGAAGGTGCCCACGACCTCCAATCCGTGGTCGCGCACGCCCACGGTGTCGCCCACGCGCAAGGGGCGCGGCCCCTCGCCGTCGAGCCCTCGCTTGAGGAGCAGACCGTCGCCGACCTGGTCGGCGTGCACGATCACCGCGCGGTCGCGGCGCAAGTCCTCGAGGCGGCCCGCGACCATCTCTGGCGGCCCGCCGACCAGCGACGCGTCGTCGAGCCCGATCAAGCGCGTCGTCACCCGCGTTCCATCCGGCAAGCGCAGGTTCAACCAGCCCTTGTACATCGGCACGGCCCACTCTACGCCGTCGACGCCGCGCACCTGGTACAGGGCGCGCTCGAGCATGGGCTTGTTGTCCTCGGTGAAGACGAGTTGCGGATCCATGACCCACAAGTCGGCCGCGCCAGTGTCGCGGATCCACGAACCGGTGCGCAGCGTGTAGCCGGCGAAGATCGAGGATTGCTGGGTCACGAGCAGCGCCGCGAAGGCGAGCCCCGCCACCAGCGCGATGTACTTGAGCCGATCCCCAAGCAGCATCTTGAGCGCGATGCCGATCACGCGCGGCTCCTACGCGCCGCCGGGCGCCGCGCCGTGGGCGCGACCCACCCGGCGAGCGCCGCGTCGACGAGCTCGCGCGCGGTGGATCCAGCCGAGCGCCACGGCACGTCCGGCGAAGGCCCGAGGATCGCGTGCAGCGCGACGACGCCATGCGCGGCGCCCCACAGCGCCTGCGCCAAGGCGTCCACCCCGCCGGGACGCCGCGTCAAGTCGCCCTGCTGCAGCGCCGCGCGCACGGATGCGCGCAGCAGCGCGTAGCACGCCAAGGCCGGGTCGTCCTCCGCGCGAGCGGCCGAGATGCGCCGCAGCTCCTCGGGTGGGATGGGCGTCAGGAACATCAGCCGGAACTGGGCTGGACGATCCAGCGCGTACTGGATGTAGGCGCGCGCCATGCCGCGCAACCGCGCCAGCGGTGCGTTCGCCCGCGCGGCGTGGCGCATGCCAGCCAAGAGCTCCGCCGCGTCCTCGGCGCACAGCTGGCGCAACAAGTCCGCCTTGTCGGCGAAATGCGAGTACAGCACCGGCGCGCTGCAACCGACCTCGTCGGCGAGGCGCCGCATGGTCGCGCCCTCGACGCCATGGCGCGCGAACAGCGCCCGCGCCGCGTCCAGGATGCGGGCGCGGCGCTCGGCTAGCTGGCGTTGGCGTCGTGTGGCGGTGCTGGCCATGGAAGCGCGCATTGGCCTAACAGTGTTAGGATTCCTAACGCCGTTAGCAAGCAGGCGCGCGCCTTAGCCCCCCCCTCACCGCCAGCGTGGCGGCGAACCGTTCACTTGAACACGATCGCCGGCTCGAGCTTGATCACCTTGCGCAGGGACAGGATCGCCGCCAGCGAGCAGATCACGGCCACGGCCGCCGCGGAGATCAGCAGGATCTGCCACTGCAGGCGGAAGGCGAGCTCCGAGTTGCGCGAGATGACGCCGAAGGTCGAGGCGACTCCCACGCCGAGGCCGTAGCCGACCGCGCCGACGAGCAACGCCTGCAGGAGCACCATCGACAACAGCGTCCACGCCGTGGCGCCCATGGCCTTGAGGGCCGCGAACTGCCGCAGGTTGTCGATCGTGAAGTTGTAGAAGGTCTGCCCCGCGATGGCGGTTCCCACGAGGAAGCCCAGCAGCACGGCCGTGCCGAAGTTGATCGGGATACCGGTGTACTTGAGGTAGTAGTACACCGAGCGCCACTTGAACTCGTTCGCCGGCAGCGCGACCAAGCCTGTCTGCCGCTCGATGCGCGCGCACAGCTCCTCGAGCGCTTCGCCGGGCTTGGCGCCAGCCACGATGAACGACAGGAGCTTGCGCTCGCGTGGCGCGAAGGACACGGCGCGCGAGTAGGTCGTGTAGACCACCGGCTGCGACTGGAAGGTGCGCCCGTTGCGGCAGATCCCGACGACGACCGCGCGATGGTCGTTGAGCTCGAGCACGTCCCCAACCTTGAGCGGGATCGGCGGGCCCCCGGCGGGGTCAGGCTTGGCGAGCCGCCCGCGCGCCCCGTTCTCGTCGACGATCACGCCCTCGGCTCGGCGCAAGTCCTCGAGGCGCCCCTCGACCATCGTCGGCGGCCCGCCGACCAGGGTCGCGTCGTCGAGCCCGAACAGGTTGACCGTCTGGAACCGCCCGTCGGCCAGCCGCGCCTTGAGCAGTCCCTTGTAGAAGGGCATCGCCCAATCGACCCCCTCCACGCCACGCACCGCGTAGAGCTTCGTGTCCTGCATCGGCTTGACGTCGTCGATGTACTGGACCTTCCTGTCCATCACCCAGATCTGCGGGTAGCCCGCATCCGCGACGGTGCTGAAGGTGCGGAACATGATGCCCGTGAAGACGGACATCTGCTGGGTGATGAGCAGGGAGGCGAAGGCGACGCCGAGGATGATGCCTAGGTAGCGGCCGCGGTCGCCGACGAGCATCTTCAGGGCCACGAACCACATCGCCCGAGGAGATTAGTGGATGCTGGCCCCGATGGCTGTGCGAATCCCGCGTCGTTCCGACGCGAAATTTCCGCTGTGCTTGCTGCATCGGCCCCGGCCCCCATCGTCCATCTCATTACGGCCGTCGAGCAGGGCCTGCTTCGGACTGCGCCAACGGAACCCACCAACTACCGCGAAGCGCCGCTTGTGGGCCCGTGGCGAGGGACGGCCAGTCCCCAAGTCCAACGCCGACGGTGGGCTTGTCGCGCAACGGCTCAGACCGTGCGTGTGCGAACCTGACCGGAGTCCGAGGTGGTCAGCGAGCATCGAGGCAGGCACCGAACAGCCTGTCGCACCCAGGCCACTGGCCTGCGCGACCAGACCTCGCCCTGTCTTGCCGTAGACGGCCCGGGTGCGCGCGGGACCGAAGCAGTCCGGATCCGCCTCCAGAGCTTGGAAGCTCAGCCCAAGACGCATGGCGCGGGTTCCGTGTGGCAGCCAACGCGGGGATTCCGGCGTGACATGCGACGGAAGCTCGTCCATCCGCGCACAATCACCGGGGCCAGCATCCAAACCCTGCCAGCCCCCGTGCCTCCCTCCCCCCCGCGCCACTGGTCCATCCGCTTGCTGCTGCTCCCCGTCCTGGGCATGACAGCCGCCATCCTGCTCCTGCACGAATCGCCCGCCGACCGAGCCTTCCTCTCGTGGCTGTGGGACGCCAAGGCGCGCGTCTTCCCGGCCAAGCAGCACTGGTTCTTCAGGACCGTGGTGCACGAGGGGATGAAGGACGCCGTGATCGCGCTGGGGGTGGTGGCCTTGGGGATGCTGGTCGGCAGTTGGCGACTTGCGACCTTGCGGCCGTGGCGGAGGCCGCTCCTGCTGGTGGTCGTTTGCGTGGCGGTCGTCCCGGCCTTGGTCGGGTGGATGAAGTCGATTTCGCCGCGGCATTGCCCGTGGGATCTCGCGCTGTACGGCGGCTCGGAGCCGTGGGCCAGCCTGTGGGAGCCGCTGCCCGCGGGTTCTCAGCTGGGCAAGTGCTTCCCCAGCGGGCACGCCTCGGGCGGGTTCTCGCTGCTGTCGTGCTGGCTGGCGCTGCGGCCGACGCGGCCGGCGCTGGCGCGCGTGGTCCTCTTGATGGCGCTCGCCTACGGAGGCGCGATGGGACTGGCGCGTTGCGCCATGGGGGCGCACTTTCCCTCGCACGTCGTCGGCTCGCTCTGCGTGGCATGGACGGTGTGCGTGCTGGCCGCGCGTCTCGTGCTGCCGGAGGCGCTGGAAGTTCAGCCGGCCAGCGCGTGCAGGCGGGCGTAGCCGCCGTTCTTCGCCAACAGCTCGTCGTGCGTGCCGATCTCGACGATGCGGCCGGCCTCGAGCACGCCGATGCGATCGGCGCGCCGGATGGTGGAGAGGCGGTGGGCCACGACGAGCACCGTCTTGCCCTGCATGAGGCGCTCGAGCGACTCCTGCACGACGCGCTCGCTCTCGTTGTC
>SXXH01000307.1 GCA_005789645.1 Planctomycetia bacterium
CCGCGACATGCGTGCCGTGGCCATGCTCGTCGACGGGGTTGTTGTCGATCCCCGCGAAGTCCCAACCGCGCACGTCGTCGACATAGCCATTGCCATCGTCGTCGATGCC
This sequence comes from Planctomycetia bacterium, assembly GCA_005789645.1. Lineage (GTDB taxonomy): Bacteria > Planctomycetota > UBA1135 > UBA1135 > SXXH01. The sequence goes on from SXXH01000307.1 coordinate 110, forward strand.
GTTGCCCGCGATCTCGCCCGGGTTGCTCCAGATGTTCGCCGCCAGGTCGGGGTGCGTGTGCAGGACTCCAGTGTCGATCACCGCCACGGCGAAGTTTGGGTCGCCCACGCCCACGTCCCACGCCTGCGGGGCGTTGATGTCCGCGCCGGCGGTGCCGAAGTCGGCGTTGACGGTCTGCCCGGTGTTGTGGCACCCCCACTGGTTGGCGAAGTTAGGATCGTTCGGCAGGCCGATGGCGCGCTGCACGACATCCAGTTCGGCGTACTCGACGAACCCTGCGAGGCGCTCCAGCGCGGCTCGCGGATGCAGGCGCGTGGCGACGAGTTCCAGTCCGAGCTGCGCGTCCAGCACCTGGTGGGCGCCGTCGCCGACGAGGGAGCGCACGGTGGCGCGGTACGCCTGCGTGTCGCCGGGCGCGAAGCGCACGACGACGCCCGCGGGGCCGTGCTGCAGGGCTGGCACGCGCTCGATCGCGCCCATGACGAAGGCGTGGACTCGACGCATCGGGAGCGCGAAGTCCGCGGCGGAGGATTGGATCGCCTGCAGCGGAGAGGCCGAGGCGATGGCGAGCGCCGCGAGCGCGAGCGCGCCCGTGCGAAGCCGGCAGGCAGTCATGGATCACCACTCTCATGCGTCAAAAGCCCATGACGCACAGGGTGGGAACGGACACCGCGCTCGCGCGCGATGCCACCGCGCTCGCGCGCGATGCGATGGGGAGGAGAAACCCCGCTCGAGCCTCCGTGGGAACGGTGGCGGCTGCCTTGGCAGGTGTCGCTCGGTCGCGACTTGCGCATTGGACGATGCCGCTCGCGAAATGCATAGGCGAATTCCATCAATTTTCGGCATGCACTTTGGTGCCAAGGAGGCCAGCGCCATCGCATGCGCGAGCTGCAAGCGCTCCAACGAAGCAGGGGCCGCTGGCGCGACCCCTGCCTCGGTCAATGGTCGATGCTCGTCGCGCCACTCGGGCAAGCGACGCGCGATCGTTTGTCTTCAGAGCGTGATCTGGACGTAGCCGGTCCACGCGCTCGCGGCGGTGCCGTTGCGCGCGCGGATGCGGTAACGCCAGACCCCGACGCCCGCAGTGTTGGTCGTCGCCGTCGAGTTGGTCGGCGAGCTGAAGAAGGTCGTGTTGGTGAAGACCCCTCCCACCTGCTGCTGGCGCTCGATCTCGAAGCTGGTCTCGTTCGTGGAACGGTCGCGCCAGGTGAGGCTCGCCACTCCGGCGCTTTGGCGCGTCACGCGCAGGTTCGACGGAGCCACGGGCGCAGTGGGGTTGTTGACGGTCACCGTGCGCGTGGCCGTCCCCTGCAGGCCGCCCGAGTCGGTCGCGCGCGCCGTGATCGTGTGCGTGCCGACCGTGAGGGCCGTGGTCGTGAAGGTCGCGCCCGTGCCGATCTGGCCGATCAGGCTCGACGTCCACACCAGGCTGGCCGTCAGGACGCCGTCCTGCGCGTCGTTGGCGCTGCCGGCGAAGGTCACCGCGGTGCCCGTGGTCGTCGTGACATTGGCCGACGGAGTGGTGATGGTGACCGTCGGGGCCGTGTTGCCCGGGGGCGCCGTGCTGACGGCGGCCTGCAGGTTCAGCACGCCGCCCGTGGCAACCACTCCGGCGAGGCCGGTGACCGCGCGCGTCGTGGTGAGGATGCGCGAGCGCACTTGGGTGTAGGTCCAGGACGGGTTCTGGCCGTAGACCAGCGCCGCGCCGCCGGCGACGTGCGGGCAGGCCATCGAGGTGCCGCTGAGGTAGGCGTAGCCGCCGTTCAGGTAGGTCGAGTAGATCGTCGAGCCCGGAGCGCCGAGATCGACGCTGGTCGAACCGTAGTTCGAGAAGCTCGAGCGCGCGTCGTTGTTGGTCATCGACGCCACGCAGATGATGTTGTAGAGGTTGTAGCCGCCGGGGTACTGCTGGCTGACCTCCATGTTGATGTTGCTGTTGCCGGCGGCGGCGACGAACAGGTGGCCGACCGTCTTGGCGTTGTTGATGGCGTCGAACAGCGACTGCGTGAAGCCGCCGCCGCCCCAACTGTTGTTGGACACCTTGATGTTGTTCGTGCGGCAGTAGTTCACCGCCAGCACGGCGTCCGAGGTGAAGCCGCCCGTGGGTCCGAGGAAGCGCAGGGGCACCAGCTTGCAGTTCCAGTTGACGCCCACGACGCCCACGCCGTTGTTGCCCACGGCGCCGACGGTGCCGGCGGTGTGCGTGCCGTGGCCATCCGTGTCGTCCGGGTTGTTGTCGATGCTGAAGAAGTCCCAGCCGCGGGTGTCGTCGACGTAGCCGTTGGCGTCGTCGTCGATGCCGTTGCCGGCGATCTCGGCCGTGTTGGTCCAGATGTTCGCGGCGAGGTCGGGGTGCGTGTACTGCACGCCCGTGTCGATGATGGCGATCTTGAAGTTCGCGTCGCCGCGGAAGGTGTCCCACGCCTCGGGCGCGTTGCTGTCGGCGCCGGCGACGCCGGGGTCGGCGTTCACGGTCTGGCCGGTGTTGTGCATGCCCCACAACTGCGCGTAGCCCGGGTCGTTCGGCGTGATCGACTTGCGCACGACCCAGTCGCGCTCGGCGTATTGGACGAAGGGCGACAGGCGCTCGATGGCGACTTCCACGCGCACCTTGGTGTTGACGAGCTCGATGCCGAGGCCGGACTCGACGATGCGGAAGCTGCCGTCGCCGACGAGGGCGCGCACGGTCTGCTTGTACTCCTCGGAGGCGCCGTCCTCGAACCGCACCAGCACGGCGGTCGGGTTGTAGGCGAGTTGGGGGATGGCCTCGATGGCGCCCGCGGCGAAGCGGTGGGCTGCCAAGGCCGAGGCTTCGGCGTGCAGGGACTCCGTGGCGAACGAGGTGGACGCCAGCGCGAAGGCGGCGACCAGGGGCAAGGCCGGGCGAAGGAGCATGAGGGGATCCGCTAGAGGTTGAGGGTCTGGAGCGCGTGCCGAAACGCGCGGGCTGGGCGCGCACGGAGCGTCAGATGTCGCTGAGTCGGGATCATCCCGCCATTTGGAGAATAGGGGGCGTTGCTGACGCGATCTACTCGCGTCGGTCCCGATTCTGAGCCACTAAGGGAACGGGGATCCCTGCTTCGAGCTTACGGAGGACGCTTCAGTTAGGGGCAATGTTTCACCATTTTTTGTCCAGATTTCCGACAGCCGGCTTCCAGTTTATGGAATGCGGCGTGAATTAGGCCTTCAAGTCGCTGCCTTCGCAAGGCCGTTATTCACAGGACCTTGGCGTGTCGGACTCCCATCCGAGCCGATTGCCAGATACGCGCCGGCTTGTCTTCGGGCTCGCATCCTCGATCGGTGGAAGAACATTGGTTTTGATTGCAGGGCACCCTGCCACGGGGATCGTCGATGCGGCGCGGCCTGTAGGCGAAGCAATGCCACTTGATCCACCCGCGGATCCCAGCCGCGCTGGTCTCTGGTCACCCCCACCACCATCGGGCACTCGGCATCGAGAGTCGCGCTCTTGCTCGCGCCGGCCACGCGCCGCGCTGGCTGCCGTGCTCGGCCCGGGGCGAGGGTGCGCCGACGACGAGCCGCGAGCTGGACGCCCCTCCTGTCCAGTTTGCTTGACACCGCCTCGCGCTTGCGCGAGGCCGCGAAGCCGCGCGGAGGCGATCCAACTGCGCGGCGATCTGGATCCAGGCGCGCGTCCGGCGCCTGCCTCCAGTGCTGCGCGCCTCGGACAACTCGATGGCGAGTGCCCCCCGGCGCATGCGGCGAGACCGCATCACGCTGGCTGCTCCAGCCGCGGCGACGCGGGCGGGCTGCATCGGCGACGCGAGCCTGGTGGGCGACGCGCAGCATGCGCGCTACGCATTGCGACGCCGCGAGGCTGCGCCCTGCTCTGGATCCTCGACAGGACGGCCTGCGCCTACCGTCTGCCCTGGTCGCCGCGGACATGTCGTCCGAGGCTTCCTGGTCCCCATGTAGAGGAGTCCACCATGCACCGCCTCGCTTGCCTCGCCGTCCTGCCGCTCGCGGCCTTCGCCATCCCGTCCATGCGCCACGCCGTGGAGTCCACCGGCGAGGCAACGAACGCGCCCAGCTTCGCCCCCGCGGCCGTCGCGCCCACCGCGGTCGACTTCGAGCACGCCTTCGAGAAGGTGGCCGAGTTCGTCCGTCCCGGAGTGGTGACGATCACCTCGGCGCGCCGCGTGCGCCAAAGGGAGCGCATGGGCCCGCGCGAACTGCTCGGGATGCTGGAGGGATCCGACATGAACGGCCGTCCGCCGAACCAGGAGCGCGACGAGGACATGCCGCTGAGGGAGTACGGCCTAGGCAGCGGCCTCGTGCTGACGCCCGACGGCTACATCCTCACCAACCACCACGTCGTCGAAGGCGGCGGACGACTCAAGGTGCACCGGGGCGATCGGCGCACCTTCGACGCGCGCGTCGTGGGCGTCGATCCGCAGACCGACCTCGCGGTGGTCAAGGTCGAGGCCAACAACCTCGCGCCGGCCAAGTTCGGCGATTCCAAGGCGGTCAAGGTCGGCCAATGGGTGGCGGCCTTCGGCTCGCCCTTCGGCCTCGACCAGACGATGTCGTGCGGCATCGTCAGCGCCAAGAGCCGCGCCAACCTGCACCTCGTCGACGACGAGGACTACCTGCAGACGGACGCGGCCATCAACCCGGGCAACTCGGGCGGGCCGCTGGTGAACCTCTCCGGCGAGGTGGTCGGCGTCAACGCCGCCATCGTCAGCCGCACGGGCGGCTACCAAGGCATCGGGCTCGCCATCCCCGCGCACATGGCCAGGGACATCTCCACCAAGCTCATGAAGGACGGCAAGGTGGTGCGCGGCTGGCTCGGCGTGTCGATCCAGGAGCTGACCACCGACCTCGCGCGGTCGTTCGCGGCCAAGACCGAGGAGGGCGTGCTCGTGGCCGAAGTGGTCGCGGACTTGCCTGCGTCGCGCGCAGGCATCCTCGCCGGCGACATCATCGTGTCCGTCGACGGCAAGCGCATCGACGGCCCGACCATGTTCCGCCATGCCGTGGCCGACATGAAGCCGGGGACCAAGTGCCTGCTGGTCGCGTGGCGCGAAGGACGCGAGATGGAGCTGTGGGCGGAGATCTCCAGCACGCCGCGCACGGGCGCGGGCGCCGTGATCGACGCCGCCGCCAAGACCTACTTCGGCCTCGAGCTCGCCGACGCGACGACGCTCAAGCCGGGCGCGTGGCGCCTGCAGGAAGGCCGCCAGGGCGTGGTCGTCACGCGCGTGGTCGCCGATTCGTGCGCGGAACGCTGCGGCCTGCAGTCCGGCGACATCCTCGTGCAGATCGAGCGCACCAAGGTGCGCGACGCGGCGCAGGCGCGCGAGCTGCTCAAGGGCCGCACGGGCGAGGGCGCCGCGCTGCTCGTCGAACGCTCCGGCTCGACCCGTTGGCTGCATCTGGACGCCGTGGAGGGCGACTGAAATGAAGACCACTCGCAACGCGTCGACGCCGCGCCCCGAGCCGCGCGCTTCGGCCAAGGACAAGCCGCCCGCGAAGTCCGCCACGCAGGCGAAGAAGGCGCCAGGCCCCACGAGTTCGGCGGCGTCCGGCGGCGGCGCCGGCGGATCGGCTCTGTCAAGCAAACATGACAAGCCGACCTCCACCTCGCCGTCGACGGGCACGACTTCGCCCGGCAAGCCAGCCGTAGCGGCGCATCCCGCGAATGGACGCGCCGACGACGAGGCGACCGCCACGGGACGTTCGAGCGTGGCGGCCTCGCCCACGGCGCTCAAGGACCCGCCGAAGGCCGCCGCCAAGGGCGCTGCCAAGTCCACCACCCACGCCGTGCCGGCGTCGGGCGTGGATGCGTTGCACGCCATCTACGAGCGCCGCGCCGTGCGCGAGTACACGGGCGTCAAGCCGTCGCGCGACCTGCTCAAGCGACTCTTCGACGCCGCGGTCCAGGCCCCGAGCGCCATGGACCTCCAACCGTGGTCCTTCGTCGTCGTGCAGGACGCCGCGACCTTGAAGCGCCTGTCCGACCACGCCAAGAAGCTGAGCCTCGCCCGCATGCCCAGCGGCTCCGGGCTCTCCCTCTACCGGCGCGAACTCGAGGACCCGAAGACCGACATCTTCCACGGCGCCGGCACCTTGGTCGCCATCGTGGCCAAGCCCGGACCGTGGCCCGGCGTCGAGGACTGCTGCCTCGCGGGCCAGAACTTCATGCTAGCCGCCCACGCGCTGGGCCTCGGCACGTGCCCGATCGGCTATGCCCGCGACGCCTTGAACGAGCCCTCGTTCAAGCGCGAACTCGGCATCCCGAACGACCACGCCGTGGCCATGGCCATCGTGGTCGGCCACAAGAAGGACCAACCGAGCCCGACGATGCGACACGAAGCGCGCGTGCTCGCCTGGAGTTGAGCGGTCGAGGCCGCGAAGGGAAACGGGGACCAGCATCGAGGCGTGGCCGGGGTGGGGCGTGGCGGCACCATGAACTGCCCTGGCTGACTCCGCGCGTTCTATGGCGCGGGGGCGGAGCGAACGGGGAGCGGGAGTTCCGGCTTTCTTTCGATGCTGGTCCCTTTGATTGTGCACGCCGCGCCGCATGCGGCGGGGCGTGGCGCGTTCGGAGTGCGAAAATTGGCAGCTTGCATGCTGCACTTGGCGCCGGCGCGAACGTCCTATTCAGTATTGAGTGGCTGAAACGGCGCCTCGCAGTGGACATCCACGGCCACGCGCACGCCCAAGAAGGGCCATGGACGCGGCAGGAGTCGCGCTGGACATCGCGGCGCGGCGCGCTCTGCCTGGCGATCGCAGGAGCGCCCGCGCGCATGCTCGCCGAAGGTCGTGGGGTTCGCACGGCGCGTGCACCGGCGAGTGGCCTCGCCGTCCAGCCCCCAACTTGCGCGACAACTGGCCCAGATCGGCCTTGGCACGCACGCCAAGCCACTATGCCGGGCCGAGGGTTGGTCGCTTGCGCGGACGCCCAATTGGAACTAGACGCGCGCCGGCGAGCCGCGCGCAGCACCCAAGCGCGTTTCCGTGCTCGATGTCGTGCACAACGAAGGGGACCAGCATCGGAGTCAGTCGCACCACGCCAACTCCCCCACGCCCCCCCTCACCCCCACCACCACCGCGCACTGCCCCAACGCCCGCCCCAACTCCACCGCCTCCCCACGCCCCATCCCCGGCACCAACACGCTCGCCTCCGCCCGCCAACCCGCCGCCAACGGTTCGCCCGCCCCATGCCACGCGACCAAGCCGCGGCGCCCAAGTTCCGCCACCAACTGCGCCTGCCGCCGTGCGTTCTCGCCGTCGGAGAGCACCAGGGACCCGGGGTTGCACGCCGTCAGGTACGCCCACTCGCGGCAACCCACCTCGTCGAGCCAGCGGTCGAGGTCGGGACTCTTGCCGCCGACGACGAGCGCCACCTCGAGCCCGCCGCGGCGCGCGGTGTAGCGGGTGGCGCGGTAGGCGGCTTGGAGTTGGCGGCGGCGGTCGGGGTCCATGGGCGCCATTGTGCGCTCGGGGCGGGCGGCGCGCAGGGCGATCCGGGCGGAGAGGCGGGGCGTGGTTGGATCCGGCGGCGGGCGTGCCGCTAGCATCCTCGCCCCGGCAACCTGCCCCGCACGAGAACGGATCCCCCATGAGCGCCCACCCGACCGACATCGAGATCGCCCGCCAGACCCAGCCCCGCCCGATGCAGGAGATCGCCGCCAAGCTCGGCGTGCCGGACGCGGCGCTCGAGCCCTACGGCCGCACGAAGGCGAAGCTCGACCTGGCGGCGATCCCGGGCCTGTCGGCGAAGCAGCGCGGCCACCTGATCCTCGTTACGGCCATCAACCCCACGGCGGCGGGCGAGGGC
>SXXH01000308.1 GCA_005789645.1 Planctomycetia bacterium
CTCGGATTCGAGCAGCTGCTCCGACAGCGCGGCGCAGTTGACGCGGATGAACGGGCCGTTGGCGCGCGGGCTGTTGGCGTGGATGTAGTGCGCGACGCGCTCCTTGCCGGTGCCCGATTCGCCGGTGACGAGCACCGTGCCCTTGCTGCGGCTGACGCGCGCGGCGGTGCGCAGCGTGTCGACCATCGACGGACTCTTGGCGATCACGGCCGAGGAACCGCTGCTGAGGGCCTCCTCGCGCAGGTACTGGTTCTCGCGCATCAGGCGCGTGGTGCGTTCGATGCGCTCGATCACGACCTCCAGCGCGTCGGGCGTGCAAGGCTTGAGCAGGAAGTCCGAAGCGCCGTTCTTCATGGCGGCCACGGCCGACTCGATCGTGCCTTGGGCCGTGATCATCACCGACGGGAGATCGGGGTTGGACTCCTTGAGGCGCTTGACGAGCTCGGTGCCGTCCATGCCGGGCATGCGCAGGTCGGTCAGGACCAGATCCGGCGAGCTCTGCTGCGCGCGCTCCAGCGCCTCGGTCGCGTTGCGCGCCTCGATCGGCTGGTAGCCCAGCGCGCTCACGGCCTCCATCAAAAACTCGCGGCTCAAGGAGTCGTCGTCGACGACGAGGATCTTCTGGATGGACATCGGTCGTTCTCTTTCAGGCGATGTGGAGCGGGATGTGGATCGAGACTTCGGCGCCTCCCGCGTGCGCCTTGGTCGGTGACACTTCGAAGCGACCGCCGTGCAAGTCGGCGATCGCGTGGACGAGGGCGAGGCCGAGGCCGGTGCCTTCGGCGCGCGTCGTGAAGAACGGCTCGGCGACGCGCCGCGCGAGCTCGCGCGGGATGCCGGGGCCGCCATCGGCGACGCGCAGCGCGAGTTCGCCGCCTTCGACGCGGCAATCGACGCGCACCCAGCCGCCGTTCGGCTGCGCCTGGAGGGAGTTGGCCACGAGGTTGCGCAGCGCCTGGCGCAGCTTGATGCGGTCGCAGCGGAAGGACGGCGCGTCGACGACGCACTCGACCTTCCACTCGGACGCGCGCCCGGATGGCGCGACGCGCATGGCGCTGGCGACGGCATCTTCGACCAGCGGGCGCGGCTCGACGAGCTCCAGCGAGAGGCGCTCGCGCGCGGCGAGGCTCATCATGCTGGAGATGATCTGGTCGGCTTCGGCGGCGCCGTCGCAGATGCGCGAGGCGTAGCGCGCCGCCTTGCCGTCGGCCGGCAGTTCGCGCTTCAGCAACTCGGCGAAGCCGCGCACGGCGTTGAGCGGGTTGCGGATCTCGTGCGCGATGCCGCCGGCCATGTTGCCCAGCGCCGCCATCTTCGATTGCGAGCGCACGCGCTCTTCGAGGCCTTCCACCGCCGTGCGATCGTCGACGATCTCGACCGAGCCGCATTGCGCGCCGTGCGCGTCGCGGATCTCCGACCAGCGCGAGGCCAGTACGCGACGGCGGCCGTCGACCTCGACTTCGCGGCATTCGCCCGAGGCCTCGCGGCCCGAAAGGTGAGCGTGCACGCCGGCCGAGACGAGGGAAGCCTCGCTCGCGCCGAGGATCGCGCAGGCCGACTGGTTGGCGCGCACGATGCGTCCTGACTCGTCCCGCACGACGACTCCGCTGGGCAATGCCGCGAGGATCGCGTCCAGCTCGGCCACCTTGCGGGCGAGCTCCTCGTTGGCGACGACCAGCTCGTGCTCGACGCGCTCGGCGCGCTGGGCCAGCTTCTCGTAGCTCGACAAGAGCTCCTGCGAGATCGCCGACAGCGACCGCACGACCTCGCCGGCGTCGAAGGACGCCAGTTGGACCTCGTCCACGCGAGTCACGGCTTCGAGCCCTCCACGACGCGCGGCTGCGGGCGCACGCCGAAGTCGCGGCGCCAGCGCAGGAACTCGAGGTCGTCCTGGGCGCGCTGCTTGTAATCGCCGGCCGCGGGGTGGCGCGCGCATTGTTCGTAGGCGGCGATCGCCTCCTCCGTCCGGCCGAGGCGCTCGCAAGCGCGACCGCGCCAATAGGCTGCGCGCGGATCGTCCTTCAACTCGGCCAGCGCCTTGATGCAGTCCTCGTGGCGGCCGGCCCGGAAGGCGTTCATGCCTTGGCGCAGGGGATCGACGCGGAAGCCGAGTTCAAGCGCCGGCGACGGCATGGCCGCGACGGTGCGCGGCGCGGCGCTCGGCGCGAGTTGGCGCAGCTGCGTCTCGGTCAAGCCGGTGGTCACCAGCGCGAAGGGCGAGGCGACGCCGGTCGCGGCGCCGTCGTGGATCGACTGCAACCGCGAAACTTCGTCGCGCAACGCGGCGAGGCGCTCGTCGGCCTCCATGGCCGGCAGGTCGGCTGGAGCGGTGGCGTGCTTGGCCTGCGCGAGTGCTTCCGGCTCGCCAGCGGCGATGCGCGGCGCGAGTCCGGCCAGCGCCTCGAGCGCGCGCACGGTCTCCTCGAGGGAGCCCTTGAGGTCTTGCGCCTGCGGGGCCAGCGTCAACGCCGGCACGGCCAAGAGCGCCGCCGCGACGCTCGTCGTGGCGAAGTTCCAGTTCATCATCGCAGCTGTCCTCCAAAGGCGTCGGCGGCGAGATCCCACATCTCGCGCGCCTCGTACAGTTCGCCAGCGACCAGGCACAGGCGGCGGCGCGATGCGTCGACGTTGGTGCGCGCCAACGCTTCCTTGACGACGAGGACCGCGCGTTCGACGCCATGGGCCTCGTCGGCGCAACGTGCGGCGAGCTCGACGGCCAGGAGCCACGCGTCCTCGTCGAGGCCGCCGCGCTCGGCGACCAGCGGTTCGGCGACGACCAGCGCGCGGGCGCACGCGCCTTCAGCGCGCAGTTCGCGGGCGCGCTCGAGTCGCGCGGACGCGGCCAGCTGGGCCAGCGAGGCGTCGGAACCAAGCGTGCCGCGCGCCTTGGCGGCGAAGTGTTCCACTTCGGTCGAAGCCGAGCTGCCCTTGGCCACGCGCTCGAGGAACAGGAGCCCAAGCAAGTCGCCGTCCAAGTCGGCTTCGCGCGCGGCTCCGGCTAGATGGCGCGCGCGCGCCGCGCCTTCGAGCTTGGCGGCGGAGGCGAACCACAGGCGCGCGGCTTCGCCGTGCAGGCCCGCGGCCGCGCAGATGCCGGCGTGCAGCTCGAGCGCATCGGGGCGTTCGATCCGGAGCGGGTCTAGGCGCGCGGCCGCGCGCAGCGCATCCAGCGCGTCGACGGCGCGACCGGCGACTTGCAGCGCGCGCGCCTTGGCCAGCAGGCGCTCGACCACCTCGTCGGGGCCCGCGAGGGGATGCAGCTGCTCGAGCGATTCGAGGATGCTCAGGGCGAGGTGTCCATCGCCCTTCATCGACCAGGCGCGGGCGAGGCCGAGGCGGGCTTCCGTCTGCCAGGGATGCTGCAGGCCGTGGTTGGCGAGTTGCGACCAAGCCACGGCGGCCTCGCTCCATTCGCCTTCCAGTTCCAAGGTGCGACCCGTCAGGAGCAGCGCCTCGGCAGCCTCCATGCTGGTCGAGTGCGCCGCGACCAGCGATTGCCAGTGCACGCGCGCGCCGGCGGCATTGCCCCGACGCAGTTCGGCTTGTCCGAGCGCCAGGCGCGCCTGCGCCGCCTCGGGACGGTCGGGGTGGGCGCGCACGGCGCGCAACCAGGCGAGTTCGGCTTGTTCGGCGGCGTCGCTGGGCGCGGACAGGACGATGGCGCCTTCGTCGAGGCGCGCGTCGAGTCCCGCGCAGCCCGCGAGCACGCGCAAGCACTGTTCGAAGGGCCGATCGCGCAGGTCCAAATCGACCAGCGCGTCGCCGCGCGATCCCTCGAGGCCTTCGATCGTCCGACCGCCGAGATGGGCCAGGCGTCGCAAGGCGTCTTCCACGCGCACTCCGCGTCCAGCGAGCGTGCACAGCGTCTCGCCGTCCTCGACGCGCAGGGTCGCGGCGAAGTCGGCTTGCGCCGGAGCGAGGGCCAGCAACAGGGCGGTGATCATCGGAAGGCGCTCCCTTGCGCATCGACTTGCGCCTGCCACGACGCGGCGACCAGGTAGAGCGCTTCGGCCTCGACCGCGGGCCGACGCGCGGCGTCGAGCGAGTCGATGCGCGCCAATAGTCGCGACAAGCGCGCGCGTGCTTCGTCGTGGCGGCCGAGCGCGAGCTCCTCCTTGGCGAGGCGCAACGCGGCGCCTTCGGGTTCCTCGAGCTGCGGGGCGCGTTCGGCGAGCGCTTCGGGCGCGGCGAGTTCGCGCGCGTCAAGTTGCGCGAGCCGGCGGCCCTGCTCGGCGAGGTGCTTGTTCTGCTCCGCGATGCGTTCGGCGTTCTTGGCCAGCTCTGCGCGCATGTCCTGCACGCCGGCACCCATCGTGGATGCGGCGTTCCAGTACAGCGCGGCGACCAGCAGGTTGGCGACGACGACCGCGCCGACCAGCGCGATCATGGTCTTGTTCGCACGCGCGGGTTCGACGCGCGGCGCTGGGACGCGCTCGACCTCGAGCAGTTCCGGCGCGACGCGCTCGATGTGCTCGACGAGGGCGCTGGCCTTCGCGACCGCCTCTTCGGCGGCGGCAGTGGCGGAGCTGGTCGTGGCGGCGCCCGACGCGCTCTCGGACGCGGATTCGGCGGCGCGTGGCGACTCGGACGCGGCCGGCTTGGCGGGTTCGGCGGCGGTGGTCGGCTTGACCTCCTTGACGCCCTCCAAGGTCATCTCGACGACCGGGAACGAGAACAGGTCCTCGTCCAGGTCGAATGCGTCCTTGGTGTCTCCCTTGGCGGCCATGGGCTCAGCTCCAAAGGGCCTTCTGCGCCGAGCGCGAGGCGTCGTGCGACAGCAAGCGGCCGGCCACGACGGCCAGCGCGGGGTTGAGGTGGACCGTTTCGTCGGCGCGGATGGCGTCGAGCACGCGGCGCGCCGTCTCGGGCGTCGTCCAGTCGGCATCCGACAGGTCGAGCACACCGTCGTCGGCGAAGGCGGTGCTCCAAGGCGTGAAGCGCAGCGTGGCGCGCGCGCCGCGCCCGGGGGCGGATTCGACGCGCAGGTCCTCCGCCAGCGCCAGCGCGCGGGCGAGGCCGCTGGACTCGACGCCGCCGAGGCCGACCAGTGCGGGTTCAAAGCCCACGCCGTCGTCGGACACGAGGATCACCAGGTCGCGCCCTTCGAAGCGCGCCGTCAAGTCCACGCGCGCAGCGCGTCCGTGGCGCCAGGCGTTGTCAAGGATTTCGGACAGAGCCGAGCCGATGCGCGCACGGCAGGCGGCGCCGACGCCGCGGGCGAGCGTGCGCGCGACGAGCTCCGACACGAGGCGCGCGCACGCGTCGGGCGTGCCCGCGCAGGTTCCGCGCCAGCCGGCTTCGGCCGCGGTGGGGTTCGCGCGGTTCGTCGAGGCCGCGGGCGCGCCTTCGACGGCGCGCACCAAGTCGTCGGGGCGGAAGGGCTTGGCCAGGTATTCGGCCACGCCGAGCTTGAAGGCCGCGCGGCAGGTATCGACGCCGGCGTCGCCGGTCGTGACGATCGCATGTGCCAGCTCGCCCTGCGCGCGCTTCTGCGCAAGCACGTCGAGTCCGCTGCCCGAGGGCAGCGACACGTCGGCCACCACCACGTCGTGCCCGCGCGCCTCGAGCGCCTCGTGCACGTCGCCGACCACGGTGACGACATGGCCGCGGCGCGACAACAAGGTCGCCAAGGCCTGCGCGGTGGCGCGTTCGTCCTCGACCAGCAGCACCTTCAAGGAGCGCGGTTGGGATACGAGGTCGGCGGCTTGGGTCATGGAAGGCGGTTCCGGTCCCGGGGAGTTCCTTCCCTCCGGGACACCGCCTCTTTCGTCATGACCCCGCACCGGGCTTGACCCCGACGGGCCTTGAACGCGCACTTTCTTCCGGGTGGGGGACTGTTTTTCCCACGCCTAGAGGGCACTGGAACAACTGCCCGCAAATGCTATTTCAAACTAAGTATCTTCAAAATAAGAACTTATGTTTAAACATCTCGACTTTACTTGGCGCCGTAGAGCTTTGGCTCATGCGACCTAACCTCCAAGGCGCCCAATCCCCCCGTTTCACCAACTCTACTTGTGCATATAGGAGGTGTTCCCCGGTTCAGGCCCCGACTCAGGTCCCGCTCAGGCGCCGGAAGCGTCCTGCCAAGCCTTCAGTTTCTTGTAGAGGGTGGCCCGGTTGAGCCCGAGTTCGCGCGCGGCTTGCGAGCGGTTGCCGGCGCAGCGTTCGAGCGCGCGCAGGATGAGCACGCGTTCGGCGGCTTCCAGCGTCAGATGCTCGAGGTCGCCGGTCGAGCCGCCGACCGCCGCGCCCTCGAGGCCCAGATCGGCCACGCGGATCAGCGCGTCGCGCGCGGCCAGCACGGCGCGCTCGACGGTGTTCTTCAACTCGCGCACGTTGCCCGGCCAGACGTGGCGGCGCAGGCGGTCCAGCGCCTCGGGCTCGAATCCTCCGCCAACGAGGCCCAGCTCGGCGGCGAAGCGCGCGCGCAGGTGTTCGGCGAGCAGCGGCACATCCTCGCCGCGCGCGCGCAGCGGCGGCACCTGCACGGACAGCACATTGAGCCTGTAGTAGAGGTCTTCGCGGAAGCGGCCGGCGGCCACTTCGGCTTCCAAGTCGCGGTTGGTGGCGGCGACGATGCGCACATCGGCCGCGAGGTCGGCGACGCCGCCGATCCGGCGGTAGGTGCGCTCCTGCAGCACGCGCAGGAACTTGGCCTGCAGCGCCGGCGCCATCTCGCCCCCTTC
>SXXH01000309.1 GCA_005789645.1 Planctomycetia bacterium
ACACCATGGTGACGGTCGTCGACGCCAAGTGCTTCCTCGACGAGCTGCGTTCCATCGAGACCCTCAAGGAGCGCGCCATCGCCGCCGGGGAGGAGGACGAGCGCAGCATCTCGGAGCTGCTCGTCGACCAGGTCGAGTTCGCCGACGTGCTCGTGCTGAACAAGACCGACCTGCTCGACGAGCACGGGTGCGCGCGGGTCGAGGCCGCCTTGTCGCGCCTGAATCCGCAGGCGCGCGTCGTCCGCTCGGTGCGAGGCGAAGTCGAGGTGTCCGACGTGCTGGACACGGGACTCTTCGACATGGAACGCGCCTCCAACGCGGCCGGCTGGAAGCAGGAGCTCTCGCGCGAGCATGTGCCCGAGACGGAGGAGTAGGGCATCACGAGCTTCGTCTACCGGCGTCGCGAGCCGTTCCACCCCGAGCGGCTGCACTTCCTGCTCAACGAGGGCTTCGGCGAGGTGCTGCGTTCCAAGGGCTTCCTGTGGATCGCTTCGCGGCCGTCGATCATCGCGGGCTGGTCGCAGTCCGGCTCCACCGCGACGCTGGAGCCCGTCGGCCGCTGGGCGGCCGCCTCGCCGCGCGAGGATTGGCCCGAGGATCCCGCTGAGCTGGCCGAGATCCAGGCCCGCTGGCAAGAGCCGTGGGGCGACCGCCAGCAGGAGCTGGTGTTCATCGGTATCGACCTCGAGGTCGACGCCATCGTCGAGGCGCTCGACTCGTGCCTGCTCTCCGAGGAGGAACTCGCGCTCGGCCTCGAGGGCTGGCGCGCCATGGCCGATCCGTTCACCCCGTGGACGCCCGAATCCGACGAGGTTGGCGACGAGGCTGGGCCCTCGGCCCCCGGCCCTCAGGCGAGCTTCACCGCGGTGCCGTAGGCCAGCACCTCGGCGGCGCCCTTGGCGATCTCGCTGGTCGCGAAGCGCACGCCCACGACGGCATCCGCGCCCGCGTGGCGCGCTTGTTCGATCATGCGGTCGAGCGCTTGCTCGCGCGCCTGTGCGAACACGGCGGTGTACTCGGGCAATTCGCCACCCGCGGCGTTCTTGAGCAGCGCGTCGAAGTCCGCCAAGGCGTGCGCGGCTCGCACCGAGACTCCGCGCACGAGCCCGAGCGTCGAGCGGATCTCCCTGCCGGGCAGCGCGTCGGTCGTGGCGATGATCATGGTCGTCGTTCAGCGCTCCAGGTCGCGGTAAGGATCGAGGTGGCGCGTGGCGAGGCGCGCGCGCACGGCGCGCCACAACAGGTAGACGAAGCCCACCAAGGCGACCTCGAACACATACGCCATCCAGAGCGGGACGCGCGAGTACTCGCTGGTCAGCACGAAGTGCATGAAGCCCAGCAGCACCACGACGCCGGCGCACAGCACGACGATGCCCACGAGGCGCAGCACGCGGGCGAGCGTCGAGGACTCGCGCGCCTCCCATGCCTCGAGAGCCGCGTCGCGCGGACTCCAATTGCGCGCCATGACGGCGAGCCGGCGCTGCGCCGCGACCTCGGCCGCGAGCAGCGGTTCGCGCGCGATCCGCGCCTCGAACTCCGCGACCTCGCTGGCGGGGAGCTCGCCGTCGGCGTGGCGCATGGCCTGCATCAGGTCCGCCTCGGACAACGGTTGGAGCGCGCTCATCGACGCAGCTCCTCGGCGAGTTCGCGCGGCAGCGCCTCGCGCAGGCGGCGCCTGGCGTGGAAGAGCCGCGACATGACCGTGCCTTCCGGAATGCGCAAGCGCTGCGCCAACTCGGCGTAGGCGAGTTCTTCGAAGTGGCGCAGCGCGAGGATCTCGCGATCGCGCGTGGACAACTTGCCCAGCGCAGCCCAGAAGAGGCGCGCTCGTTCGTCGGAGGCGAGGTGTTCGGGTGGCTGCAGCTCGGGGTCGACGTAGTCCCAGTCCACGTCCTCCTCGTCCAACTGGTCGGGACGGAAGGCGTCCTTGGCGCGCACGCGCTCCTTCGAGCGCAGCAAGCTGATGCACAGGTTGCGCAGGATGCCGTGGAACCATGGCAACACCCCCCGGGCCTCGACCCAGTCGGCGCGCGCCTTCCACATGCGCAGCAGGCACTCTTGCGTCAGCTCCATGGCATCTTCCTCCGACCCCACCATGGCGCGCGCGAAGGTCCGTCCGCGTGGCTCGAGCTGCGAGGCCAGCCGTCCGAAGGCGTCCCGGTCGCCGCCTTGCGCGGCCCGCATCAAGGGCGCGAAGTCGGTGGTGGGCGGGGAGGGGATGTACTCGGCCAAGGCTCGGATATTCAGCGCTCGCGGCGGTGACTTATGCAAGCAAAAGCCGGCCTCGTTCCCCCTTCGTCCGCCGCCGATCGCTCGGGACCCGCGGCTTGCCGCCGCGGCGCCCCCATGAGGAGGAGCTCTCGAAGCGCTGCGTCCCAAGGGCGATGTGCCGCAGGGCGGCGAGTCTTCAGGGCGACGAATCTTCAGGGCGACGAGTTCTCGCGGCAAGCGATGGCCGCCACCCAACCGGCGGCGCGTGCGATGGCGCCGGCTCCGCCCAAGCGTTCGCGCGCTGCCGCCATGCGCCGCTTGCACTCGGCGCGCCAGTCTTCGTCCTCCAAGGCGCGCCGCAAGTCGGCGAGGATCGCCGTGCGTGGTGGTTCGCCGGCGAAGGCGTGTTCGGGCATCACGGGGAGCGTCGCCAAGAGGTTCGGCCCGGCGATGTGGGGTGCATGGACGAGGGCGCGCGCCAAATTGGCCTCGACTCGACCCGCGACGCGGTAGACGACGACGGACGGCACCGCGCGCGCGAGCAGGTCGATCGTGATCGTGCCCGAGACGGTCAAGGCTGCGCGCGCGCGGGAGAGCAGCCCGTGCAGCTCGCCCGAACGCACCTCGAGGCGACCTGCCGCCAAGGGCGCCGCCAGCAGCTGCCGCAGCTCGTCGGCCACCTCGGCGCGCTCGTGGGCCACGACGACGCGCCAACCGTGCTCGCGCGCGGCTTCCAGCGCCAAGTCGGCCATCCACACCGCGTGCCGCGCCACGACGGAGTGGCGGCTGCCGCACAGGACGACCAGCGTGTCGCCATCGCCCCTCATCTGCGCCGTGGCGGCGACCCTGGCCGCGTCGAGGGTCGCGATGGCGTCCAGCTGCGGATGGCCCACCAGCACCACGCGCGCGCCGCGCCGCGCGAACCACGCTGGTTCGAAGGGCAGGATCGCGAGGCCGAGTCCGGTGCAGCGCGCCCAGCGACGCGCGCGCCAGGCGGCCCACGCCCAATGCTGCGGCGCGACGAAGTGGACCGTGCGGCGTCCGCGCGCGCGCAGCATCGAGAAGAGCGGCACATGCAGCGCTGGTGAATCGACGGCCACGACCACGTCGGGTTCGAACTCGTCGCTGCGCTCGACCACGTCCTCGAGCAAGCGCAGGTAGCGCGACAAGGAGCGCAGCACCGCGCTGAAGCCCATCTGCGCCCGGCTGACGGTGTCGTGCCAGCATTCCACGCCGGCGGCGGCCAGGCGCGGTCCGCCGAGTCCCGCGAAGCGCGGCTCGGGCGCGCCGTGCGCGCGCGCCAAGTCGCGTAGCGCCGCCACGAGGTTCGCGGCGTGGACTTCGCCAGAGACTTCGGCGCACGAGACGAGCACGCGCAGCGGTCGATCCAAGGGCCAGTGCGCCGGCGGCGGCGCGACGAGCCGGGCCGGAGTGGCGAGGCACGCGACCAGCTCC
>SXXH01000310.1 GCA_005789645.1 Planctomycetia bacterium
CTTGCCGATGTCGTGCACGTCGCCGCGCACGGTGGCGAGCACCAGCTTTCCGCGCGACTCGCCTTGCGAGCGCTCCATGTGCGGTTCGAGGTGCGCCACGGCCATCTTCATCGTCTCGGCCGACTGCAGCACGAATGGCAGCTGCATCTCGCCGCGGCCGAACAGCTCGCCGACGGTCTTCATGCCGGCCAAGAGGTCGATGTTGATGATCTCGAGCGGCTTCTTCGCGCCGAGCGCCAGGTCGAGGTCCTCGACCAAACCTGGCTTCTCGCCCTCGACGATGCGCCACTGCAGGCGTTCGAACACATCGTCGGGCACCTTGCGCGCGGCCTTCTTCTCCACCTGCGCGCCTTCGAACAGGGCGATGAAGGCCTGCAGCGGGTCGTAGCCTTCGCGTCGGCGGTCGAAGATCAAGTCTTCCGCTGTCTCGCGCGCCTTGGGGTCGATCCGGTGCAAGGGCTGGATGCGGCCCGAGTGCAGGATCGCCGCCGTCAAGCCTCGTTCGCGCGCGTGGTGCAGGTACACCGAGTTCAGTACGTGGCGCGCCGCGGGGTTCAGGCCGAAGCTGATGTTGGAGAGACCCAGCAAGAGGCCCACGCCCGGCAGCTCGTCGCGCACCAGGCGAATGCCCTCGAGCGTCTCGATGCCGAGGCGCCGATCGTCCTCGTTGCCGGTGCAGATGGTGAAGGTCAGGACGTCGAACAGGATGTCCTCGGAACGCAGGCCCCAGTCCTCGACGCAGATCTTGTGGATGCGCTTGGCGATGCGCAGCTTGTCTTCCGCCGTCTTCGCCATGCCATCCTCGTCGATGGTCAGGGCGATCACGGCGGCGCCGTGTTCCTTGACGAGCGGCAGCACCTTCTCCATGCGCTCGAGGCCGTCCTCGAGGTTGATCGAGTTGACGATCGAGCGTCCGCCGGCGAGCTCCAGCGCCGCCTTCAAGACTGGCGCTTCGGTGCTGTCGATCATCAAGGGCGCGGGCACGTCGGCGCGATAGCGCACCAGGACCTTCGTCATGTCGGCGACTTCGTCGCGGCCGACGTAGGCGGTGCACAAGTCGAGCACGTGCGAGCCCTCGCGCACCTGTTCGCGCCCCATGGCGACCATGGCCTCGACGTCGCCCTTCAACAGGTGCTCACGGAAGGCCTTTGAGCCGTTGGCGTTGCTGCGTTCGCCGACGAAGAGGATCGAATTGTCCTGCAGCAGCGGCACGGCCGAGTAGATGCTCGTCACCTGGGGTTGGTGGGCAGGACGACGGGCCTTGGGTGCGCGCGTGCCGAGGCGTCGCGCCACGGCGGCGAGGTGCGCGGGAGTCGTCCCGCAGCAGCCGCCGATGATGTTGAGGCCGTCCTCGTCCACGAAGCGCACCAGCCAATCGGCGAGTTCCTCGGGACCGAGTGGATAGTGCGTCTTTCCGTCGACCAGCTGCGGCAAGCCGGCGTTGGGATACACCATGATCTTCTTGCGGCAGTTCTGGCCCAGGAGCCGCACGTGCTCGCCCATCTCGCGCGGTCCCGTGGCGCAGTTGATGCCGATCACGTCGATGGGATAAGGATCGAGCAGCGCGATGGCGGCCGCCATCTCGGTGCCGACGAGCATGGTCCCCGTCACTTCCATGGTCACGGAGACGAAGATCGGCAGGTCGACGCCCGCTTCCTCGCGCGCCAGAAGGACCCCGTTGACCGCCGCCTTGATCTGCAGCGGGTCTTGGCAAGTCTCGACGAGGAAGCCGTCGACGCCGCCTTCGATGAGGCCACGCGCTTGCTCCGCGTAGCTGTCCTTGAGCGTTTGGTAGCTTGCGTGGCCCAGCGTCGCGAGCTTGGTGCCCGGGCCCATCGAGCCCAGCGCGAAGCGCGGCTTCTCCGGCGTGGAATGCGTCGCGCACGCCTCGCGCGCCGCCTTGGCCGCGGCGCGGTTGATTTCGCGCGCCCGATCGGCGATGCCGAATTCGGCCAGGACATGCGGCATGGCGCCGAAGGTGTTGGTCTCGACGATGTCGCAGCCGGCCGCGAGGTAGTGCTCGTGGATGCCGCGGATGGCGTCGGGCCGAGTCAGGTTGACGTAGTCGACGCAGTTCTCGTGGCCGTGGTAGTCGCGCTCGAGGTCGAGGTTGCAAGCGTGGATCTGCGTGCCCATGGCGCCGTCGAGCACCAAGACGCGCGCATCCAGCGCAGCGCGCAGCGCGCTCGCTCGCGCGAGGGGGGAGGCGTCCATGTCAGCGCGTCCCCTTCGTGGCGCTCGCCACCAACGTCATGAAGTGCGGCGGCTGCGGATCGCGCGCGGCGCGGCGCACGAAAGGCCGCTCGAAGCCCGCCTCGAGCAGCATGTGCTCGAGCTCGCCCTCGCCGAAGCCCAAGTGCCTGTGCTGCAGTTGATCCTTGACCCACGACTCGCCGTGCGCGACCAGATCCAGCACCAAGAGTCGTCCGCCGCGCACGAGCACGCGCTGCGCCTCCTTCAACGCCGAGAGTGGTTCGTCGCAATGGTGCAACGCCTGCGACAGCACGGCGACATCGAAGCTCTGGTCGGCGAGCGCGAGGTGCGCGATGTCGCTCTCCAGCGTCACGATGTTGCCGATGCCCTTCTGCGTCGCGCGCGTCTTCAACTGCGCCAGCATCTGCGCGCTGATGTCGACGGCGACCACCTCGCGCGCCACCTCGGCCAGCATCATCGTCAGCAAGCCGTCACCCACTCCCAGATCGACGTACCTGCCGCGCGGCGCCAACTGCAACAAGCCGCGCGCCAATCCTTCCCACGTGCGGCCGGGCAGCGGCTGTTCGCTGAACTCCGCCGCCACGCGATCGAAGTAGGCGCGCGCGTCCTCGCGACGCCGATCGCGCAAGGCGTCGAGTCCGGCCATGTCGGCTTCGAACTCGGGACTCTGGCGCGCCTGCTTCAACGCGCTCTCCGCCAAGGTCGCTGGCGCTCCCGGCACGATGCCGTACAAGCTGCGTCGCCCGTGGCGACGGTCTTGAACCAGACCCACTTCCTTGAGCAGCGCCAGATGCGTCGACACGCGGCTTTGGCCCGTGTTGAGGATCTCCATCAAGTCGCCGGTGGAGAGCTCCTCCTCGGCTAGCAAGTTGAGGATGCGCAAACGAGTTTCGTCGGCGAGGGCTTTCAGCAGACGCGAGGTTCCATTGAGTCCGATCATGATATCCGGGAAGGATGATAGCTCGCGGGCCGTGCGGGTGCTTGATGTCAGCAAGTTTCGCTTTAAATCATTTAAGCGGAGAAGTTTATGGCATCAAGATTGTTGAAAGCCCCCGGTTCCTGTGATTGCTCAGAAGAAGAGCCAGGGTCGCGCAATTGGGGTACTGGCGGGACGGCCCCGCCAGGCCCCCCGGATTCCCTCCCCACACCCACCCTGCCATGCTCCGCACCTTCGCTCCCCTGATCACCACCCTCCTCGCCGCGCTAGGCACCCTTGGCGGCCACGCCCACGCCGACGCTCCCAGGCCGAGCACGCTGCTGGTCTTTCCGTATTGGAGCAAGCAGCCCGGCATCGCGACCCTGCACACGGTCAGCAACATCTCCTTCAACCGCACCGTGCGCGCGGAGTTCGTCTACATCGATGGAGGCACTTGCCTCGAGTTCAGCACCATCCGCACGTTGGCGCCGTACGACACCATCACGGTCGACAGCCGCACTCTGCCTTCGAACGCGGGCACGCGCGGCTACTTGCTGGTGCGCGCCCGCCATCCGGAAACGAACGAGCTCGTGTCGCACAACACCTTGATCGGCACTGCGCTGGTCGTCGACGGCAACACGCTCGAGCAGTACTCGTACGCGCCGCACAGCTTCCGCTCGCCGCTCTTGCTGCCGCTGCGACTCGACGCGAACGGCAACGGCGCTCCGGACCTCGATGGCGTCGAGCTCGAAGCCGCGCCGCGCAACCAGCACTCGGCTTCGTTCCTCGGGCAATCATCAGCTGGTGCGACCGGCGCGCGGACGCGCACGACCCTCTACGCGGTCAACCTGACCTACCGTCGCCCGGGCGGCCCGTGGACGGCGCGCGGCATCTTCGTCGGCCGCAACGATCGCGGCCAGTCGTTCCAGGCGCAACCGAGCTTGGGCTGTTGGGCCGCGTTGGACTTGTCGTCGATCTCGGCCTCCACGACCCAGACCTCGCTCGCCGCCGGCGCGCACGATGCGTCGGAAGCGCTGGACGGACGCGAGCATGGATCGTGGAGCTGGAGCACCATCCAAGCCACTTCGCCCAACTCCCCGGCCTGGTTGGAGCCGCCCACGGTGCTGCTGCTCCAAGTCGAGCGCCGCTCCACGTACAGCCAAGACAGTGTGCACTTCCAGAGGGGCACCTGCGCGACGCTGCCCTACGTCGAAGGCACCACGACCACCGGCACGGCTTGGTGACGTCGAGCAAGCGCCATGCAGAATCCAAGCCCAACCAACCACCGAGCCACGACCCAAGCCATGAAGCACCTCCTCCAAGCCGCCTTCGCGCTCCTCCTCTCCGCCACCGCCGCCCATGCTGGGACCGCACCGGCCAGCATGCTCGTCAACCCCGTGTACGACTTGCGCGACGGGCGTCAAAGCTATTTGACGCTGACCAACATCTCGCCCACCCAGTCCATCGACGTGCGCGTGGTGTGGGTGTCCGAGGCGGGTTGCCGCGAATACGCGCGCGTCGTCCGCCTCGCGCCGGGAGACACGACCGTGCGCTCCGCCAGCCTGGACTTGTACGGGCCTCAAGGCGCCCATCCGCAAGGAGCCCGGCAGGGCTGGTGCTACGCCTACGCCATCCGCCAACCCGGGGGCGTGGAAGCCCGCGGGACACCCGTCGCCTTCAACCAACTGGTCGGTCGCATGCTGGTGCAGGACGCCCTGACCCTCCACGACTACGAGGTCGCGCCGTGGGCCTTCACCTCGCCCATGGCGGCGCACGCCGAGACCGATGTCGACGGCGACCAGCTGCTCGACCTCGATGGCCGCGAGTACGAGCGCGCGCCGGACACCGTCTACATCCCGCGCTTCCTCGGCCAAGTGGGCGGTACAGCCGCGTCGAGCGACCTCGTGCTGCTCAACCTGACCGGCGGACGCGAGTTCGACGTCACCGCGAGCCTCGCCGTGTTCAACGACGATGGCGCCTACTTCGACGCGACCACTTCGTTCCGCTGCTGGACGCGGCGTGGCTTGGCGCAGTACTCGTCCGCCTTCACGAACGCGTTCCTGCTCGCGAGCAACGACGAACCGACGGAGTCCTTCGGGGTGCGCGAAAGCGGCTGGTTCAGGATCGACGGCGTGCGCGCGCAGACGAGCCAGGACAGCGAGGCCAACCCGGTGATCCTCGCGGCGCTCATCGAAGGCACGCAGGGCGTGCTCGGCGGTTCGCCGCCGGCGAACGCCACCGAGCAGCATTCGGTCCAAGTCCAACCCTACGCCTTGGGCGAACAGTCCAATGGTTCGCTGCTCGGCCGTGGCCTGACCTACCACTGACGCCAGCGCGTGTCGCCGCGAACGGCGCGCCAAGCGGGCCGACGGAGCTTGCAGTACGATGAAGTCCAATCTGGCGACCATGCGTCGCCAGGTCTCACATCCATGAACGCAGCCATCCTTCGCCTGTCCGTCCTGTTCCTCGGCGTGGCGCCCGTCGCGGCCCAATGGACCTCCAACCCGGCCGCGAACACCGTGGTGGGCTCCTTCCCGGGCGATTCGGCGGTGCCCAAGCTCGCCGCGTGCGGCGATGGCTCCACTTGGTTCGGCTGGTTCGACAACGCCAGCGGCGCCTATGTCGTGCGCGTCCAGAAGCTCGACGCCGCCGGCGCGGCGTTGTTCCCGGCCGGCATCGTGGTCAGCAGCCAACCGCAATCCAGCTCGTTGGTGGATTGGGACCTCGTCCACGACGGCGCCGGTGGTTGCGTGCTGGCCTTCACCGACATTCGCGCGGGCGGCGATCTCGACACCTACGCCTACCGCGTCGACGCGGCCGGCAACCAAGCTTGGGGCGCGAACGGCATCGCGCTGTCGAACGACGCCGACTACGAGGCCAACCCGACCATCGCGCGCCTCGTCGATGGTTCGTTCGTCGTCGCTTGGGCCGACCTGCCGAGTCCTGGTCCGGGCGCCATCCGGTTGCAGAAGCTCGACGCCAACGGCGTCGCGCAATGGAACCCTCCGGCGGCCATCGCGGGCGGCGGCGCGGAGAAGCCCGGCTTCCAGCGCATCGTCGCGACGGACGATGGCGGCTGCATCGTGTCCTACGTGCGCGACATCGCCTCGTTCAGCTCGCCCCGCCATGTGCGCGCGCAGAAGTTCGACGCGCTGGGACTGGCCCAATGGGCGGCACCGGTCTCCGTCTACGACGCGGGTGCCGTGCCCATCGCGCACTGGCCGCGCCTCGTGGCCGACGGCGACGGTTGCTGGATCGCCTGGCACCGTTCCGCGGGCAGCTTCTTCGACGCCCTCGTCCAACGCCTCGACGCCAACGGCATCGAGCAGTTCCCGCACAACGGACTCGCCGTGTCGAGCGAAGCGTCGACGACCAAGATCGATCCGTCGATCGCGCGGTTGGCGAACGGCGACTTGCTGGTGGCCTTCGGCAAGCGCAACGCCGCGCAAAGCCTGTGGGGCCTCGGAGCGCAGCGCATCACGCCGGCCGGCACGCTCGCCTTCGGCGCCAACGGCTTGGCGGTCTTGCCGCTCGATGCCAACCCCGAGTCCTTCCCGCGCGCGCTCGCCATGGGGGACACGGGCGTGGTGGCCTGCTTCCAGACGCTCCTTGGTTCGACCGCGACGGCGGTGTTGGCTTGGCGCTACGACGCCGGCGGCGCGCCGCTGTGGCCCGCGGCGCCGATCACGGTCTCCAGCGTGCCCTCGGGCAAGGACGACCTCGAGCTCGTGCTCGACGCTTCGGGCGTGGTGCGCCTCTCGTGGGACGACGAGCGCGCCGCCGGAGGCGACATCGTCGCCCAGAACCTGAATGCCGACGGCACGCTCGGCTCGGCGAACTTCGGCTTCTCGACCTACTGCCTCGCAGCGCCCAACTCGACCGGCCTCGGCGCCACCATCGGCGCGCAGGGCAACGCGGTCTTCGCGCTCAACGACTTCGTCGTCACCTGCGCCGGCCTGCCGCCCAACACCACGACGCTGCTATACTGCGGGCCCAACCAGGCGCAACTGCCCTTCGCCAACGGCTGGCGCTGCGTCGCGGGCACCACCACGCGCATCGGCGGGGCGACGCCCGTGGGCGCGAGCGGACTCTACTCGCGCCGCATCGACCACACGCAAGCGCCGCTGGACGGCGGACCAAACGCCATCGTTCCGGGCGCGACGCGCCACTTCCAGCTGTGGTACCGCAACGCGCTGGCCGGAGGAGCGGGCTCGAACCTGTCGGACGGGTTGCGCGTGGTGTTCGCGCCCTGAAGTCCCGCTCGTCGGAGACGGCGGTCGATGCTTGGCTCGCCGGTCCGCGATCGGCGACAATCCGCGAGTCCTCGCGTCGAGGACGGACCACCGAGGACGACATGGGCGATCCGCTGACCGAGCTCGACTCCCTGCCGCTGACGCGCGGGGAGAACCTGACCACGCTCCAAAACCACATCCTCGCCGAGCAGGCGCGCCACAACGCCAGCGGAACGCTGTCGTGGATCCTCTCGGCGCTGTCCTTCAGCGGCCGCGTCATCAGCGCCAAGATCAGGCGCGCGCGCCTGCAAGGCGTGCTGGGCGAGCTCGACAGCGAGAACGTGCAGGGCGAGGCGCAGCAGAAGCTCGATGTGATCGCCAACGAGACGCTCCTGCGGTGCCTGGGCACGCGCGCGGGCGTCGCCATCGTCGCCAGCGAGGAGAACGAGGAACCCATCGTCCTGCGGCGCAACTTCGATGGCGAGCGGCCGTACGTGGTGCTGTTCGATCCGCTCGACGGCAGCTCGAACATCGACACGGGCGCGGCCGTGGGCACCATCTTCTCGGTGCTGCGCTACGACCGGCGCGGCGACGACCCCATGGCGAGCCTGCTGCAGCGCGGCGCCGAGCAGGTCGCCGCCGGCTACATCCTGTACGGCAGCTCGACCATCTTCGTGCTCTCGACCGGCAACGGCGTCTCGATGTTCGTGCTCGATCCTTCGATCGGCGCCTTCCTGCGCGTCGCCGAAGGGCTGCGCATCCCGCAGGCGGGCAAGTACTACTCCTGCAACGAAGGAAACCGCCTGACCTTCCCCGAGGGCTACCAGCGCTACATCGATTGGGCCCAGGCGCAGGGCTACTCGACGCGCTATTCGGGAACCATGGTCGCCGACGTGCACCGCATCTTGCTGAAGGGCGGCGTGTTCCTCTACCCGCCGACCAAGAAGGCGCCCGAAGGCAAGCTACGCCTGATGTACGAGGGC
>SXXH01000311.1 GCA_005789645.1 Planctomycetia bacterium
CGGCCGTCGCCTTCGCCGGCTCGCAAGGCAACTTCGAGCTGAATGTCTACAAGCCCGTCATCGTCCACAACCTGCTCGAGTCGATCGCGCTGCTGTCGGACGCCTGCGACAGCTTCCGCGTCAACTGCATCGCCGGCATGGAATTGGACGAGGCGCGCGTCGACAAGCTGATGCGCGAGTCGCTCATGCTGGTCACCAGCCTCAACCGCCACATCGGCTACGACAACGCGGCCAAGATCGCCAAGCACGCCCACAAGCAGGGGACCACCCTCAAGCAAGCAGCGCTGGCGTTGGGGCTCGTCGACGACAAGCAGTTCGACGCCTGGGTGCGTCCCGAGACGATGGTCGGTCCGGTCAAGGGCCAGGTGGGCGGCGGCGGTGGCTGAGTCGGCGTCGCGGGTTGGATAGTTGCCGCGGACCGAGTTGGCGACGCCCATGCGGCGCAGCCTTGCACCGGGAAGAACGGCAAGAAGGGGGAGGCGCGGAGGCTTCCAAGCGGCTTGCCCGGCTCGATCCTTCCCTGCGAGGGAGACGGCGGGTACACTTTTCGCCCTCTAAGCGCGTCTGGCGGCCCGCGTGGCCGCCTGGCGCCGTGGGCGCGTCCCACGAGGCACGCACCCGGAGACAGCCATGCACACAAAGATCCGCAGTTCGTCGACGAAGCACAAGAAGAAGACCGGCTACCGCACGCGCCAGCGCACCAAGGGTGGTCGCAAGACCAACCGTCGCCAGCGTCGTCGCCACGGCTCGTTCTGAGCGCTCTTCGCCACCCGCTCGCATCATGTTGCGTCGGGGGCAGAGCGTGGGCGACCCCGGTCGAGGCACGATCCAGGCCTGCCCTATCATGCCTGTACGTCATGCCTGTACGTCCACGCCTCACGTCGCTCGCCCCGAGGCATGAGCCACGGGCGGCCCAGTCTCGACCGCACCCCAGCCGCCCGAGCCGGGCCCCGTCGTTCGCCCAAGCCGGGACCAGTCCAGCCATGGATCGGCAGCTTGCGTTACCTTCCACTCCGGTCCTCGTCCCCCAGACGAGCAGACCGCCACCCGCAAGCTGCGAGGCCGCGCCATGACGAAGGACAGCAAGCACACTCGAGCCGGGAAGCCGGCGCCCTTCTTGCCGCGCACGCGCGCCGAGATGGAGCGCTTGGGTTGGGACGAGTTGGATGTGCTCCTCGTCACAGGTGACGGCTATGTCGACCACCCGAGCTTTGGCATCGCGGTGATTGGCCGCGTGCTCGAGGCCCACGGCTACAAGGTCGGCATCCTCGACGTGCCCGAGTGGGAACCGGACGGCTCCGGTTGGAAGCGCCTGCCCGCGCCGCGGCTCTTCGTCGGCGTATCCGCCGGCACCATCGATTCGATGGTGACCAACTACACCGCCTCCAAGAAAATCCGCCGCATCGACGTCTACCGCCCGGGCGGCAAGAGCGGCCGTCCGAACCGCGCGACGATCAGCTACACCGCCTCGGCGCGCCAGCACTTCCCGGGCCTGCCGGTGATCGTCGGCGGGCTCGAGGCCGGCCCGCGGCGTTTGGCGTATTTCGACTACTGGGACGAGACGATTCGCCGCTCGATCCTCGTCGACAGCAAGGCCGATCTCCTGGTCTGGGGCATGGCCGAGCGCACCGTGGTCGAGATCGCGCGCCGCATCGAGGCCGGGCGAACCCTGTCAAGTTTGCCTAACACCTGCGAGTGCGTGAAGAAGGACGCCGTCCCCGCCGACGCGCGCCTCGTGCCGTCGTGGGAGGACATCAAGGCCGATCGCCAGAAGTTGATCGAGCTGTTCCACGCCGTGCGCGAGGAGAACAGCCCCAGCTCGCGCACCTTGGCCCAACCGCATGGCGAGCGCGTCGTGCTGCAACACCCGCCGCTGCCGCCGGCCTCGCAAGAAGAGGTCGACTCGTTCTACGACCTGCCGTTCGCGCGGCGCTGGCACCCCGACCACGACAAGGCCGGCGGCATCGCCGCGCTGGAACCCGTGCGTTGGTCGGTCAATACGCACCGCGGCTGCATGGCCGACTGCAGCTTCTGCTCGATCACCTTCCACCAAGGCCGCTCGATCCAATCGCGCAGCGAGGAGTCGATCCTCAAGGAGACCGCGGCGCTGGCCGCGCACCACGACTTCCGCGGCACGATCACGGATGTGGGCGGCCCGACCGCCAACATGTGGGGCTTGGGTTGCAAGCTGCTCGAGAAGGGCGAAGCTTGCCTCGGTCGCGATTGCTTGACGCCCGATCCGTGCCCCGCCCTGCGCCTCGACAAGACCACCGAGGGCTACCGGCGCCTCTTGGGCCTCGTGCGCACGACCAAGGGCGTCAAGCACGCCTTCGTGTCGAGCGGCATCCGCTACGACATGCTGCGCGACAAGAAGGGCGAGTTGCTTCCCTTGCACCACGACCTCGTCGAGCACCATGTGCCCGGCCGCATGAAGCTCGCGCCCGAGCATGCCTCGGACGCTGTGCTGGCCGCGATGAACAAGCCGCGCTTCGAGGTCTACGAAGAGTATGAAGCCGCCTACAAGGACGAGTGCAAGGATCTCGGCCGCGACCAGCACCTGGTCAACTACTTCATCGTCGGCCACCCCGGCACCGATCTCGCCGCCGCGATCGAGCTGTTCGAGAAGCTCTTGGAGCGCAACTACTCGCCCGAACAGGTGCAAGAGTTCATCCCGCTGCCGATGACGCGTGCCTGTGTGCAATACGTCACCGGCAAGGACCCGCTGACGATGCAGGACCTGCACATCCCGCGCGGCGAACGCGAGAGGAGGACCCAGAAGTCGCTCGTGCGCTGGAAGGCGCCCGAGTCGCGCGAGCTGGTCGAACTCGCGCTGCGCGAGGCCGGCCGCATGGACCTCTTGGCCAAGTTCCACGCCGCGCTGAAGCGCAGCCAGCATCGCCGCGAATCCGCACGGCTCGACCTCGACACCTGCGGTTGAACGGAGGACGGGCGACGCACCCCGCTTGATTCCCGCGTAGCGGAAGGCAGACTGCCGGCATGGCGTTTTGCGTCGATTGCGGCACTATCCTCGAGCGTTCCGGCCAACCTTGCCCGGCTTGCGGACGGGGTCTGCCATCGTCGCGGAAGTCTTGCGTCCAATGCGGCCACGCGACGGGGACCAAGGACAGCTTCTGCGCCAAGTGCGGTTCGCGCCTGCCGGAGCCGGAAGCGCCGCTGGAGTTCGACTCGGCCGTCGAGGCCAAGCTGCAGCGCCTCTCCGTCGCCTCGGAGAGAGGGGTGGACCAAAGGGTGCAGTCGAGCGAGCTCCGATCTCGAGTCGCGGCGCCGCGCGGTGCATCCACTCTGCCGGGATCGACATCGGCCGGATCGACGCGAGCCGAGGCCGCCGGCGGCCCCGACTGGGTGCCGCCGTGGTTGAATCGCTTGAGCTACGCGCGCCTCGTGTGGGCTGGCTTGCTGGGTGTCGTGCTGACGGTGGTGGCGGATGTGCTGCGCACTTTCAGCGATGGTTGGCTCGTCGAGTCGCGCGAACTCTCGAGCGGCATCTGGGTCGTGCGCGACGAGGTGAAGTACTCGCTGGGCGAGACCTTCCAGAATCTGGCCTTCTTCCTGCGCGCGTTGGGCGTGTTGCTCGCCTTCGTGGCGACGATGCTGATCCTGCTGCGCGCCATGCGCAAGACGCTGGTCGGCAAGGGCGAGCCCTGACGCCCTGGATGATGCCTGGAACTACGCTCCGCATGCGCGCGACGACGCACCGCATGCGCGCGGAGAAGTCGCGCGCATGAAGATCGATCGCGGTCGCGTCGATCTCAGCTGCGCGCCGCGCGACGGCGTGCCGGCTTCTTCGACGGCCCCTTGGCGCGCTTTTCCGCCAAGAGCGCGCTGGCGCGCTCGAGCGTGGTCGACTTGGGATCCTCGCCCTTCGGCAGCGTGGCGTTGTACTCGCCATCGGTCGCGTAAGGACCGTACTTGCCGTCGAGGATGCGGATCTCCTTCTGCGTGGCCGGATCGGGGCCCAGCACCGCGATGGGGTCCTTGGGCGTCGCGGCGGCGCGTCCGAACGTGCGCTTCTGCGGCTGGACGGCGAAGAGAGCGATGGCTTCTTCGAGCGTCACGGACAGGAGCTCCGACTCCTTCTTGAGCCGGCGGTACTCGGGCTTGCCGTCGTCGAGCGGTTCCTTCATCAAGTACGGGCCGAACTTGCCGTTGGCGGCGCGGATCGGACGATTGTCCTTGGGATCCACGCCGAGGCTGCGCGGCAGGGCCAGGAGCCGCACCGCCGTCTCCAGCGGCAGATTCGCCGGATCCATGTCCTTGAAGAGCGACACGCGCTTGACCTTGGGCGCCTTCGGCGCGGGCGGATCGCCCTTCTTGCGCTTGACCTTGGGCTTGGGCGCTTCGTCCTCCTTGGGTTCGTCGCCCAGTTGGACATAGGGGCCGTACTTGCCGGTGCGCACGTAGACCGGCAAGCCCTCGAACAGTCCGATCGGTTGGTCCTTCTTCTTGCTGGTCTCGATCCACTGCAGCGCCGCTTCGACCGTGACCTCGTCGGGCGCCACGCCGGCGGGCACGGCGCCGCGCACCTCGCCGTGCTGGACGTAGGTGCCGAACTTGCCGACGCGCATGACCACCGGTTGTCCGGCGTGCTCGCCGATCGGAATGGAGCAGATCGTGCGTGGATCGAGCGCCTCGGCGCGCTGCGTAACGATGCGCTCGAGCCCGGGGTTGGCACCCGACCAGAAGCCTTTCAAGAAGGCGCTGCGGGACAGCTGGCCTTCCGCGATCTTGTCGAGCTCTGCCTCCATGTC
Source organism: Planctomycetia bacterium (assembly GCA_005789645.1). Taxonomy (GTDB): domain Bacteria; phylum Planctomycetota; class UBA1135; order UBA1135; genus SXXH01. The sequence continues at coordinate 4,770 of SXXH01000311.1, forward strand.
GCGGGTGAAGCCGTAGTCGACGAGCTGCGGCTCGAGCATCTCGAGCGCCTGCACCACGGCGAAGCCCAGGGGCTGCGGCACCAAGGTCTTGCCGCGCAGCTCGGCGTAGCCGCGCGAGGTGATCGTCTCGATGGTGGCGCCGTAGGTCGACGGACGGCCGATGCCGAGCTCCTCCCTCTTGGCCACCAGCGAC
>SXXH01000312.1 GCA_005789645.1 Planctomycetia bacterium
AAGGGCAAGCTCGACGGCGTCGCCATGCGCGTGCCCGTGCCGGACGGCTCGATGATCGACTTGACCTGCGTGCTGAAGAAGGCCGTCACGGTCGACGAGGTCAACGCGGCCATGAAGGCGGCGGCGCACGGCGCGTTGCAGGGCGTCCTCGGCTACACCGAAGACCCGATCGTGTCGGCCGACATCATTGGTTGCCCGGACTCGAGCCTGTTCGACGCCAAGTCGACCATGGTGATGGCCGGCAACATGGTCAAGGTCGTGTCGTGGTACGACAACGAGTGGGGCTACAGCTGCCGCGTCGTCGACCTGGCCGCGAAGATGGCCGCGCTCTGAGCGCGCAGAGCGGAAGGACAGGCCCATGAAGCTCGACGCGGCGCGACTCGACGACCTCAAGGTGGAAGGGCGGCGCGTGCTCGTGCGCGTCGACTTCAACTGCCCGCAGGACGAGGCAGGTGCGATCAGCGACGACACGCGCGTGCGCGCGGCGTTGCCGACGATCAAGGAGCTGCTGGCGCGCGGCGCGACGCCTGTGCTGATGTCGCACCTCGGGCGGCCGAAGGGCAAGGTGGTCGAGTCGATGCGCCTCGAGCCCATGGGCGCGCGGTTGCAGGAGCTGCTCGGTTCGCCGGTGCTGCGCCTGAAGGAGTCGACCGGTACGGCTGTGCAACAAGCGATCGCCGCCGCGCCGCGCGGCACGACGGTGCTCTTGGAGAACGTGCGCTTCCACGCCGGCGACGAAGGCGGCGACGCCGCGCTGGCGGCCGAGTGGGCCAAGCTCGGCGATTGCTTCGTCAACGACGCCTTCGGCGCGGCGCACCGCGACCACGCGTCGGTGTGCGGCGTGGCGCGTCTCCTGCCGAGCGCGGCGGGCCGCTTGATGGAGAAGGAGATCGCGGCCTTCTCCAAGGTGCTCGACGAACCGGCGCGTCCGGTGGTGGCGATCCTCGGCGGCGCCAAGGTCGCCGACAAGTTGAAGGTGGTCGACAACTTGCTCGACAAGGTCGACGCCCTGCTCGTCGGCGGCGGCATGGCCTACACGTTCCTCGCCGCGCAAGGCATCGAGGTCGGCGACAGCCTCGTGCAGACCGAGCAGCTCGACGCGGTGAAGGCCGCGCTCGAGAAGGCGCGCAGGAAGGGCGTCGCCATCCACCTGCCGGTGGACCACCTCGCCGCCGAGCGCTTCGCCGCCGACGCGCAGGCGCTGGCGTGCGGACCCGCGATCCCCGACGGCCGCATGGGGCTCGACATTGGACCGAAGACGCGCGAGGCCTACGCCAAGGTCATCGCGGGCGCCAAGACCGTGGTGTGGAACGGGCCGATGGGCGTATTCGAATGGCCGGCGTACGCGGGCGGCACCGAAGCCGTCGGTCGCGCGGTCGCCGCCTGCGAGGGCTTCACCGTGGTGGGCGGCGGCGACTCGGTCGCGGCCGTCGAGCAGTTCGGCCTCGCCTCGAGGATCGACCACATCTCTACGGGCGGCGGCGCGAGCCTCGAACTGCTCGAGGGCGTGGTGCTGCCCGGCATCGCGGCCCTCAAGCGCGCCTGAGCCGCCTGCGCGGCCGCAGAGGGGCCCCGCCGGTCCCTCGCGGGGCCGCTTGCTACACTCCCCGCCACGCCGCGATGAGCCCCACCGTCCGCATCGCCCCCTCGATCCTGTCGTGCGACTTCGCGCGCATCGGCGAGGAACTGCGCCGCGCCGAGGCGGCGGGCGCCGACTGGCACCACATCGACGTGATGGACGGCCACTTCGTGCCCAACCTCACCATCGGACCGCCGGTGGTGGAGGCGGTGGCCAAGGCCGCCTCCATCCCGCTCGACGTGCACTTGATGATCGAGCGGCCGATCGACTGGGTCGCGCGCTACGCCAAGGCGCGCCCCGAGGTGCTGACCTTCCACGTCGAGGCCTGCGCGGGCCTCGACGAGGCGCGCGCCACGGTGCGCGCCGTGCGCGACGCCGGCGTACCGAAGGTCGGCGTGTCGCTGCGTCCGGGCACCGCGATCGAGGCGCTCGAGCCGTTGCTCGACGTCGTCGACCTGGTGCTCGTGATGAGCGTCGAGCCCGGCTTCGGCGGGCAGGGCGTCCGGCCCGAGACGCTCTCCAAGCCGCGGCGCCTGCGCCAGCTCGGCTGGCGCGGCATCGTGGAGATCGACGGGGGCGTCAACGCCAGCACCTTGGGTTCGTGCGTGGAGGCGGGCTGCGACGCACTGGTCGCAGGCTCGGCCTTGTACAACGAACTTGACATGACCGCCGCTATCGCGCGCTTCCGCTCCCTCGCCGCGCAAGCGGCCCAACGAGGATCCCATGTCGCCTGACTTCGCCCAGCCTCCCTCCGAGCGGCCGCAGGACGCGGACCCCGCGCGCAAGGACAAGCAGCAGCCCGAGGCGGCCGAGCCCGCGGACAAGCCCTCGCGCCTGCGCTGGAAGCGCAAGGAGCTGCCCGGCGGCTTGTGGCTGAAGTGCGAGTCGTGCGCGGCGACGATCTACCGCAAGGAGCTCGAGGAGCGGGAGCGCGTCTGTCCCGCTTGCGACTTCCACTTCACCTTGCCCGGCCGCGAGCGCGTCAAGTCCACGCTCGACGCGAACAGCTTCGAGGAACGCTGGGCCGACCTGGCCGGCATGGACCGCCTGCGCTTCAACGATGCGACGCCCTACGCCGACAAGCTCAAGCGCACCGAGGCCAAGACCGGCCAGAAGGAAGCGCTGATCTGCGGCATCGGCGCCATCCACGGCCGCAAGGTCGTGCTGGCGGTGCTCGACTTCTCGTTCCTGGGCGGCTCGATGGGCGAAGTCGTGGGCGAGAAGATCTCCTTGGCCGCCGACCTCGCGCGCCGCGAGCGCCTGCCGCTCGTCGTCTTCACCTCCTCCGGCGGAGCGCGCATGCACGAAGGCATGTTGTCGCTCCTGCAGATGGCCAAGACCT
>SXXH01000313.1 GCA_005789645.1 Planctomycetia bacterium
ATCGAGAAGGCCCACCCGCGACTGCACCAGTTGATGCTGCAGATCCTCGAGGAGGGCGTGTTGACCGACGGCAAGGGTCGCAGGGCGAGCTTCGCGCGCGCCTTCGTGGTCATGACTTCCAATGCCGGGGCGGCCGAGATGGAGGCCGCCACGCGCCGCATGGGCTTCGCCGCCACGCGCGAAGCCCCGCGCCACGCCGAACTGTCGTCGATCGCCCACGAGTCGCTGCGCAAGCACTTCGCGCCCGAGTTCCTCGGCCGCATCGACGAGACCATCGTGTTCGAGGACCTCGACGAGGACGCCGTCGCGCGCATCGCGGGCAAGCTCCTGTCGGAGCTGGCGCTGCGCGCCCGCGAACAAGGCACCAAGGTCGCGTTCTCGCCCGCCATCGCCCGCTGGGTGGCGGCGCGTCGGCCCGATGCCGCGTCCGGGGCGCGCGCCCTGCGCCGTGTCATCCAAAGGGACATCGAAGCGCCCTTGGCCGAGCTGATGGTGGCTGGCGGGATGCCGCGCGGCTCCCTGCTGCGCGCCCGCGTGGACGACGGCCGCCTGCGCTTCGACTGCGAGCCCTGAAGCAATCGGATGCGCTCCGCCGGACGCTACCATGCGTCCCCGATGGAGAGCCTCCGCGCCTTCGCCTGCCTGCTGCTCGTCGCCACGCCTCTCGCCGCCGCGCCGCTCCTCGCGCAGAAGAGCTTGCCGCCGCCAGCGACTCCGCAAGCACCGGTCGCGCGCCACGCGGACCTCTTCGTGGCGCGCAGCGAGCTCGAGGAGCTGATCGTGGCGCGCCGCGCCATGTCGGAAGAGGGCCGGGCGGCGCTGCGGCACTTGGCCGAGTCCAAGCTGCTCGAGCAGCTTGGTGTCGAACAGGCGTTGACGCCTTCGGAGGCGGAGGTCGAGGCGCGCCTGCGCGAGATCGACGCGGCCGTCAAGCAGGGCGGCGATCCGCGCGGACTCGCCGGCCAGATGGAGAAGGTGCGACTCTCGCGCGAGCAGTTCGCGCGCTTCCTGCGCCTCGGCATCGTGCACGAGCGCGCCACGCGACGCGCGTTGAACCTGCCCGAGTCGACGCCGGTCAGCGGCGACCAGCAGCGCTTGTGGATCGAGGAGGAGTTGGCGCGGCGCGACTTCCAGAGCTTCGCGCCGCCTTGGACCGATGGCGTCGTAGCCAAGGGCGCGGGCTTCTCGATCGGCACCGCGGAGTTCCTGGCGCACCTGCTCGACCGCCTGCCGCGCGAGACCCTGCGCGACGACAGTCGCCAACTGCTGCTGGCGAAGGCCATGCGGCGGCGCATGCCGGACCTCGCGCCCGAGTCGCTGGCCAAGGCCGTCGACGAGGAACTCGCGCGCCGCCGCGCCGAGGTGGCGCGCGACCCGCGCTACAAGGGCGTGCCCTACGAGGAGTTGTTGGGCGCGCAGGGCGTGCAAGCCGCCTCGCTCAAGCACGATCCAGGCATCGTCTCGACCGCCTTGGCGCGACTGTGGGTCGAGCGCGCTTGGCCGCCCGAGGACATCGAGCGCGTCTACAAGGACGAGCGCGCCTTGTTCGACGGACGCCACGGTCCGGCCATCGACGCGCGGATGCTGTTCCTGCGCGCGGCGAAGTTCAAGAACGAGCTGAACCCGCGCAACTTCGACGAGGCCATGGCGGCGCTCGCCGACCTGAAGTCGCGCATCCGCGGCTTGGAGGACTTCGAACGCTTCGCGCGCGAGCGCTCCGAGGACGCCAGCTCGCGCGAGCAGGGTGGACGCGTGGGCTGGGTGGCGCCCGGCGCCGAGAAGCTGCCGCCGGAGCTGTCGAGCGTGGTGGCCGAGGCGCTCGCCATCCCTGAAGGGCAGCCGGGCTGGCAAGGGCTCAAGGGTCCCGTGCGAGTCTCCAACGGAGTGGTGCTCTTGTGGCTGGGCGTGCGTCGCCCGGCTCCGCCTTGGCCGCAGATGGCCCAGCATGTGCAGGCGGAACTGCGCCGCCGCTTCGTCGATTCCTGCCTGCCCAAGACGGGCGTGGAGACGGCCTTCGAGGACTGAGCCCGCGCGATCCCGCGTACGGTGGCGCGCCGTGGCGCGGCGGTCACTACAATGCGCGCCGCGCGCCCGGCGTGGCGGCGCGACGAGGACGGAACAGATGCTGATCGGCAAGGTGGTGGGCAGCGTGGTCGCCACGCGCAAGGACGAGAAGCTCGAGCACAGGAAGCTGTTGCTCGTGCAGGTGCACGACCAGCACAACAAGCCCAAGGAGCAGTACGTGGTGGCGATCGACTCGGTCGGCGCGGGCCACGGCGACATGATCCTCTACGCCACGGGTTCGTCGGCGCGCCAGACGACCGTCACCGAAGGCCGGCCCTGCGACGCGGTCATCATGGCCGTGGTCGACTCGTGGGACCTCGGCGGCGACAACGTCTACGAGAAGTGGAAGAGCTGAGGCACGCATGCACCTCGCGCGGGTCGTCGGCAGGCTGGTCGCCACGCAGCAATACGAGGGGCTGCGCGGCGTGCCCTTGCAGCTGATCCAGCCGCTCGACGACGAGGGCGCGGACCATGGCGAAGTGGTCGTGGCCTGCAGCGCGATCTCCTCTGGTCCCGGCGACTTCGTGCATTGGATCGACGGCCGCGAGGCGGCCCTCGCCTGCCCCGAGAGCTTCGTGCCCGTGGACGCGACGATCATCGGCTGGGTCGAAGAAGCCTGGTCGAACGGCCGGAAGCTCGCGCCATGAGGGAGGGCGCCTGATGTTCCTCGCCACCGTCGTGGGCACCGTCGTGTCGCCCGTGCAGATCCCCGTGCTCGATGGTCGCACGCTGCTGCTCGTGCAGCCGGTCGATCCGCAGGGCAGGAAGCAAGGCCGCGTGCGCCTGGGCATCGACCACGCCCAAGCCGGCGTCGGCGATCGAGTGCTGGTCATGGACGAAGGCAACAGCGCGCGCCAGATGCTCGACGCCAAGGAAGGCGCCGTGAAGACGGTGATCGTCGCCGTGGTGGACTACATCGAACGCGACGGCGCGCTGGCCTACGACCACCGCGACGAACGGAGCACGCCATGAGCGGCATCGAAGAACTGGCGCACAGGCGCGGATGGAGCGACGAAGAGGCGCGGCTGCGCAACGCCATCTGCGAGATCGGCAAGTTGTGCTACGCCCGCGGCTACATCGTCGCCGCGGACGGCAACATCAGCGCGCGCCTCGCCGACGGCACGATCGTCGTCACCCCCACCGGCGCGATGAAGGGCTTCCTCTCGCCGGAGAACCTCGCCAAGGTCGACATGCAGGGCAAGCCGGTCGACAACGGACCGCGCGCCAGTTCCGAGATCGGCATCCACCTCGTCTCCTACCACGAGCGGCCGGACATGAAGGCCGTGCTGCATTGCCACCCGCCGCACGCGGTGGCGATGACCATCGCCGGCATCGACCTGCAGACGCCGATCATCCCCGAGATCATCGTCACCATCGGCGGCATCCCGACCGCGCCCTACGGCACGCCGGGCACGCCGGAACTGCCCGAGTCGATCCGCAAGATCGTCAAGTGCTCCGACACGCTGGTGATGCAGAACCACGGCTCGGTGACGCTCGGCGCGAACCTGCTCGATGCGTACAAGAAGCTCGACATGCTGGAGCACACGGCGAAGATCCTGTGGCTGGCGCACTGCGTCGGCAAGGTGAACGCCCTCCCGCCGGAGGCCGTGCAGAAGCTGCTTGGCACGCGCGGCCCCTTGGGCATCGCGACGGTCAACACGCTCGAGCGGCCTTGTCCGCGCTGAGGCTCGGACCGGAGGCGCTCGGCGCGCGCCGCCGGGCTCTCAGGCGTAGCGCGCGCGGCTGACGAGCTCGAGCAGCAACGCGTGCTGGCCCACGACGTGCGGCGTCACGCACGGCAGGCTGGCGACGATGGTCGGCACGCCGCCCTTCTCGAGGCGCGCGCGCGCCTCGTCGCGGTCGCGCGCCACCAGCTCGTTGAGCGTGCGCCCCGCCAGATCCGCCACCACGGGCAGGTCGGCATGCACTTCGCCCAGCCGCTCGACATGGTCTGCGCGCTCCACCACGACGAGACGCGCGTAACCGTCGCCGTCGAAGCCCTCGCTGGCGCGCTGGTAGCCGGAGGTGCCGTCGAGCACGCGCGAGGTCAACGCGGCCAGTCCGCGCAGGCGATGGCCCGCCACGAGCGTGCGCGCCACCATCGGTTGGCGATCGAAGCAGCGCTCGGCCGCCGACCACAAGACCAGCGGATTCTCGCCGCCCGGCTCGCGCACGAGCTCGGCGGCCTTTTGCGCCCCGGCGAGCAGGCCGCGCACATCGACGCCGCACAGGAGCGGTCCAAGCCACGCCGCGCTCGACAGCAAGGCCTGCGCACCATCGGAAGGACCCAGCGGGACCGAGCGGTAGCCCTCGCGCCGCGCGACCTCGGCCAACGGACCATCCGGATCGCGCGTGCCGACCACGACATGGTCCTTGTGGGCCTCTTCACCCAACGCGCGCGCCAAGCGATCGCGCACGAGCATCCATTGCGCCAGGGTGCCCGGCGTGGCGCCCGAGCGCGAGACGACCTGCACCAGCGTCGTCGCCGGATCGCAAGCATCGAGGAACTCGCCGACCAGATCGGGATCGTCGTCGTCGAGCACCGACAAGCGCGGCGCATGCGCGCCTTGGAATGGAGACACCAGCGCGGTGCGCAGCGCGGAAGCGGCGCGCGCGGCATCGCCCACCCCCAAGACGACCACATCGCTGTAGCGTCCCGCCACCGAGGAGGCCCATTCCTCGGCCGCGTCGAGCGCGAGCTCGCACTGCGCCGCGTCGTGCAGCGATTCCTGCGCGTCGATCCATTCGTGCACGGCCTTGCACTCGGCCGCGTACAGGGCCTCGTCCACGCCACGCTCGCCATAGGCGGGCCGCGCCAAGATGGCGCTGGTGTCGATGCGGATCAGGTCCAAGGACGCTCCTCGCTGCGCACCTTGTGCCACACCCGCGCACGCCAGTCCATCCTCGCGCGTGCGCCCGCGCTTGGGCGGACGCCTCCGTGGGCACGTGCGCGCAAGGCGCGCTTCGTGCTAGAAACGAGAGCATGGACGAGCTCGCCTTCCTCGCCGGCCGCGACATCGCCGTGTACTCCGAAGCTTGGTGCCCCGACTGCACGCGGCTGGACCGTTGGATCGCGCAGAAGGGGCTCCCTTGGCGCAAGGTCGCCCTGTCGACGACCCCGGGCGCGGCCGAGAAGCTCGAATCCGAGACTGGCAAGCGCGCCGTGCCGTTCCTGCTGGTCGAAGGGCGCTCTTGGGTGCGCGGCTACCACAAGGACTCGCCCGGACGATTCGACGAGCGCTTGCTCCTGGCGGAACTCAAGGCCGCCTTGGGCAGTTGAACTCGCAGGCCGCCCTGGACGGCGGTTGAGGGAGTCGCTGGGGGGTCGGAAGGGAGTCGCCGCCAAGCCGCGAGTGGGCAGCGCAGTCGGAGGAACGGCCGATGGCACGCACGCGACCATGCTGGTCCCGATGAGTGTGCGAACCCCGCCGAATCCGGCGCCCACTGCACGCTTGGAATTCGGATGTGCCTGCCACGCTCGGTGCCCTCCGTGCGTCATGGCCTTGGCAACTCCGCTGGCCAGACCGTGCCCGATGCCGCCACCAGTGCGCCTCCCGAGCGCAAGCCGGGCCTTCCATGGCGATCGCCGAGGCCCGCAGGGTCTTGGAGTCACCTGCAACTTGCCTGCCTGGCCTTCGGTCGGCTCGCGAACTGGCGGCCGGGATGGACAAGGGCCGGGGCGGTCGGGCGCGCATCCAGGCGAGGTCCAACCAGAGCGTCCGCACGCCTGGGCGTGACTTTCGCAAGCCAAGCGGCCGTGGGACAAGCTCGGGAAGCACCCAGGCCTCGGGCCGGAGGAAGCGGCGTGCACGCGCATCAAGGACTGGACGCTGGCGCCGACTTGCCGAGCAGCAGGCTGGCGCGAAATCTCGATAGGCACGGCCGCGGATCCCGCACAACCACCGGGACCAGCATCGCCAACGACAGGCGGCGCCGCTCGTCGCGACGCCGCCCATCTGTCAAGCGCGCTTGACAGTCCGAATCAAGGCTGCCAGGTGACGCTCAAGCCGTTCGTCAGGTTGAACGTGCTGGGCGTGCAGAACGCGGCGGCGTTGCGGTACCAGACTTGGTAGTTGCGCACCGAGCCGGCCGTGGCCACGGAGCCGCGCACCGACACCGGTTGGTCGCCCGCGCCCGGGTAGACCGAGGTGCCGGCGGCGTTGACCTTGGTACCGAGACGGATGACCGAGCCGCCGGCGCAGCGCAGGCCGTCGCCGAAGGCGCTGGCGATCTGCGTCGTGCCCTGGAAGTACAAGGCCGTGCTGTTCGGCAGGCCGCTGCCGGTCAGGACCAGCGTGTCGGCCGCCAGCGACGCCGTGCCCGAGCCCGCGATGTTGCCACCAGCCGGATTGATCGAGCTCGCGCAGCCGTTGCCCGCGGCGCCATTGTTGGCGCAGGGGCAAGCAGCGCCGGTGCCGTCGCCGAAGCAGTACGCGGTGAACGGCGGAGCCGGGTCGACCACGGTGAACTGGACGAAGGCCAACTCGAAGGGCACGTTGGCCTCGGTCGTGTTGACGGCGACAGGCGTGCCGCTGCCGTCGGTGATCGTCAAGTCGTAGTCGTTGGCGGCGGCCGTCGACGAGCTGCAAGCGATCATGTCGGGGAAGTCGAGCACGTTGCCGGTGCGGTAGTCGTCCGTGCCCGGGGAATTGTCGTTCGTGCCGACATTCCAGCGGCCGATGGCGAGGTAGTACGTGCCCGCGGCCAGCGTGCGGCGCAGCTGCGATTGCAGCGCGGTGCCCGTGCCGCCTTCGGCCACCGACTCGTCGTCGTTGCTGGCGTCGTTGATGGCGACCAGATTGCCGTCGAACAGATGGATGTCGGTGTCGACCGTGCCGACTTGGCCGATGGTCGAGAGTGTGATCTGGCCCGTGAGGAACGTGCCCGGTACCACGGTCGGCGTGACGGCGGTGGTGGCCAAGGTCGCCGTGTAGGGCGCCGTGGTGGTGGCGCCGCCAGTGACGCGCCAGTAGAGCTCTTCGCCACGGCCGAAGCCGTACCAGAAGTTGGTGCGCGCCGGCACGCTCGTGGTCGAGGTCGTCTGGAAGCTGCTGTCGGTCGCGCCGATGATGCCGCCCACGCCCGCGCCGCCCTCGGTCTGGTTCAGGCCGCGGATCGTGCCGGAGTGGCCCGCGGTGCCCGTGGTGGTGATCTGCAGCGAGTGGCGGTAGATGCCGGCCGGCAGGGTCGCCGTCTTGATGCGGAAGGTGTCGGCCGAGGCGCCGCCGGCGACGGTCGTCGACGTGCCCGTCGTCGTGCCGGTCAAGCTGTCGCCCGCCGTGATCGTGAAGGTGCCGTTGGTAGTGGCTTGTGCCTTGGTCTCGTTCGGCTCGACCTCGTTGATCGTGGTCTGGGCGAAAGAGGAAGTCGCGAGGCATAGAGCCGCGACGAGAGCGAAGCTGGACTTCATGGGGATTGCGCTCCGAGTAGGAGAGGGTCGTACGGACACGAGGTTGAGGATCCGAGTAGGGCGAAGTTGAGAGCCGAGGCTCCGAGGAGCCAAAGGAACTCGCGCATCAGCCCTGATGAGTAAAAGTATTCACTCCACCTTCAGGTGTGGGGAGGCAAAAAAAAACGAATAGGTGGCGGTTTCCTTGTCCTTTTTGAATGGGCGCAAAGAGATGAAGCGCCCAAGCCGCCCCGCAAAGGCCGCTCCTGCAGAGGGGCCGGACCAGGGCTTGGCCTCACGCGCAAACCACTGTCTTGCATGGACTTTACGCTGTGTGGACCAAGGGCTCCCCGCATCGATGGGCCGCGCTGCCGCACGCGCGGTCCGACCAATCAAGGTGGAGAAGTCATACATGGATGCGGCGCACCACCGGCCAAAGCTGGTGGTGCGCCGCCATGCTGCCTGTTGCTGGGCACGCTCAGGATCCAGCGCTGGGCGCCGCCCCAGTCAGTCGTCGCGTCGCTGCATGATCAAATACAGCAGGGTCATGATGGCCGTCAGGGCGCCAGCGACATAGGTCATGGCAGCCGCGCCCAGAACCTTGCTGACGCCCAGCGCTTCCTCTTGTGTGGTGACGATGCCCGAGGACGCCAACACCGCCTTGGCTCGGTTGGACGCGTCGAACTCGACCGGCAAGGTCACGAGTTGGAACAGCACGGTGGCCGAGAACAGCAGGATGCCCAGATCGACGAGCATCGGATTGGCGAAGATCTGTCCACCGATGAAGATCCAGATCCACGCACTCGAACCGAACATCGTCACGGGCACCATCTTCGAGCGGAAACCGAGCCAGGTGTAAGCCTTGGCGTGTTGGATGGCGTGACCAGCCTCGTGCGCCGCCACGGCGATCGAGGCCACCGAGCGCCCGTCGTACACATCGGGGCTGAGCCGCAGCGTCTTCGTGCGCGGGTCGTAGTGGTCGGACAGGAACCCTTCATGACGCTCGATGGTCACATCGGTGGCGCCTCCAGCTTGGGCGACACGCCAAGCCGCCTCGGCACCAGTCAACCCTGTGCGCACACCCACCTCGCTGAAGCGGTGGAAGGTGGACTTCACGCGGAAGCTGGCCCACAGGGCCAAGAGCATGAACGGACCGACGAGCAACCAGTAGACGGGGTCGAAGGTGATGAAGGCGAGCATGGGTGGAGTGGTGTGCCCCGCCACTTGTTCAGGCCCACCCGGGTGAACGGTGGTGGGGAGCACAGGTATTATAGGCCCGCACCCGCCCCCTACGCACACCTGCGAAGGGCAAAGACAAAACCCTGACGCGAGGTTACGGTTATCTTGATGGGGCGGGGGTGGTACTGATCTCCTGCCGACTGACCGCATTCCGGACCAAGCGGGTGTGGTGAGTGACCACGATTCAGAATTGGGAAAAGCAGAGCCGTAGAGGGCGTGGGCGCATCCGTCCGCGCCGGCCAACCAAGGACAGGCGACCATGAGCGAGACGAGCGAGTTGTTGAAGATCGGCGACTTCGCCCGCATTGCGGACACGAACCTCCGCACGCTTCGATACTACGAAGAACTCGGGCTCATCACGCCCGCCTCGCGCTCGACCGGCGGCTTTCGGTACTACCGCCGCACGGATGTCAATCGCGTCAACATGATCCGCGACCTGCAGGTGCTGGGCTTGCCGCTCGAGCGCATCCGCGCCTTGTTGGTGGCTCGTGGCGACGAAGTGGCCCGCGAGGGCTTCTTCGCCCAGGTCGCGGCCGCCTTGCAGGAGCACGATCGCTTGCTGCAGGCCAAGATGCGCGAGCTCGACGAGCAACGCCAAAAGGTCGCGCAGGCCTTGGATAAGCTGCACGATTGCGGCGCCTGCATGCACATGCCGGGCGCGGGCAACAACCACTGCGAACCCTGCCCCACCACGGGACGCTCGCTGCCTCAGCAACTGTCGGCCTTGTTCTGAGGCTCGAGCGCGGCGTCTGGGCTGGCACGCGCCGAAACGGATCGCGCGACTCGAGCCCATGGGCCGTGCGCGAGCGTCCAGCCCGGTGTGGCGTTGCTGGTACTATCGCGATGCGTGCACGATCCCGCGCCCATCGACCGAGGCTGGCCAGCGCTGTACCTCGACCACAACGCCACGACGCAGCCTGCCCCAGCGGTGATCGAGGCGATGGCGGCTTGCTTGGGCGAAGGCTGGGCCAACCCTTCATCGACCCACGCGCCCGGGCGCGCGGCGCGCGAGCGGTTGGAAGTCGCGCGTGCCCGGGTGGCGCACCTCGTCGACGCCGCGGATCTCCGCGAGGTGGTGTTCACCTCCGGCGGCACCGAAGCGATCCATGCAGCGATCTTGGGTGCCTGGCGCGCGCGGCGCGAGTTGGCCCGCGACACGATCCTCGCCAGCAGCGTCGAGCACGCCGCCACGCGCTCAGCCCTGGAAGCCGCCCGGCGCGAAGGGGCCCGCATCGTGCTGGCGCCGGTCGACGCACAGGCGCGCGTGCAACGCGAAGCCGTGCTGGAGCGCATCGACGAGCGCACGGTCCTCGTCAGCCTGATCCACGCGAACAACGAGGTGGGCACGCTGCTCGACCTCGGCGATCTGGGTCAGCGCTGCCGCGCCGCGGGCGTCTTGCTGCACTTGGATGCCGTGCAGGCCGTCGGTCGCCTGCCGTTTTCCGTGCGCGCGCTGCAGGCCGATCTGGTCTCGCTCTCCGCGCACAAGTTGCACGGTCCGAAAGGCGTCGGTGCCCTGTGGGTGCGGCGCGGAGCCCAATGGGAACCCGCGACCGCCGGCAGCCAGGAATCCGGCCGACGCGGCGGCACGGAGAACCTGCCGGGCATCGTGGGTTTCGGCGTGGCGGCCCAGTTGGCCCGCGCTTGGCTGCAAGCCGAGGGCTGGAAGGACTTGGCCGCGGTACGCGACGCATTCGAAGCACGCCTGCTGGAGCTGGTGCCTGATGTGGTGATCCACGCCCGATCCGTGCCGCGTCTGCCGAACACCAGTTCCGTGCGCCTCCCCGGACTCGATGCCGAGTTGCTCCTCGCCTATCTGGACTCGCAGGGAGTGCACCTTTCCGCCGGTTCGGCCTGCCATGCGACGGCGCGTGCCCCCTCGCCGGTGCTGGCCGCCATGCAGCTCGGTGGCGCGGCAGGCATGGAGACGGTGCGCGTCTCCTTCGGTCGGGGCCAAGATCGCGCGGACGCCTGCCGCGCGGCCGAGGCGCTGGCGCAGGCGAGCCTCGATCTGGGTCGGCCGGTCCCTAGTAGCGTGATTCCGGGCCGCTAGTAGGGCTGAGGGACAAGGCGCCGGGACCGCGCGGATTTCTTGACACAAGCTTTGAATTGACAGAGCCTTAGATTCAAGTTTGAATACCGCGCCTCAGTCCGTCGCGCGGTCCTGCACTCGACCCACAAGCCAGACCAGCCGAAAGACTATTCCCCCGTTCCGCGTACCATGCGCGGGGCGGATCCCCTGCATGGCTCCCGCACTCGCCACCTACACGACCAAGGTCTCGGGGCTTTGGACCCCGACCCATGTGCTGTCGAACGCCGAGGGCCCCATCGGGACCCTGACCACGGCGCGCAACGGCTTGCTCATGGCTTCTGGCACCTTCAAGCCCATCAAAGGCGAGGTGCTGCAGTTGCGTCGCGATCCGGGAATCCTGCGCAGCCAGTTCTCGCTCTGGACGGAGAACCGCGAGTGGCTGGGCTCGTCGCTGCGCTGGAGCTTCTTCGGCAGCCGCGAAATCGCCCTCTCGACCGGCAACAAGCCCTACCGGTTGTTGCCCGTCACGGGGCTGCGCCTTGGCTGGCACATGTACGCGCCCAAGACGGGCGAAATGGCGCGCATCACGCGCTCATTGAGTTCACGCGACGCCACGATCGAGGTCTACCGTCGAGTCGACCTCGAGCTCGTGGTGTTCTCTTACTTCTTGGTGTCGCAGATCTGGTGGGAGTCGTTCTGGCCCGGCCGCGCCGTGGCGGACGACCTCGACAGCATCCCCGCACCCGAGAAGGCTTGAGCCCCCGCGCCAGCGGGAAGAAATCCAACCTGGACGGCGTCCATCCGTAGTCCAGGTCCCCCACACCCGGCCCCGCCCGCGGGACCAACCACCATGCGCCCGATCCACGTCCTCCTGCTCGCCCTGGTCGCTCTGGGCGTGCTGTACTTCACGCTGTTCTCAAGCAACAAGGGCTCCTCAGGCCCGATCACCCCCGTGGTGGGACCGGTCGAGGAAGTCGCCCCTGTCCAGCCGAAGACCTCGACCTCCGAACTTGCCAATGTCACCGGCACCGGCGCGAACCGCGTCGCTGGCGGCATCGAAGGCGCCTCGGAGGACGAGGGACCGATCCAGTACGACAACAAGCTGGTCGGCACGGTCAAGAACGCCAGCGGACAGGCGCTCGAAGGCGCCGAGGTGTTGCTGACCACGCTGGGCGCCAGCGAGATCTTCTTCGTCAACGACCCCCTGCCGGACTTGTCGCGCGAGCCGCGCTCTCGCACCGACGCGGAGGGCCGCTTCTCGTTCCCGGGCATCGTGCCGCGCGAGCGCTACACGTTGGTCGTGTCGCACCCCAAGTACGCACGCAAGGAAGTGCCCACGGTCCCGGTCTTCGACCAAGGCGTGTTCGAGGAGCCGCCGATCGTGCTGGTCTTGGGCGCGCGTCTGTCGGGCTACGTCAAGGACGAGGGCGGCAACTTCATCGACGACGCGGTGCTGTGGCTCGATGGCGTCCAATACCAAGGGTTGGGCATCGACGCGCCCGACCGCATGCAGCAGAAGTCGAACAAGGAAGGCTGGTACGAGTTCCTCAATGTGCCGCGTGGACAGCGCACGTTGACCGTCTCCGCCGCCGGCTACGGCCAGATCACCATCCCCGGCCTGAGCTTCGACAAGGAAGAGTCGCTGCAGCGCGACATCACGCTGAAGATCGGCGAACAGATCTGCGGCCGCGTCACGGGTCCGGGCGGCGTGGGTGTGCCTGGCGCGACCGTGATCGCCGTGGGCGTCAGCGCCACGCAACAGAGCGCGCGCGGCCAGGTGGCCGCCAAGGAGAATGGCGAGTTCTGCCTCGAGGGCTTGATGCCCGGCTCCTACAACATCGTCGCTTCGGCCAAGGGCTGGCGCGCGGTGCCGGGTGGTCGCAACCGCGTCGAGTCCAACTCGACCGGCGTGATCCTCGAGATGTTCAAGGAAGCCGCCGTGAAGGGCCGCGTCGTCGACGCCCAGACGGGCGAGAATGTCTCCGGCGCGAATGTGCGCCTGCGCTTCTGGTACGGACCCGAGTCGCCGACCCAGCCGCTGTCGGAGGAATGGACCGCCTCGCCCGGCCCCGAGTTCACCATCGAGGCCGCCCCGCCCGCCGACGGCTATGTCGTGGAGGCCGTGGCTCCCGGCTACGCTCCGAGCCATTCGTCCAACTTCATGGTGCAAGCCGGCAAGGATGTCGAAGGCATCGTCGTGCGCCTGCGTCGCGGAGGGTCGATCACGGGCCGCATCGTCGATCCCGATGGCAAGCCGGTCGCGCGCGCGCGCGTCGTGTCGCACGAGTCGGACTGGACCGACGATGTGTTCACGCAGGCGCTGGGCTTCACCTACCCGACCAACGCCACGACCGCGGAGGCGCGCACGAACGACCAAGGTGTCTTCACGCTGCGCAGCCTGACCGCCGAGAACTACATGATCGACATCCAGGCCGCGGGCTACACGCGCGCCATGAAGCGCGAGTTGCGCGTGCTCGACGGAGTCCCGCTCGATGTGGGCGAGATCCGGCTGGCGCGCGGCGGGCAAGTGCGCGGGACGGTGTTCGACGCGGCTGGCAAGCCGCTGACCGCCGCGTCCGTGTCCTTGCGACCGGTCGACCACGACATGCCCAGCAGCTACTCGACGAAGAGCGCCGGCGACGGACGCTTCAGCTTCGGCAGCGTCGTGCCCGGCCGCTACACGCTCTCGGCCGTGCGCCCCGTGGCCGGCGGCGAGGCCAACCCCTTCGCGCTGCTCGGCGACGAGTCGAGCTCCGCCATCGAGTTGGTCGTGTCCGAGGGCGGCACGGTCACGCAGGACCTGAACCTGAGCGAGTGACTCCGCGCGCGATTTCGCGCCTGCAACCCCTCCGCACGCAGGCCGCCGGGCGCACGCCGGGCGGCCTGCGCGCTTCCATGCGCACGGAGAAGCGGGTCCGCATGCTCGCCGGGGCGAGGCGCGCGAGGACCACGCCACCCGCGCACGCTACGCTGCTCGCCCGTGGACGCCGCCCGACGCGATCAATCCGAGTGGAACGCCTGGCTGCACGACCTTTCGGCGCGGCTCAAGGCGCCCGTGCGCTTGGCGTGGACGCGCTCGCGCAAGACGCCGCTCTCCTTGCGCAGCGTCGGCGCAGGCTCGGCCCGGGCCATCGAACTGCGCCTGCATGTGTTGTTCGGCGATGCCACCGACGATGTGCGCGAAGCCGTGGCGCGTTGGTGCGTCGCGGGTCGCCGCGCCACGCGCGCTTGCCGCGTGATCGACGAACATGTCGAGCAGCGACTCGCACTGACGAGGCCGGCACCACCGAAGATGGATGGGCGCGGTCGGCACCATGACCTCGAGTCCATCGCCGCCGAGGTGCTGCGCACGCACCTGCGTCGCGAGTGGAAGGAAGGCGAGCGCGTGCCCGTGGGCTGGGGCCGGGCCGCCTCCAGCGCGCGGCGCGGTTTGCGCTTGGGCAGCTACGATCCCGATGCGCGCTGCGTGCGCATCCACCCGGTGCTCGACCAGCCCGCCGTCCCGCGCTACGTGGTGGCCTTCGTCGTGTTCCACGAGCTGCTGCACCACCTGCATCCGCCGCGCCGCGAAGCCTCGGGGCGCATGGTGCACCACGGCCCGGCTTTCCGCGCCAAGGAGTTGGCGCACCCCGACTACGAGGCGATCCACGCCTGGGAACGCGCGCACATCGCCGCGTTGGTGACGAGCGCGCGCACACGCAAGCCGATGAGCCTGCGCGCGGCTCGGTCCCGCGAACTGCCCGAGCAAGCCGAGGGGACGACGCAGCTCGCCCTGTTCGACGATGACGGCTGACGACGAGGGTAGTCGGCGAAGCGGGGCAGGATGGGCGCGACGAGACGCGCGCGGCAAGCAACCCGCGCGCCCGGCGCGAGGCCTCAGCCAGCCTGCTCGTGTCCGCCGGTCAACAAGGTGCCGAGCACATTGCCGCCGAGGCTCTCGAGCGTGTTGTGCACCTGCTCGACCATGTGGCGCGGCGTCTCGCCCAGTCGCACCACCAGCACGATGCCGTCGACCATGGCGCCGAGCATGCTGGCGTCGCTGATCGTCGAAGCTTCGGGCGTGTCGATCAGCACCCAGGAGTGCTGGCGCTTGAGCGTGGCGAGCAGCGCCTTCATGCGCTCGGAGCCGAGCACCACCGAGGGATTGTGCGGCAGCGTGCCCGCGCCAAGGACCGACACTCCCTCGACGGAAGTGGCGCGGATCGCTTGGTCGGGCGCGCAGCGTCCATCGAGCAGGTCGCACAAGCCCGCCTTGCGTTGCAGGCCGAGGTAGGACTCGACGGCGGGCTGGTGCAAGTTCGCGTCGACCACCAGGACGCGCGTGTTGGGCAGTTCCGCCAGAGCCAGCGCCAGATTGAGCGTCGCCACGGTCTTGCCTTCGCGCGCGCTCGCGCTCGTCAGGACCAGCGTGCGCGGCGCACCCTCGGGGTTCAGCGCCATCAAGGAGTTGCGCAACCCGCGAAACTGCTCGGCATGCGCGCCCCGAGGTGCGGTGGCGAGCACGAGCTCTTCGCGGACGAGCTTGACCTTGGTCGCGTCGCCGGGCGTCGCGGGGTCGAGCGGCTTGGTGTCGGGCTTGGAGCGTGAGAACAAGGACATCGCTTGGATGATGCGTGCGCGCATGGCGCGCTGCGAGACCAGAGGTTCGGACACCGCGTCGCGCGTTGCAAGCGCAGGGGAGGAAAATCGGCACTCGTCTCCCGCGCCCGCGGCATCGCAACGCATCGACGCCAAGCGAGGAGTGTCCTCGCGGAGCACTCCGCGCGCCGGGCGGCCTCAGCGCGCTTCGCCCAGCGAGCGCCCCGGCACGGGATCGAACCACGCCGCCCCGACGGCTTGGCGTGCAGCGGAAGGCGAGCGCTGGGGCGACGACGAGGCGCGGCGCTCGTCGTCGCCCACCTTGGCGCGCACGGCCTCGATGAAGCTCCAAGCTGCGCCCTCGGCACCGGCCGCGCGCAGGTCGGCGACGATCGCGTCGGCGCGCTCGAGCTGCGACCGGCGCGCCTGGCGCGCGGCCTCGCAACGCTCCAACCATGCCTCGCGCGCCGCCACGCCTGCAGGATCGCCGGCCAAGTGATCGAGACGCGCCGCGTCGAGGAGCCGCAAGCGCTCATCCGTCGAGGCGCGGACAAGCACGAGCAGCAGGAATTCCTCGCGCGCGGCCTCCTCGGCGAGCCAAGCCCCGTCGCCGACCACGGCCTCCGCGCAGGCCGTGCCTTGCGACCCCCATCCCAATCGCGCCGCGCGCCAAGCCTTGGCCGCGACGAGCGGCGATTGCCTGCACAAGCGCTCGAGCAAGCCACGCGCCGCGGCCGTGTCGCCAGTGGCGCACCACGCGGCCAAGAGCACCTCGGACGGCACTCCAAACGGCGCGGCTCCTGCGGGAGGTGCCACGCCAGTGGCGCGAGCCAGCTCCGGCAACCGGGACGCTTCGCCCGCGGCCGCGAGCAATGCGGCGAGGCGCTCGCCATGCAGCTGGGCGACGCGAGCTGGCACGGCGAGACCATGGCGCGCGGCGACGCGCCAGCACCACGACAACTCGATCGCATCGGCTTCGGGCCGCGTCAAGGCACCGAGCAGCGGCGGCAGTGCTTCCGTCGCTGGTGGCTCGGAGCGCGGCGCGAGCGGAGCATGCAAGGCCGCGACCAGTTGCAACAGGCGCGCCGTGCGTGACTCGGCGGGCTGCGGCCAAGTGGGCTCCAGCCCGGTCGCACCCAGCGCCGCCGCCAACGAAGCACCGCGCGCCAGCTGCTCCTCCACTTGGGCGGCCTCCAACATGCGACGCAAGGCGACGACCGCCGCTCGCGAGCCCAGAGCCGGGCTCGGGGCTCGCGCCGACGCGAGGCGCGCCAAGGCGGCCACCGCGGCCTCGTCGCCTTCCCAAGCGCGCTGCTCGATCCAGGCTTGCGCCGCGCTCCAGCCGCTGGAGGCCAGCGCGCCGCAGCCCGCCAGGCGACGGACCGGCTCCAGGTCGAGCGAAGCGCGCACGCAACGAGCGAGGAAGTCGGCGTGCCGCGCGACTGGCGCATGGTCGGGTTCTTCGGCCACGGCAGGCGCGCCTCCGACGACGAGGGTCGCCCGCCCATCTGCCCTGCGCACCAAGCGATGGTTCAGTTCCCGCACCTGCGCGAGCGCCGAGAGCCAGCGCCACAGGTCGCCTTCGCCACCGGGCAGCGCCAGCCGCGACTCCGAGCCGCGATCGGGATCGAAGGCGAGTTCCAGCGGGTGCCCGCCCGCCGCCAGCAGGATCGGCAGCAACTCCGCGGCGGGAGCCGAGAGCAGCGCGCCCTCGATGCGGACCGTGGTGGAAGCCGCGCGCGTCAACCATTCGAGGTCGCCGGACAGGGATGGGCGCGACACGGAACTCGCCTCGGCCAAGGTGGCGAGTTCGAGGGCTTGCAGGCCGACCCGAGCGACGCGCGCGTCGGGATCGACCGCCAAGCTGGCCACCACCGGCAACAACCCGCCGCGGCTCGCCAGTGCGGCGGCCACGCGGGCGCGCGCCTCTTCGTCCGCACCGCGCAAGAAGGCGGCCAAGGCGGCAATGCGCCCCTCATGCACCAAGCCCGCGAGGCGGCGCTGGGCGTCGGCGCGCGTGGCGAGCTCCGGCGCGGCGAGCTGCGACAACACGAGGGCGAACTCGAGCTCGGCTTGCGCCAGCTCGACGGCCTGCGGCGCCGCGACGCAGGCGAGGAACGACATCGGGAGGACGAACGACACGCGCCCAAGCCTAGCGTGCACGCGGTGGGAGGATGGAGCCGGCCCCCCCCGAGGCGCTACCCTCTGCGCGCCGATGTTCAAGAAGCTCTTCATCGCCAACCGCGGCGAAGTCGCCGTGCGCGTGGCGCGCACGGCGCGCGCCATGGGCATCCGCGTGGTCGGCGCCGTCTCCAGCGCGGACCGCGGCGCCTCGTGGACCGCCGCGCTCGACGAACTGGTCGGCGTCGGTTCAGGCCCACCCCGCGAGTCGTACCTCCAGCAAGAGCGGCTCGTGCAAGCGGCGGTGCAGACGGGTTGCACGGCGCTCCACCCGGGCTGGGGGTTCTTGGCCGAGAACGCGCGCTTCGCGGCGCTGGTCGAGGCGCATGGCGTCGCCTTCGTCGGCCCCGCGCCGCGCGCGATGGACCTGATGGGCTTGAAGACGCCGGCCAAGCGCGCAGCGCGCGCGGCGGGGCTCGCGACCATCCCCGGCTCGGATGGACCGCTGCGCGACGAGGCCGAGGCGTTGCGCGTGGCGCGCGACATCGGCTTTCCCGTGATGGTCAAGGCCGACGCCGGCGGCGGTGG
>SXXH01000314.1 GCA_005789645.1 Planctomycetia bacterium
CAGCATGAAGCGCCAGCGCATGCCGGCGTCCGGTGGTTGCGTGGCCGGACGTGCGAGACTCGCGGCCAAGCGCGCCGCGCGGCGCGCGGGGGCGCGCGCTTCGGCGACCAGCAGGCGGGCCAAGGCTTCATTGGCGCCGCCTTCGAGGTCGATCCAGCCATCGCGCAGCCATGCCGCATCGCCAGCGACGATGGTGCGTCCGCGCCATGGATCGAGCGGCCTGACCTGCACGAGCAGCGGAGCGCCGGCTCCGCGCGCGCCCGACTCCTCGCGCGTGCCGGCCGCGGAGGCGGCCAGCAGGTCCAGCTCGACGCCTTCCTCGGCGGCGAGGAGCGCGTCGCCTTGCACGCAGGCAGGCGCCTCGAACCACAGCGGACCGTCCGGTTGGCGCGCGAAGCCGCGGAAGTCTTGTTCGGTCGGCAGCGAACGCACGCGCGTCCCGCCGTCTTCGCCGCGCAGGGATTGCTCCAGCCGCAGGCCCACTGCGCCGGCGAGCAGCGTCGCGGTCGAGCCGGGCTCGAGCGCCATGCAGGTCGCGCCGCCGCGCGCGCGGTGCGACGAGAGCGCCGCCAGATGTCCGGCTCCTGCGCGCGCGGGAGCGACCAAGTACAGCAGATCGAGGTCGGCGGGGATGGCGGCGTCCGCGTCGAAGTCGAGTTCGACCACGTCGGCTTGCTGCTCCAGCACTGCTCGCAAGCGACGGTGTCCCGGTGGAGCGGACAAGCCCACCTTGGCGCGGCGCGGCGCGGCGAGTTCCTCCAGCAAGCCGTCGACGAGCGCAGGCAGTTCGCGCGCGTGCTCGGGATCCAGGCGCTCGATGGCGGAGGCGCCGCGCGCGCCCAGCGACAAGCGCAGCGCCGACCAGATGCGGCGTTCGCTCCAACCGTCGGAGCGCAGCGTGCGCACGCGCGTCGCCGACAAGCCGAGCGCGGCGGCGCGCGCGCGTTCGTCCGGTGCGACCTCCGGCTCGACGACGCGCACGCGCGCCGCGGGGTGCCGCGAGATCTGCTGCAAGTAGAGCTCGATGTCGCGGAAGGCCGCGCGCCACTCTCCGTCGAGCTCGTCTTCCGCGCTCCGGTACCACTCCACCAGCAGTGGTTCCCCGAGTTCGTCGAGCCGAGCCAGCGTGGCGGTGGTGGGGATGCGCGGCGAGCGCGCGACGAGATCGAGCGGCCGCGCCGTCGCGCTCCATGCGGCGAGCAGCACCAGCGCGACCAGCGCCGCCAGCGCCAGCGAGGCCGAGCCGAGGCGGACGAGGGCGACCTTCATCGTCCATCGCGCGCCAAGGCGCGCGCGTTCAGCCACAGCCACAGCGCCGCTTGGCCGACGAAGAGCACCAACGCGTCGAGTCCGAACAGGCCGCCGACGAGAGCTTCGTAGGCGAGGCGCGGCGACAGGTGGCGCGCGGCGAAGGTGCCGGGCAGGAGTTCCGGCGCGAAGCCGTCGAGGATCGTCCAGGCGCGCGGCTCGCCCAGCGTCATGAAGACCGCCACGAGGAGGGCCGTCTGCACGTAGGCGGTCGTCTGGTCGGCGGTGGTCGAGGAGATCCACGCGCCCAAGGCCAGCATCCACGCGCCCAGCAGCAACGCGCCGGCGTAGCCTCCGAGGACTTGCGTCGCGTGCAGGTCTCCGTGCACCGCGACCAGCCCCACGAGCGGCGTCGTCAGCAGGAGCTGCAACGCGAGCAACCACGCGCCCGAGAGCCACTTGCCCAGCACGAGTTGCGCCCGCGAGTACGGCAGGGCGCGCCAAGTCTCCACGGTGCGCGCGCGCAGGTCCTCGGACCACAAGCGCATCGAGACCGCTGGCAGCCACGCCGCCATCAGCCAAGGCAGCGGCGCGAAGAACGAAGAGAGCTCGGCGCGGCCCGAAAGGAAGAAGCCGTGCACGAAGGGCGCGATGGAAGCGAAGAGCGCCACGACCAGCACCGCGGGCGCGACGTTGCCGTCGAGCGCGGCGCGCCATTCGCGCCGCGCGACCAGCAGCGCTCCCGACCATCCCGCGGCGCGTCCGATGTCGCCTCCTTTGGCCGCGCCCTTCATGCGCGCGCCCTCGCCAGCGTGCGTTCCACGACCAGGTCCTCGATGCTCGAGCCGGCGGCCTTGGCTTGCGCCTGCAGCACCGCGAGGGGCGCGTCGAGCACGATGCGCCCCTCGTCGATCAGCACGACGCGGTTGCAGCTGGCCTCGACCTCCTGCAGCACATGAGTGCTGAACAAGATGGCGCGGCCGGGAGACAAGTCGCGCAGCAAGGCGCGGAAGGCGCGGATCTGCAGCGGGTCGAGTCCGTGCGTCGGTTCGTCGAACAGCAGGACGGCAGGGTCGTTCACCAGGGCGGCGGCCAGCGCCACGCGCCGTCGATAGCCCAGCGAGCACTCGTGCACGCGCGCGGCGAGCACGGCGCGCAGGTCCAGGCGGGCGACGAGCTCCGCGACGCGCGTCGCCAGTGCTTGGCCCGCGAGGCCGCGCGAGGCGCCGTGGAAGCGCAGTAGATCCTCGACCTGCATGCCCTCGAACAGGCCGTCGTGCTCCGGCAAGTAGCCGACTCGCGCGCGCGCCGCGAGCGGGCTGCGCCCCGGGTCGATGCCGTCGATCTCGACCTCGCCTCCATCGGCCGCGAGCGTGCCGGCGAGGATGCGCAGGGTGGTGGTCTTCCCCGCCCCGTTGGCTCCGAGGAAGCCGACCACCTCGCCGGGCGCCACGTCGAACGACACCCCGGCGAGCGCGAGCTTGGCGCCGTAGCGCTTGTGGAGGCCGTGCGCTCGCAGCAAGGGGTTGGGCATGTCGGCGAGGATACCCGTGAAGGGGGGCGGTTGCATCGCGTGGCGCCGTCTCTCGCGATCGTCGCGGCCCGCTCCGTGCGCGCCCTCGCGTCGCCCAGGGGCGTGCGTGCCAACGCGATGGAACAGCTCGCCGCAGGTACCCGGGTCCGGGCGAGTGGAGGCCTTGGTAGCACGAGCCCCGCGCGAGGGGTACCTTCCCCTTGCATGCCGACCCTCACCGCGTCGAGTCCTTCCGCGGCCCGCGAGCCCACGCGGCGCGAGTTCGCCGCGACGAGGGGGCGCGCGTCGCCCCATGCGCTCCGCCGTGGCGCGCGGCCCCCGAGAGTCGTCGGCGTGTTGTTGGCGCTCGCCTGCGCTTGCGGACGAACGGACGAGTCCTCCTCCGACGGCGCCGTCGCGCGACCGCAGCGGCCGCCCTACGCCGTGCCGCGCGACGCCGCCGAGCGCGAGCGCTTGCGCGAAGTCGACGCCTTCCACCCTGAGCGCGGCGCGAGCACGCTGGACGGCGGAACCGTTGTCGTGCACACCGAAGCCTTGCCCAAGCACTTGAACCCGCTGCTCGGGAGCACCGTGCACACGCGGCGCATCCTGCAGGACGCGCACGCCACCTTGCAGGCGCGCGATGCGCGCGGGGAGTGGCGTCCCCAGTTGGCGCGGGCGGTGCGCGTGCTGGATAGGTTGACCCTGCCCTCTGGCGTGGTGCTTCACGGTCGCGCCGACGAGTCGAGCGGGGACTTCGAGGTCGACGGTGGAGGAGGGAAGGCGCGGCTCTCCGACGGGGCGCTGTCGCGCGGGGTGCTGCACGAAGTCGAACTGCATGTCGGCCTGGTCTGGCACGATGGCGCGCCGCTCGTGGTCGAGGACATCTTGTTCAGCTTGGCGCTCCACGCGAACAAGGAGGTGCGTTGCGACGAATCGCGTTGGCAGTACGAGCGCATCGTGTCGAGCAGGAAGATCGACGAGCGCACGCTGCGCCTCGAGTTCCGCGATCCTTACTTCCAGTCGACCGCGGCGGTGGCGGAGTTGCCCATCCTGCCGCGCCACATCTACGACCTCGATCTGGTCGAGCCGGGCGTCGCGCACGACGACGCGGCGCGCGCGCGCTTCGTGAACGAGCATCCGAGGAACCGCGAGTGGATCGGGCTCGGTCCGTACCGCGTGGCCCGTTTCGACTCCGAAGGCATCGAGCTGCGGCGCTTCGAAGGTTGGTTCGATCCCGCCACTCGCGGCAAGGCCGAGATCCTGCGTTGGCGCCTGGTGGCCGATGCGGGCGCCGCTTGGCGCGCGCTGCAGGCGGGCGATCTCGACCTCGCCGCGGCCCTCGCCACCGACGACTTCCTCTCGACCGAGGCCGAGCGCCTGGAAGCCGAGGGACGCATCGTGCGCTCGCTGCTGGAAGCGCCGGGTTACTGGTACGTCGCCTGGAACCAGCTGCGGCCGCCTTTCGACGATGCGCGCGTGCGTCGCGCTCTCGGACTCGCGGTCGACCTCGATGCGTTCGTCGCCAGCTACTACAAAGGGCTCGCGCAGCGCGTGACCGGGCCCTACCCGCCCGGCTCGCCCTTCTGCCCCGAGGATCTCGCGCCGCTCGCCCACGACCCCGCGCGCGCCGCGGTGCTGCTCGCGGAGGCTGGTTGGCGCGATCTGGATGGCGACTCCGTGCGCGACAAGCAAGGCGCGCGCTTGTCCTTCGAGCTCTTGGTGCAAGCGGGTGGCGGTCCGGCCGCGGCCTTCGCCGCGTACTACCAAGAGGCCCTGCGTCCGCTCGGCGTCGAGTTGCGCGTGGGCACGCTGGAGTTGGCCCAGCTCGTGGCGCGCCGCAACTCGCGCGACTACGACGCGGTGCTGTTGGCATGGGCGGTCTCGCCCGAACCGGATCCAGCCCAGACCTGGCATTCGCGGCACGCGGACAAGGGCTCGGGCGGCAGCAACTTCGCGGCCTTGCGCGACAGCGAGGTCGATCGTGTGCTCGAGGCGGGCGCGGCCGAGCTCGATGCGCCGCTCCGCGCGCAGCATTGGCGGGCGTTGCATCGGCGCATCGCCGAGTTGCAGCCGTACTTGTTCGGCGTGGCGCCCTTGCGCAAGGTGGCCGCGGCGCGCGGCCTGCGCGGGCTGCGTTGGCAGGCGCTCGATCCGAACTTCCGCGCGCGCGAATTGGGCTGGGCGGTGCGTCGCGACTGAATCGCGCGCGATGGCGAATGGGACTGCTACTACGAGTGTTGCTGCGACTCTCGGCGATCATCCCGCTGGTCGTGTTGGTCGTGGCCGGGTTGTTCCGCCTCGCTCCCGGCGCGCGCGGGCTCGAGCTGCAGTCCGACTCCGCCACCTCGCCTTCCGCCGCCAGCGCCGCGGAGGCGCGCTTCGCCTCGGATCATTTGCTCGACGCATCCTTCGCGCGGCAGTACTTCCACGCGCTGGGTCCGTTCGACTTGTCGCCGCGCGGCCACGCGTGGTTCGGTGGAGACCACAGCAGGCCGTGGCACGGACTGCTGGCGTTCGAGTTCGGCCCGGAGCAGGCGCGTCCGCAGGTGCGCGTGGCCGACGAGCTTGGACGCAGGCTGCTGCTGACCGTGCCGCTGTCCACGGTCGCGCTGGCCGTGGCGCTGCTCCTCGCGCTGCCGCTCGGGCATTGGCTGACCCTCCGCGGCGCGCGGACCGACGCGCGCGCTTGCGGCGCGCTGCTCCTGTGCCTCGACGCCTTGCCGGGCTTCGCGCTGTGCCTCCTCCTCGTGCAGGCTTTGGGGCCGACGGGCATCGACTGGTTCCCCGCGCTCGGACTGGAGTCGCGCGATCCAAGCCTGCCCTCGTCGCTGGATCGCGCCTGGCACCTGGTGCTGCCGGTGCTCTCCTTGTCGCTCGGTTCGATCGCGCACCTCGCGCGGCAATTCGCCGCAGGGTTGCAGGCGATCGAAGGCGAAGAATGGATGCGCGCCGCGCGGGCCAACGGACTGTCGCGTTCCGAGGCCTTGCGGCGCCATGGTTGGCGCCACGCCGCCGGTTCGCTGGTGGGGCTGTTGGGCGGCGCGCTGCCGGGCTTGATCTCCGGTTCCGTCGTCGTCGAGACGATCTTCGGCCTGCCGGGACTCGGCGGGTACGCCATGGAGGCGGTCTTGGCGCGCGACCACGGGATCGTGCTCGCGGCCTGCACTTTGGCGGCCACGTTGGCGGTGGCCGGCTCGGTGCTCTCCGACGTTCTGTTGGCGCGGTTGGATGCACGGGTGGTCCATGGTTGAGTCGCGCGCCAGCCATTGGCCGCGCTGCATGGCCTGGTCGACTTTGGCGGGCTTGCTGAGCCTCGCGTGGTTGGCGCCGCTGCTCGCCAACGGGCGTCCCTTGTGGGCGGAGGCGATCGAAGTCGAACGCGTGCGCGAGGCGCGCGCGGCAGCGCGGCAGCTGCTGGACGAGTTGTCGGCGTCCGAGTTGTCGGCGACGACGGACGCGGCGTCCGGGGAGGCGGAGTCCGGCGCGCGCGACGCGCTCGTCGTGGCCGCTGCGCGCGTCAACTTGGCGCGCATGGCGCGCGTCAAGGCGGAACTGGAGGGCGAGCCTGAACCGGGCTTCCTCGCGCGCTTCGAGCGCGCCACGCAGCACGCGGATGCGAGCGAGCTGCGCGCCCTGCATGGCTTGTGGGAGGAGGCCACAGGCGAGGGCTTGCGCCGGCGCGCGGGCAGCCCCGCGATGGCGAACCTGTCGGGCGGTGAACACGCGCGGTTCCTGTGCGTGCCGCTCGTCGTCCTGCTCGGCTGGTGCCTCGCTCGGAGTCGCACGCCGCGAGCCAAGGGTCTGGGCGCCACGCTCTTGGTGACGACGCTGCTGGCGCTTGGCGCTTCATGGGCGCGCCACGATGCGCCGCGCTTCCTCGACAAGCAGAGCTTGGCGCGTGGCGCG
This sequence comes from Planctomycetia bacterium, assembly GCA_005789645.1. Taxonomy (GTDB): domain Bacteria; phylum Planctomycetota; class UBA1135; order UBA1135; genus SXXH01. The sequence goes on from SXXH01000314.1 coordinate 6,671, forward strand.
CACGAGGTGACGCGCGTCGTCTGGGCGCCGCTCGCCTTCGGTCCGAACGAGACCCGACTGGCCGAATCGTGGAGCCCGCCGAGTTGGAGCGGCGCGCAGGCGTCGCGCGGCGTCGCGACGCTGCCCGGCGAACCAGGCCTCGACAGCGCTTGGCGACATCCGCTGGGCACCGACGCCTTGGGTCGCGATGTCCTGGCGCGCTTGCTGCATGGCGCCGCGCCGACCCTCGAGATCGCGTTGGGGGCGGCGTTCTTCGCCCTGTCCTTGGGCTTGTTGCTGGGCTTGGCGGCGGGTTGGTTCGGCGGGCTGGTGGACGCCCTCGTGCAGCGAGGCATGGAGGCGCTCGCGAGCCTCCCGTTCCTGTTCCTCGCCATCGTCGTGCTGGCCGCCACGCGCGAGAGCCTCGCGCCGGGGTTCGCGCTGGTGGCGACCATCGCGTGCGTGGCGTGGACTCCGGTCGCGCGCGTCGTGCGCGCCCTCGCCATCCTCGAGCGCGGTCGCGAGCATGTGCTCGCCGCGCGCGTGGCGGGGATCCCGTCGTGGCGCATCGCCTTGGTGCACGTCATGCCGGCGACCACCACCGCCGCGTTCGTCTCCACCGCCTTCGTCGCCGCGGGCGCGGTGGGGGTCGAGGCCGCGCTCTCGTGGCTGGGCTTGTCGACCAGCGTGCCGCAGGCGACCTGGGGCGGCTTGGCGGCGGGTGCGGCCGGGCTCGATCGCGCTTGGATCTGGCTGCCGCCGAGCTTGCTCGTCGCCGCCACCGCCTTGGCCCTGCTGGTGCTGGCCGGAGGAGGGGCCGGCGCCTCGCGCGTCGCCGCGTCCGTGGGCGAAGGGGCGACGCCGTGAGCGGCGACTTCCTGCTCGAGCTGCGCGATTTTGGACTGCGCCGCGCCGGGGTCGAATCACTTCGTCAAATCAATTTGACGATTCGCCGCGGCGAGTCGCTGGCCGTGGTCGGACGCTCGGGCGCCGGCAAGTCCAGCCTGCTGCGAGCCATCGGCGGCCTGCTCGACGCCGACGAGTCGCCCATGGGCGGCTTGTCGAGGACGGGTGGCGCCGCGCCGTGGCGCGAGATCGGCTTCGTGTTCCAGGAGCCCCGCGCGGCCTTGGACCCGCTGTGGCGCGCCGGAGATCTCGTGGCCGAGCCGCTGCGCGCGCTGGGGGTTCCAACGGCGGAACACGAACGGCGCGTGCTCCGCGCCCTCTTCGACGCGGGATTGCCGGAGCCCGAGCGCATGGCGCGCAGCCTTCCGCACCAGTTGTCGGGTGGCGAGCGGCAGCGCGTGCTGTTGGCGGTCGCGTTGGTGCGCCGACCGGCCCTGTTGCTGCTGGATGAACCATCCAGCGCGCTGGATCACGCCGCCGCGGCTCGCCTCTACGACGACCTCGAGCGGCTGCGCCACGCCGAGGGCCTGGCGTGGATCGCCGCCTCGCACGAGCGCCTCGCCGCGGAGCGGGCGCAGCGGGTGTTGCAGCTCGAAGGGGGCTCGCTCGTCGCGTCGCGCGACTCCGGCGAGTTCCTCGCGGATCTGGACAACCCGCTGGTGCGCGCCTTCTCGCCAGCACCGCGTCGTGCGCGAGGCGCCCGGATGGGCGAGCTCGTGCTGGAGGCCACCGATCTGCACCTCGTGCGCGGCGATGGTCGCGCTCGCAAGCGCCACGTGCTGCGCGGCGCGTCGCTGGCGCTGCGCGCCGGCCGCGCGACGGCGGTCGTGGGCGCCTCGGGCGCCGGCAAGACCAGCTTGCTGCGGCTGCTCCTCGCGTTGGAGGCTCCCTCCGCGGGGGTGGTGCACTACCGCGACGAAGCCGGCACACGCCTGCCGTGGTCCGACATGGACGAGCGTGCTCGCCGACCGTTGCGCCAGCGTTTCGGCGCCGTGTTCCAGGATCCGCGCGGCTCGCTGGACCCGCGTCGCAGCGTGCGCGAGTCGCTGGTCGAGCCGCTGCGCGTGCTCGGCGGGTTCGCGCGCGCCGCGGCCGACGAACGCGCGCTGCTCCTGTTGGAGGAGGTCGGGTTGGACGCGTCGTTCCTGGCGCGCCTGCCGGCCCGCATGTCGGGCGGCGAGCGTGCGCGCGTCGCCCTGTGCCGCGCCTTGGCGCTCGATCCCCGCGTCCTCGTGCTCGACGAGCCGACCGCGTCGTTCGATCCGATCTTGCGCGCCGAGTTCGCGCGGCTGCTCGGAGAACTCGTCGAACGCCGCGGCCTCGCGCTGCTCTTCGTGGCGCACGATCGCGCGCTGGTCGAGATGCTGGCGGACGAGGTGCTCGAACTGGCAGGTGGCCGGCTGCGAGCAGCGGATCAGGACAGCGGCAGCCCGTAGTCCTTGCGCAGGATGGGCCGCAGCTGATCGAAGTCCTCGATCACGTGGTCCGGGGCGACCTTGGGTGCCTCGTCCTTGTGCCGGCTGGCGCGTCGCGCCCAGGTCGCCACCATGCCGATCGACTTGGGCGGCGCGATGTCGTGCTCGGGGCTGTCGCCGACGTACATGACCGCCTCCGGCGCCAGGCCCATGTCGGACAAGGCCCGTTGGTACAGCTTGGGGTTGGGCTTGCTGATCCCGATCTGGTCGCTGATGAAGACCGCCTTGGGATCGAGGTAGGGCACCAGACCCAGCCGCACGAGCTTCTCGGCTTGCTTCACGGTCCAGCCGTGCGTGACGATGCCGAGGCGCACGCCCGCGCGCTTGAGATCGCGCAACAGCGGGTAGACATCGTCGAAGGGCGCGAGTTCGAGGAACTTCGTGTCGTGGTACGCCGCGACGCCGGCCGCCACGACCAGGGCGGGGTTGACCCGTTCGAGGCTCTTCGGACGCAGCCGCATGAGCAACTTGTCGAAGTGGTGCTCGTAGTTGGAGCTGAACTCGTGCAGCACCTCGTCGAGTTCCTTGAGCACCTCTTCCTCCGGCAGGTCGAGGCCCGCCGAGATCATGGCGCGCACCGCGTTGCTGCGCGCGCGACGCGCGAAGGCGGTGGTCGGGACCAGCGTGTCGTCGATGTCGAAGAGGATGGCGGAGAGGTGCGTCACGCTGCTTTGATTCTACGCGCCGACCCCGCGTCGACGCACGCGATGCGCGCCATCCGATCCCTCGCCCGCCGCGCCGCGCTGGCCCCGCCTCACGGCAGGATCGTGACCTGCGCCCAGTCGGACGTCAGTCGCCTCGGACTCGTGTGGAAGCCCTGGTACCACTGGGTGGTGCCCACGAGGCTCGCGTCGCCGGGCACGAAGATCGAGAGGCTCGACGCGCCGGAGGAGTCGCTGTTCGGCATGGTCGTCATCGTCAACGCGCTGCGTTGCAGGCGCAGCACGCCGATGGAGCCGAAGTTCGACGGACCGGAGGCCGGCGCGGGCGCGCGCAACAGGCGCGTCGGCGAGTTGGCCGGTCCACGCAGGTGGACCACGTGGCTCGCGCCGATCCGCGGTGCGCCAGCGACGCGCAGGTCCGAGGCGTCGAAGGCGTACAGCGCGATCGACCCTCCTGTGGTGAAGGTGTTGGCGTGGCCGTTCTTGGCGGCGATGGCGACGCGTTCGCCGTCGCCGCTGAGGTCCACGTCGAAGACCGAGCCAGTGGTCGAGTGCGTGGCGATCGGCATGGAGCTCGAGCGCGAGTAGAGGCGCAGCTGGGCCACGCTCGCCGATTGGTCGCCCCACAAGCCGAGCGCGAAGCGCGCTCCGTCGGCCGAGATGGAGATGTCTCCGGTGGAGTTCTGCTGGCTGCCGACGCCGACGATCTCCTCGGCCATGGTCGTGGCGCGCGTGGCGACGTCGAAGGCCTCGACGCGCACCTTGAGGTTCGTGTCGAAGTAGTTGAAGGCCCACGCGATGGTCGACGAGTCCTTGGCGATGTCGATGCGCGCGCAGTAGTTCGAGCCCGCGAGGGAGTGCTGGTGGATGCGCGCGTAGCCGCCCGAGGCGTCGCGTCGCCACACGTCGGCGCCGTTGAAGTAGCCGTAGGCGAACACCGATCCATCGCCGGAAATGGCGTGCGCTTCGCCGCCCGTGGGCACCGCCACGACCTGGCGCACGCTGCGCGTGACCGTGTCGAACACGATGCCGGTGGAGCTGGTGGCGGCGTAGAACGCGCTGCCATCGGCGGCGAGATCGAAGCCGCGCAACTGCCCGACCATGTTCGCGATCTCGCCGGACCACAGCGGAGCGCCCGAGCCGATGCCGAAGATCGCCACTTGCAGGCGCAGGTTCGCCTGGCTGGTGGCGACGGCCACGATGGTCTGGCCGTCGTCGGACACCGCGACCTTGGCCGGTTGCAGCGCTGCGCCGGGCCAGGTGTAGGTCCACGCGGGCGTGCTCGAGCTGGAACGCCAGCACGAGACCAGCGGCACGCGCGAGTTCGAGCCGCTCGCTTGCGGCAGCATCCGCACCGACGCGTGCACGTCCGCCAAGTCGGCCGAATCGACATGCGCGTATTGGCTTTCGAGCGGCACGCCGCGTTCCCACACCGGCAGCACCGGCATGGCCGAGTAGGCCGAGATCAACTCGACGTGGTCGTTGCCGTACTCGAACTCGGTGAAGACCTGGCTGCCGCGCGCGCCGATCGACACCACGCGTCCCGTCCAGCCCGCGCCGTCGTCGGTGCGGGTCCACAAGGAGCCACCGTCGATCAGGTTCTGCGCCGTGGCGGAACCCAGACCCGTGGAGAGGAGCGCGCACGCTCCCAGTCGCGACCAAAGTTTGCCCATCGCCTGCGCCCTCGCGCGGCCACCGTCAGGATCCCCGACTCCCTGCCCGGAGTCGAGACGGCATTCCGCTTGAAAAGGCCTATCGGGGAGGGAAGAAGCGCTGCTTGAAACAACTTCTGGAAATGCAAACTGCTAAGTCTTGGCCTCGATATGGCGCTGGTCAAGGCCGGTGGCGCCTAGCCCGGGAGCTGGATGGGAAGCGCGGCGGGGAGCCCCGAAACCGGAACTCCCCGCCGCCATGCCTTCCCGCCGGTGCGGGGGGCGTCGCGCTCAGCGCGCCTCGAGCTTGCGCATCTCGTCGCGCACATCGGTGATGCGCGCGCGGATCAGGATCATCAGCGAGCGGTTCTCGTCGCTGTAGCCCTCGTTCTTGAAGAAGAAGCCGATCACCGGGATCTTCGCGATCCAAGGCACCTCGGCGCGGCGCTCGATGTTGCGCACGCTCGAGAGTCCGCCAAGCATCAGCGAGCCGCCGTCCGGCAGCACGGCCGAGGTGAAGACCGACTCCACCTTCAGTTCGGGCAGTTGGAACTTGATGGGGGAGGTGTTGCCGCCCAAGGTCGAGCTGAAGTCGCGCAACGCGACGACCTTGGCCACGGTGGGCTGGATCTCCAGCGTCAGGTACTGGCGGTTCTGGTGGATCGTCGGGCGCACATCGAGGACGACGCCCTCGTTGAGCACGTTGACCACCGGGTCGGCGACGGCTTGGAACTGGGCCACCTCGACGTCGAAGTCCTGGATGTAGGCCTTCTGGTTGATGGCCGTCACGTAGGCGCGCTGCGTGTTGTGCACGCTGACGACCTGGTCGTTGACGAGCTGGACTTCGCTGCTCTTCTCGACGGCCCGCATGAGCGCCGAGAGGTTGACGTCGTTCAGGTAGGTCCACTGGAAGGTCATGCCGCCCACGGTCGAGAGGGCGTTGCCGAGCTGCGACTCGAAGAAGTTCTGCGTGGTCGCGCGGTAGTCGCCATCGGCGCCGTCGTCGTAGAAGATGCCGGCCGAGGGGCTGCCCGCCGCGTTTTGCCCGGCAGTGCCGGAGCCGCCGTTGTCGAGGCCCTTGCTCGCCTGGTCCTCGAGGCCGTTGGTGACATCCGACACCTCGACGTTGTCGAGGCCGCGGAAGTCGACGCCCAGCTCCTGGATCCAGTTGTTGCTGACCGTGAGGAACTTCGACTCGATCGTCACGAGCGAGGTCGAGAAGCGGCGCAGATCGTTCAGGAAGTTGACGATCTGCTGCTGAATCTCGGCCGTGTGGTTGACGAGGATGTAGCCGTCGGAGGCCTCGATGGAGATGCCTTCGTCGCTCCAGCTGCCCTTGGCGATGTTCTCCTGGATCAGGGTCGCCAAGTCGGCGGGTTCGAGGATCTTGGGCTTCTCGCCCACGGCGCCGAAGGGGCCGCCGCCGTCGTCGTCGCTCATGTTCTCGATCAGGCGCAGCTGGTCGATGCGCGGACCGAGGAAGTCGGTCAGGCCGAACACGAGGTCCTGCACGTCGTGGTTGTACAGGAAAGGCTTGGTGCGGGCCTTCTCCTTGGTGGTGACGAGCACCGCCTCGTGGCGCGTGGTCCACGTGACGTTCTCGCCCGCCATCTGGGTGATCAAGTTGAGGGCTTGGTGGGCCGTCAGCTTGTTCTCGAGCTTGAGCGTGAAAGTGGTGCCGGCTTCGCTGGCGGCGGCCTCGGCGGCGGGGTCGACGACCAGCGGCAGGCCGGAGACCAGGCGCAGGGTGTCGATCACCTTCGAGAGGCTTTCCTCGTCGGCGATGGGCGGGATCTGCACGGTGGTCTGCTTGAGCATCTCGCGCAGCGCGAGGTCGCCCTCCTCGACCTTGGTCGAAAGGTCCAGCCCTTGGCGCTTCGAACGACGCTCGGTCATCTCGTTCCAAGCCTTGGCGGCCGGCTGGGTGATGACGTCGACGTAGGGGATCTGGATCTCCTTCATCTGCTCGCGCCAGCGGCGGAACTGTTCGCGCTTGGCCTCGACGTAGTCGGCGCGCACCTTGGTGCGTCCGGCGCGGAAGGCCGAGTCGCGGATCTCCTTGGCTTGTTCGTTGCGCGGATCCTCGAGCAGCGCTTGGTCGGCGAGGTCCTCGGCCTCCTCGTAGTCGCCAGCGTCGAAGGCCGTGATCGCGGAGTCGAGGATGTTGTTGAGGACCGCCAGCTTGCGCTCGCGCTCGGCGGCCTCCTCCGCGCGCAGGGCCTCGGTGGCCTTGCGCTCGGCGGTCTCCTGGGCGGCCTTCTCGGCCTGCGCGCGCTGGTCCTTGACCTTGGCGAGCGTGGCGTCGACCTGCTGGTCGAGGCCGTCCCATTTGACCGAGTAGGGCGCGAAGCGCACGGCGTTGCGCGCGATCTCCAGCTCGGCCACCGCCGCCTGGTAGTCGCCTCGGGCGACATGCAGGTTGGCCTTGGACAGCGAGTCCTGGACCTCGGTCTTGATCTGCTGCATGCGCAGCGCGTAGGCCGCTTCCATGTCCTGCGCCACCGTCTGGTTGACGGCGATCTTGTCCCCGCGCAGGGCGAGGATCTGGGCGCGCAGGTCGCGGGCGGACAAGTTGTCGGCGTCGAGCTTGATGGCCTCGTCCACGGCGGCGAGGGCGCCTTCCAAATCGAGGCGTCCCATCAACGCCTTGGCGGTGTCGAGGTTGGTGGCGACGAGGAAGGCCTTGCGCTGCTGCGCAAGGTCGAGCACCTGCGCGTCGCGAGCCAACTGGCCGGAACCGTCGCCACCCTGTTGGGGTTCGACGGCCACCGGCGCGGGTGCCGCGTCGGCCGAGACCTCGAGGGCTTCGGGTCCGGTCGACCGGCAGGCCGCGACGGCGAGGGCGAGCAGCAGGGCGTTCTTTTCTTGGCGGATCATGTCTGGTCTAGCTTCCTACGCTGCGATGTGTCTGGGTTCGTCGGTTGCGAAGGGGAGGGGCGCTCAGTCGCGCTCCACGCGGGTGGTGGGGCGCAGCTGGGCCTCGCTCGGCTCCAGTTCCTGCGGGATGAGGATCTGGGCCTTCAGCAGCACCAGGATCTTGCGATTGGACACGTAGTGCCCCTTGCGGTCGAAGAAGAACGACACGATGGGGATCTTGTTGAGGATCGGCACGCCGGAATTCATGTCCTGGCGATCCGAAACCTTCAAGCCGCCGAGCAGCACCGTGCCGCCATCCGGCATCGGGATCGACGTGCGCACGCGGCGGAGGTCGACTTCCGGCAGCTGGATGGTGACCGAGTTCTGCGAGCCCAGCGTCGTGACGATCTCGGCGATCGGGCGACGCAACTCGGCGACGGTCGGACGCAACTCGAGGGTGATGAAGCGGCGGTCGGCGGAGACCACCGGACGCACGTCGAGGACCACGCCGTCCTGCACCACCGCCACGATCGGGTCGGCGATGCTGGAGCCCTGCGCGATCTCGACGTTGAAGTCCTGCACATAGGCGACCTGGTTGAGGACCGCCAAGTTGCCGCGGGCGGTGTTGTGCACCGTGATTCGCGGGCTGGTGACCAACTCGACGCGCTCGGACTTGCTGACCGCGCGCAGCACCATCTGGAGCTGCAGGTTGTTCAGGTAGGTCCACTGGAACGACAGGCCGCCCGAGCCGACCAGCACATCCTCGTCGCCGAGCGTCGTGTCGTACAGCTCCTCGACGCGCGCGCGCATCTCCTGGTTGGAGCTCTTGTCGTAGAACGCGCCGAGGTCCGAGCCCTGGCCGATCTCGTTGCCGAGGTCGCTCTGGGTCGAGGCGTCGCCGAAGTCGTTGAAGAAGGCGTTGGTGCCGAGGCCCGGTTGGCCGAGGCCGCGGAAGTCGACGCCGATGTCCTCGAGGAAGTTGTCCTCGACCGACAGGAAGCGCGCCTGGATGTCGACCATGATGCCGGTCGCTTCGCGCAGGTCCTGCAGCAGCTTGGCGATCTGCTCGTGCACCTCGGGCGTCTGGTTGACGACCATCGTGCCGTTGCTGATGCGCAGGCTGTTGTCGGGGTCGGCGTCCCACGAACCCGGGGCCACGTTGTTCCTGATCAGCGTGTCCAGCTGGTCGCCGGTGACGACGTTGGCTTCGCGCTCGCTGGCCTCCTCCTCCGTGAGCTGCACGCCGCCCGTGGGGGCGACGTTCATCTCGCGACCGGGGAAGTCCTGGATCGGACGGATCAGGTCGTTGACCTCGTAGTTCTTGAGCTTCTGGCCGCCCTTGAGCTCGTCCTTGACGACGAACTTGACGACGCCGTCCTGCACCTTCCAGCGCAGCGACTCGCTCGTCTCGGCCAGCAGGTCGAGCAGCTTCCTGACGCTGCGCTCGGGCAGGTCCAGCTTGACCATGCGCTGCTCCTCGTCGAGTTCCTCCATGACCTTGGGGGAGATGACGAAGTTGACCTGCGAAACGCTCTGCAGGAACGCGGCGACTTCCTCGAGAGGCGAACCTTCACCGTCGGCGCCGAGGAACTTGGGCGTGATGATCGTGTCTTCGAGGCGCGACATCACCGCGGCCTTCTCGCCGCCCGGGTCGCTCGACAGCGCCGAGAACTCCAGCGGCTTGCGTTGGCTGACTTCGGCCCAGCGCTTGAGGTCGTCGAACACGAGCGCCTCCGTCTGGGGCACGTTCATCGTGTCGAGCTCCTCGATCGTGCGGATCCACTGCTCGCGGTAGTGGCGGCGGTTGTGCTCGTCGGCTTGCGCGTGGCGCATGTCCCGCGCCGTCTGGCGCAGCTCGAGCGCATCCTTGTTGCCAGGCGACTCGACCAGGATCTGGTTCGTGAGGGCCTCGGCCTTGGCGTAGTCCTCGGCGAGGAACGCGGTGTTGGCCTGCGCGTAGAGCGTGCGCAGCTTGTTCTCGAAGTAAGCGGCCTCTTCCGCCTCGCGGGCGGCGCGCGCCGTGGCGGCTTCGTCCTCGCGGCGGCGCATCTCGCTGGCGACGGCCTCGTCGCTCATGCGGATGGCGGTCTCGAGCTGGCCTTGGACGGCCTTCAGCTCCAGCGAGCCCTGCGCCACCAGCGGGTTGTAGCGCACGATCATCTCGGCCGAGCGGAACTCGTCGATGGCGAGCAGATGGTCGCCGCCGGCGAGGGCCGTCTTGCCGCGCGCGAGGTGCTCCTCGGCGGCCATGCGGGCCTGGGCGCGGCGCACCACCTCCTGCTCGGTCGCGTCCTCGAGGAACGCGGCCGCGCCGGCGTAGCGGTCGCCCATCAGAGCCTCGACCTTGCGCATCTTGTCGCGCGCGCTGCTGCTGTCCTGATCCGTCTCGAGCGCCGAGGCGTAGGCGCGCAGGGCGGCCGAGAGGTCGGCGCGCTCGAGGGCGCGATCGCCTTCCTGCTCGTACTGCTGCGACAGGAAGCGACCCTGCTGGCGCAGGCGTTCCAGCCGCGCCGCGTCCTCGGAGAGTTGTGCACCCTCTTGGCCGGCGGGCAGGGACGCCGTGGCGGCCGGCGCCGCGGCTTCGACCACCGAGGCCTCGGCGGCCGGGACGGGAGCAGCGGACGGCGCGATGGAGGCGCGCTCGGCCTGGTTAGGGGTGGTGCACGCGCCCGGGAGCGCCGCGAGGAGGGGGACGAGGATCGACCTCAGCTGCATGATGCTTGGGAAACCCTTCGAGTAGTCAGTGCGGACGGGTTGCGTCGGACGACAGCGTGCGGGCACGCGATCGAGCCACCTCGTTCCAAAGCGTCGACGACGAAGCACGGGATCCGGCTTCGCGACGCTCAAGCACCGTGGCCCGCTGTACGCCAGGGGCGCGCAGGCACGGAACACTCCACGCGGCCATGAGGCCGCAGGTAGAGGGGGGGGTGGTCAACTCGGGTGCTGGGGGGACTGCCTGCGCCGCTTTCGGCTCGCGACCGTAGTCGCGAATCGGTGCGATGCAGTGTGCGTGAAGCACAGCTTTGGGGGACTGTTTCTAACCGGTCTGTGTATTGCTACCGGCCTAGCGATCTAGCTCCGCCCCGCACCATTCCGCTCCGTGGCATGGCCTACACGCGGCCAAGGTTGCCGGACCGACGCGCGGCCAAGCTGCTTCGACTTCAGCGTGCTCCCGAGCAGCCCTCGCGGAGCCGATCGAGTGCGTCGCGTCAGGCGCTGCACGGGGGGTGGTGTGCTCCTCTGGCTGTTGACGGCCTCGGAAGCGGGGAAAGAGGAGTGGGGAAGATAGCGGTGGCCTAGGTGAGGGTCAACCGAAGAGGCGTTCCGAGCTTGGATTCCGTGAAAGCTCGCTGGGCTTGTCTCCCGGACTCGTGCGCTCGAGCACTCCGCCTCGGCCCCCTCACGGAGCCGCCATCCACACCTGCAGGGGGCATCCGCGCGGCGCGAGCCTAGCGGGGCATCCTTCGGTGCGGACGCCATACCCCTTCCGGGCGCGTTTGTTACTCGAGGGGGCTTGGGGACTCAGTTTGGCTCCCTCAGCCACCGCTGGTTGCATTCGCGCCATCCTCTCCGTGGCCTTAGCCAGAGTTTCCAAGGCGGCTGCTGGGCGCCCACAGGAATCGCCACAAGCCTATTGATATCCGGACTTAGCTAGAAAGCTGCAGTCCGATGGCGCGCATCGCCAATTGGATGTCCTGCCAGCACTCCTTCTTGTCCGCCGGCGTGCGCAGCAAGTTGGCGGGATGGTAGGTGGCGACGAGCGGAATCCCGCGTCGCTCATGCACGCGCCCGCGCAGGCGCGCCAGATTGTCGTCGCTGCCGAGCAAGTGGCTCGCGGCAGCTTGCCCCAAGGCAATGATGATCCGAGGCTGCATCAGTTCGATCTGGCGCTCCAGCCACGGCGAGCAAGACTCGCTGGCGCGCGGAGCAGGCTTGCCGTTGTCGGACGGACGACACTTGAGGAGGTTGGCGATCCATACCTCGTCTCGGCGCAAGCGCATGCCCTTCTCGATGATGTCGGTCAACAACTGGCCAGCGGCGCCGGCGAAGGGCACCCCGCTACGGTCTTCATCCGCGCCCGGCGCGTCGCCCACGAACAAGATGCGTCGTGCGCCCAACCCGTCGGAAAACACCGTTTGCGTGCGCGTGCGGCACAACTCGCAGGCCGTGCAGCGTGCCACGGCGGCGCGCAAGTCTTCTAGCGTGGCGCAAGCCGGCGCCAAGATGCGCGGCGATTCAGTGGGCGCAGGCGCGGCTACGCCCGCGTCGGCAGACCGCGCACGGTCCGCGGCGGCGGAACTAGGCATCGTCTTGGTCTCGACACCTGACTTGCCTTCGACGCTCAAGTTGGCTTCGACGCGGCTCCATGCCACGCCGCGAGCGGCCGCGCGGCGCGAGTGCGCCTGCAACGCGGCCGCCAATAGACGGGTCTCCTCGAGCGGGTCTTCGGCCCCTAGTTGCAGTTCGTGTTCCATCGCTGGCGTGGGCAGGTATAGGCACCGCTTGGCAGCGGCGGTTCGGATCCTAGCAGCCATTCCGCGCTGCCCACAGCGGCGAGGAAGCGATCAGCCCGCGGGGCGGCGCAGGTAGACTATGCGCCGCTTGGCCAGACCCTCGACTCCTGCTGATTCACCGCTCCGTGCTGATTCCCCGTTCCGTGGCCCGCGTCCGGAACGCGCAGCGAGCATCCCCCGTGCACGCAGGATGCTGGCTGCGAGCCTCGTGACGGGCTGTGCCTGGGCTGCGTGCGGATGGTTGGGCGCTTGCGGCCCCGAGGGAGGTGCGTCCGACGCCGGACCACGACCAGTCGCAGCCGCCGATGCTGGAGCCGCCGCACGCTCCGCTGGTGCCGGTTCCGTCGGCGTGCAGGGCTTCCCCGCCGTCCAGCGCAAGCTGGATCCCGAGCTGGTGCGCTTGCGCGCCGCCTTGGAGTTCGGCCGCTTGGCCGAAGTGGAGGAGCTGCTGCCGCTCGCAGCGCGCGCCGGGTCCGAAGAGCCGGTCTTGCGCGCACGCGCCATGGCCTTGCGCGGGTCGCGCATCGACGCCTTGCGCATCCTCGCCGAAAGCGCCGCCGATCGTCCGCTCGATCCGGAGCCGCGCGCCGCGGCAGCCGAGATCTACGCCGCTTCCGGCGCGTTCGAGGACGCCTTGCGCGAGATCCTCGCGCTGGAGCGCGTGTCCAAGATCGAGCCGGTCGTGCTGCGCGCGCGCGGCATCGCCATGTTGTGCAAGGACGGGGGCGCGGCGAGCGGGCTCGAGCTCTTGTCGCGCGCGCGCGCCGCGGATCCCCTGTTGCCCTACTGCGATCGCGCGTTGGCGCAGGCGCATCTCCTGGTCGGCAAGGAGGCCGCCAAGAAGAAGGACCTCGTCGCGGCACTCGAGCACGCCGCGGCCAGCACGCGCCACGACCCCGACGAAGTCGACGCCCAACGCTTCCATTCCGAGTGCTTGGCCGCCGCTGGTCGCTACCCCGAGGCTCGCGCCGTGCTCGACGCGCTCGTGGCGCGCGGCGTGCCGCTGGGGGCCGAGGTCGCGTTGCTCGAGAAGCGCGCAGGCTTCGACGCCCTACTGCGCGGCCGGCGCGACGACGCGCTGGCGCATTTCGTGGCCGCGCGCGCGCAAGGACTCGACGCGCAGGGCTTGGGTTCGGCCGCGGAACTGCTCGCCGAGGCCGCCGCGCAAGGAGTCGAGGAGGGGGTGCGCTTGTTCGGCGAAGGGCGCGTCGACGCAGCCGCGGAGCGCTTCGCGCTGGCGCTCGAGCGCGATCCGGCGCAGTTGTCCGCGCGCAACCACCTGGCCGTGTGCCGACTGCGCCAAGGCCGACCTGCCGAGGCCGCGCCCTTGTGGCGCGCGGTGCTTTCCACCGCGCACGCCGAGGGCCTCGAACTGCCCGAGCCCGTGCACCTGAACCTCGCCCATGCGTTGTCGAAGTCGGGCGACGAGTCCGGAGCGCGCGCCACGCTGCGCGAGTACCTCGAGCGCGAGCCCGAGGGTCGTTGGGTGGTCGAGACGCGGCGCGCATTGGCGGCGCTCGGCGAGTCGTCAGGTGGCGATTCCGACGCTGGTGATGCGTCGAGTGGCGAGTCGTCGGGCGGTTGATGGTCCCGCGAGCGGCTTCCAAGGCCCATTCGGTCCCTGCGGCGCTCAGGTGCGCGGGGGCCGCCATCCCTCGCTGCGAGTTCCGTGCTGGCCGCCAGCGCGAGCAGGCCCTAGCGGCGCTCGAGCGGTTCGTCGCCGCCCAGCTCGAGGTAGCGCGCATGGCGCGCGCGCGCCTCGTCCGCGCGTCCGTCCTCCAGCATCCAGCGCGCTAGTTCGAGCTGCGCGCGCAGGAGCCGTCCTTCGCGCGCGTTGGAAGCGTCGCAAGCGCGGCGCAAGGCCGCCAACGCACTTTCTCGATCGCCCTCGTCGCGCGCCAAGAGCGCCTCGAAGTACGACAGCTCCGCGTCCTCCGGGGCCAGCGCCCTCGCGCGCGCCAAGTATTCCCGCGCCGACGCGCGTTCGCCGAGTCGCCGCAGGCATTCCGCGCGCAAGCCGAAGCAGCGCGCGTCCAGGCGGGCACCTTGGCGCGCGAGGTACGCGTCCAGCGCTTGCAAGGCGCGTCGCGGCTCGTCGACCGACAGCCACAGTTCCGCGATGCCGATCGTCGGTAGCAGCTCGTCTGGCCGGGCGCGCGCCTGCAGGCGTCGCGCCTTCATGGTCGCCTGCCATTGGGCGCTGGCTCGCGCGGCGCGTTCGAGCGCCGACGCTTCGTCGCGCGCGCCGCGCTGGATGGCGCAAGCCAAAAGCACCGCGCGCGCCGCCGGCGCGTCGTGAGCGTGCGGCGCCAGACGCAAGCCCGCGACGAGCAGTGGAGCCGACTCGACGCAATCGCCCGTGCGGGCGAGCGCCCGCCCGGCCACCAGCAAGCCTTC